>NZ_JAAKZV010000032.1 GCF_011044975.1 Streptomyces coryli | reverse complement strand
CCCCCGACCCCGCCCGCAAGACCGCCCTGCTCGACGCGATCGTCGACTACCTGACGGAGAACGGCCTCGCCACCCTCTCCATGCGCCCGCTGGCCAAGGAGCTGGGCCAGACCACCCGGGTCCTCACCCACCACTTCGCCGACAAGGCGGAGCTGCTCAACGCGGCGCTGACCAGGCTGGACGAGCGGCAGCGCGGCTGGCTCGCCGAACTGCCGGGCGCGGACGGCGCATTGCCCATGAGCGAGGTGGTCAAGGCGACGTGGGAGTACCACCTCACCCCCGAGCACCTGCCCTTCACCCGGCTGATCCACGAGATCGAGGGCCTCGCGGCGGGCGACCGCCTGGCCGGCGCCACCTCGCGGCTGCTGGCCGACCGGGTGGACTTCGTGGCGGGCTGGTTCCGCGACCGCGGAGTCCCGGAGCAGCCCGCGCGCGAGTACGCCACCCTCCTCAACGCCGCCTTCGCCGGCCTCCAGATCGACATGCTCAACACCGGCGACCGCGAACGCACCACCACCGCCCTGCACCACCTCGCCGACCAGACGGACGCGTGGGTCGCCCGGCACACCACGTGACCTTCGGCAACGAGGGGGTCCTGGTCATTCGCCGAGTCCTGCCAGTCGGGAGCCGACGCGGGCGATGAGCGAGGTGTTACGGGAGTGCCGCTGCTCCTCCCAGCGGTCGGCGAGGCCGAAGAGGCGGTACATGCCGTGGACGCCGACCCAGCGCAGGGGTTCGGGCTCCCAGTGGCCGGAGTCGTGGTCGTTCCAGGGCAGCCGGGTGAGTGTGGTGTCCCGTCCCGCTGCACGGTCGAGCAGGGTCCTGGCCGCGAGCTGGGTGGCCGTAACCCCATGGCCGGCGAAGCCGCGGACCACGCCGATCCGCGTGCCGGGGTCGAAGGTGACGCCGGCGCACCAGTCGCGGGTCACGCCGATGGCGCCGCGCCAGGCGTGCTCGACGGTGAACGGCACGTCGGGGAAGAAGAGCCGGAGCCGCTCGCTGAGGGTGCGCACGGTGCGGGCGTCGACCCGGCCCTCGCCGGGGGTGCCGGAGTTGAAGGCGTACGGGGTGCCGCGGCCGCCGATGGCGATGCGGTCGTCGGCGGTGCGCTGGGCGTAGACGAAGGTGTGGGCGGCGTCGCCCAGGCACTCCCGGCCGTGCCAGCCGATCCGTTCCCAGGCGTGCTCGGGGAGCTGATTGGTGACGACCATGGAGGAGTTGACGGGGATGATCTCGCGGCTGCCGAGGCCGGGGGCGTCGCTGTCGACCTGTCCTGAATAGGCTTCCAGGCAGCTGAGGATCGTGGTGGCGCGCACGGTGCCGCGGGTGGTGGTCACCGCGCCGGGCGCGATGCGGGTGGCGCGGGTGTGCTCCAGGATGCGTACGCCCTTGGCCGCCACGACCGCCGCGAGGCCGTGGACGAGCTTGGCCGGATGGACGCGCGCGGTGGTGCGGGTGAGCAGGCCGCCGAGCGCCGGGCGGATGGCGATCCGCTTCCGCACGGCGGCGGCGTCCAGGAGTTGCAGGTCCTCGGCGCGACAGCCGTTGGCCAGGTCGGCGGCGTGGGTGACTTCGAGGCGCTTCATCGCCGCGGGGGTGGTGGCCACCCGCAGGTGTCCGCCGCGCTGCTGGTCCGCCTGGATGCCCTCGTCCTCGAGGATGCGCAGGGTGTCGTCGACGGCGCCGTCCATCGCGCGCTGGAAGGCGGCGACGGCCGCCGCGCCGTCCTGCCCGCGCTTGCGTGCGGCCTTCGCGTACACGGCCCGGTTGCCCGGGATCAGCGGGGAGAGCCAGCCGCCGTTGCGGCCGGAGGCCCCGTAGCCGACCTCTTCCGCTTCCAGGACGGTGATCTTCGCGCCGGGGCATTCCAGCACGGCGTGGTACGCGGCCCACAGGCCGGTGAGGCCGCCGCCGACGATGACGATGTCCTGGGTTTCGTCGGGTAGTTGAGTGCCGTATGTGGACGGGCCACCGGCCCGCCGGTCGGCCCTCATCCAGTGCGATATCTCGCCGTTGCGATAGGCGGTCATCTTCGACTCCACAGGGGGATCTTTCGTGTTCAGTATGCTGCCCACCGGTCCCACCCGGACGAAAGGACGCCCAGGCCTGTGCTGCGCATCGGCATCTGCGGAACAGAGAACTCCCATGCCGAGCACTTCATTCGGCACCTGAACCAGGAAGGGCGGCACGCCGGCGCCCGCGTCACCGCGCTGGCGGGCGGCTCTGTCGAACGCAACCGCTCCTTGGCCCACGCCGGCGCCATCGACACGGTGCTCGACGACGCCGACGAGTTGATCGGCGCCGTGGACGCGGTCATCGTCTGCGACCGCGACGGCCACCTGCACCCGCGCCGCGCGGTGCCGGCCCTGCGCGCCGGACTGCCGGTGCTGGTCGACAAGCCGCTGGCCGCCACGGTGGCCGGGGCGGAGGAGATCATCGCGGCGGCGTGTTCGGACGGCGGCGGGCTCCTGGCCTCGTACTCCGCGGTCCGCCTGTGCGCCGCCACCGCGCAGCTCGCGCAGGAGGCGGCAGACCCGCCGCAGACCATCCACGTAGCAGGCCCCGCCGACCCCGAAAGCCCCCATGCCGGGCTGTTCTTCTACGGCATCCACCACGTGGAGGCCGCCCTGGAACTGGCCGGCAACCCAGCCGGCCCCGACGCCATCGCCGACGTCCAAGTCTTCCGCGGCAAGCACACCCTCACGGCCGTCGCCGAACTGACCGCGGGCCCGCGCCTGCTGATCGACTTCGCCATCCCCACCACCGACCAGCCGATCGGCTTCCACGCCACCGTCGTCCGCAGCACCGGCATCGACGCCCGCCCCCTCACCCTCGACGCGGACTACAACGCCCCCGCCCTGTCCCGCTTCCTGACCGCCATCGCCGATGACCACCCGCCGATGCCGTACGACCAACTGCTCACACCGGTGCGCCTGATGGAGGCCATCACCGCGCAGCTCTGACGTCGCGAAAGGGCAGGGGCATGACGCTAGAGATCATCCTGGCCATCGCCATCCCGCTGGGGACGATCGGCCTCGCCCTCGGGGCCTTCCTGCTCTGGGCCCGCCTGGGCACGAAGCGGCCCGTCAAGCACGACGGTTCGGGGACGCACTGGTCCCCGTTCAGCTGAGCAGAACGCCAAGGCGGATCGGCGTTACGGCAGCGCACGCGTCAGCCACACCACCTCGCCGTTGTCCTCCGTGGAGACGTGGTCCCGCTCGAAGCCGAGCTTCTCCAGGACGCGCAACGACGGTGTGTTCCACGTGCCGACGGTCGACCAGAGCCGCTTCCGGCCGGTGGCGATCGCGGCGTCGAGCACCGCACCGGCCGCCTCGGTGGCGTAGCCGCGGCCGTGCGCGTGCTGGAACAGCTCGTACGCGATCTCGGGCTCCTCCAGCGTGGTGCGGCCGATGATCAATCCGCAATAACCGATGAAGTCGCCTTCCTCCCGGCGCACGATGGGCAGCAGGGCGATCCCGGTGGTCTCCGTCGCGGCGAGCAGCTCCACGATGCCCGTACGGGCGTACTCAACCGTGCGCGTCCCCTTGCCGCGTTCGGAGAGGAGAGCGCTGAACTCAGCGGCGTCGGACTCGGCCCACGGCCGCAGAATCAGCCGCTCGGTCTCGAGGTGGAACGACATCGTCCGGTACGTCGGCATGCCCCTACTCTGCCCTACGGATCATGGTGAATGGGGTGTTGACGATCTGTCCGGAGCCCCTAAGCTCCTGCGCGTCCGGTGACACGACCAGCGTTCGAGATCCCGGACACGTCGGCTGCTGAGACCCCAGGAGACCCCCCATGCCCCTCCCCCGAAGAGCCGTCCTCGCCACCGCCACGAGCCTGATCGCGGGCGCCACCGTGCTGCCCACAGCGCACGCCGCCCGGTCGTTACCGGCCGACAGCGCCGCACGCCCCCTCCCGGGTCAATTCACGAACCCGGTGATCTGGCAGGACTTCGCCGACATCGACATCATCCGCGTGGGCGACGCTTACTACTACTCCGCCTCGACCATGCACTACTCCCCCGGCGCGCCCATCCTGCGCTCCTACGACCTGGTCAACTGGGAGTTCGCCGGCCACTCCGTACCCGTCCTGGACTTCGGCGCCAGACCTCAACGGCGGTCACGCGTACGTCGACGGCATCTGGGCCTCCTCCCTCCAATACCGCCGGAGCGACGAGAAGTTCTACTGGCTGGGCCAGACCGACTTCCGGCAGACCCACATCTACACCGCCCCGGCGGCCGAGGGCCCCTGGGACCGGCTCACCACCCTCGACACCGCCTACTACGACGCGGGCCTGCTCTTCGACGAGGACGACACCCCCTACGTCGCCTTCGGCGCCACCACCATCAAGGTGGCCCAGCTGTCACCGGACCTGCGCAGCCAGGTCCGGTCCGCGGAGGTGTTCACGACGCCGCCGGAGATCGGCGTCCTCGAAGGCTCCCGCTTCTACAAGATCAACGGGAACTACTACATCTTCGTCACCCGCCCGGCCAACGGCCAGTACATCCTGAAGTCCCGCTCCCCCTTCGGCCCGTACGAGCTGCGCCAGGTCCTCCTCGACCTGCCGGGCCCCGTCGCCGGCGGCGGCGTGCCCCACCAGGGCGGCCTCGTGGACACCCAGAACGGCGACTGGTACTACCTGGCGTTCATCGACGCCTACCCCGGCGGCCGCATCCCCGCCCTGGCGCCGGTCAGTTGGACCGCCGGCGGCTGGCCCGAGCTGCAGCTCGTCGACGGCGCGTGGGGCGCCTCCTACCCGCTCCCCGACCTGCCCGCCCCACCACGCGACGTCGAACCGCTCACCGGCGTCGACACCTTCGAGGGCACCTCCCTGAAGCCGAAGTGGGAGTGGAACCACAACCCCGACACCACCAAGTTCGCGGTCGACGACGGCCTCGCCCTGCACACCGCCACGGTCACCGACGACCTCTACGCCGCCCGTAACACCCTCACTCACCGCATCCAGGGTCCCACCTCCACCGCCACCGTCGAGCTCGACTTCTCCGGCATGACCGACGGCGACCGGGCCGGACTCGCCATCCTGCGCGACTCCTCCGCCTGGATCGGCGTCACCCGCGCCGGCGGCGCGACGCGCGTGGTAATGACCGACGGCCTGACCATGGACAAGGACTGGAACACCACCGGCACCGGCACCGAGCGGGCCGTCGCCGCACTCCCCGGCGGCGCCGGCCGGATCTGGCTGCGCGCCGAGGCCGACATCACCCCCGGCGCCCCGGGCACCGCCACCTTCTCCTACAGCACGGACGGCACCGGCTTCACCCCGCTCGGCCCTGCGTTCAGCATGCACACCAACTGGCAATTCTTCATGGGCAATCGCTACGCGATCTTCCATTACGCCACCAGGGCCCTCGGCGGCTCCGTCACCGTCGCGCGCTTCGAGCTGGCCACGCCGTAACGCATCCCCGCCGGGCGCGCCGGGCGGCCATATCGCCGGCATATCGAAAACCGCATACGCGCGGGCAACACCCCGCTGCCTTCACTGGCTGCATGTCCTACAGCGAACCGGCCCGTACAGCAGCTACCGCGGGCCCACGTCTGACCGTGCGGCCGATCAGCGGCGCCGAGCACCTGGCGTTCGTACGGCAGCAGCGCTCGGTCAGCTTCTTGCAGACCCCGGCGTGGGGCCGGGTCAAGACCGAGTGGCGCAGCGAGTCCCTCGGCTGGTACGACGGCGCGCGGCTGGCCGGTGCCGGGCTCGTCCTGCACCGGCCGGTGCCGCGACTCGAGCGCCGCACGCTGGCCTACCTGGCCGAGGGCCCGGCCATCGACTGGGCCGGCGACCTCGACGCGTGGCTCGGCCCGCTGGCGGCGTATCTCAAGGCACACGGCGCCTTCGCGATCCGGCTCGGCCCGCCGGTGCGCACGCACACCTGGAGCGCCGCCCAGGTCAAGGAGGGCATCGCCGACCCGGGCAGCAGGCGGCTCACCGAGCTGTCCGGCCACTGGGCGGACCCGGTCGGGGCGCACGTGACCAGCCGGCTCGCGGCAGCAGGCTGGCTGCCACAGAGCCCGGAGGACGGCTTCGGAGCCGGGCATCCGCAGTTCAAGTACGAGCTCCCGCTGGCGGGCAGGACCGAGGACGACTTGCTCAGGGGCATGAACCAGCAATGGCGCCGCAACATCAAGAAGGCCGCGAAGGCGGGTGTCGAGATCACCGTCAGCGACGGCCTCGAGGACCTGAAGGCGTTCCACGACCTCTACGTCCACACCGCCGAGCGCGACCGCTTCACACCGCGGCCGCTGCGCTACTTCCAGACCATGCTCGCGGCCATGCGCACCGAGGAGCGCGGCCGGATCAGCCTCTACCTGGCCCGCCACCAGGGCGATCTGGTCGCCGCCACCATCCTGGTCCGCGTCGGCGCGCACGCGGTGTACGCCTACGGCGCCTCCTCCACCGCCAAGCGCGAGGTGCGCGGCTCCAACGCCTGCCAGTGGGCGATGATCCGCGACTCCCTGGCGGCCGGCTGCGACGTCTACGACCTGCGCGGCATCACCCCCACCCTCGACGCCGACGACCCGCACGTCGGCCTGATCCAGTTCAAGACCGGCACCGGCGGCCGGGCAGTGCGGTACGCCGGCGAGTGGGATCTGCCGCTGCGACCGATGACGTACCGGGCCTTCGACCTCTACATGAGGCGACGCGGAGCGTCCGGCGCGCCCCGGCCGACTACGCCAGCGCGGCGGCTACTTCGTTGAGGCACGCCCCGCGGGAAGCCTTGACGAGCACCACGTCACCGGCGGCGAGGTGGCCGCGCAGCCAGTCGACGGCGGCGGCGTTGCCGGCCACCGCCACCGCCCGCTCCCCCGCGCCGTCGGCGATCTCCCGGGCCGCCTCGCCGACCGTGACCACCACGTCCGCGCGGGAGGCCGCGTACGCGCCGACCGCTCGATGCTCGGCCTCGCTCTCCTCGCCGAGCTCGAGCATCTCGCCGAGGACGGCGATGCGGCGGCCGCCCTCGACCGCCGCCAGCGCGTCCAGGGCGGCGCGGGTCGAGTCGGGGTTGGCGTTGTACGAGTCGTTGAGCAGCGTCGCGCCGCAGGCGAGTTCACGCAGCTCCATGCGCCACTTCGACAGCGAGACGGAGGCCAGCGCGTCCGCGGCCGCCTCGAGGGGAAGGCCCGCCGCCAGCCCCGCCGCCACCGCAGCCGACGCGTTGAGCGCCTGGTGGGCGCCGATGAGCGGCAGCGCGACCCGCGCCGAGGCGTCGGCGGTACGTAGCGTGAAGGACGGCCGGCCGAGCCGGTCCGACTCCAGGTCGAGCACCCGCACATCGGCATGCTCCGCCCGGCCGAAGGTCAGCACCGGCCCGTCGGTGAGCGAGCGCATCGCGACCACCCGGGGATCGTCGGCGTTGAGGACGGCGGTGCCGCCGGGCGCCAGCCCCTCCACCAGCTCCCCCTTGGCCCTGGCGATCGCCCCACGCGAACCGAACTCCCCGAGGTGGGCCTGCCCGACGTTGAGGACGACGGCGATGTCGGGCGCGACCAGACCGGTGAGCGCGGCGATGTCCCCGACGCGACGGGCACCCATCTCCAGGACGAGGAACTGGGTGCCCATATCGGCGCGCAGCATGGTGAGCGGCACGCCCAACTCGTTGTTGAGCGAACCGATCGTGGCGGTCGTCGGCGCGGCACTCGACAGCACAGCGGCCACCAGGTCCTTGGTGCTGGTCTTGCCCTGCGACCCGGTCAGCCCGACAACGGTCAGCCCATTGCGCAGCCTTGCCACCACATGGGTGGCGAGTGCCTGCAGCGCGGCCTGCACATCGTCGACGACGACCGTGGGCAGCGGCGTCGGCCGGGAGCCGAGCACACCCACCACGCCGGCCTGTCCGGCCTGGCCCGCGTAGTCGTGGCCGTCGACGTTCTCACCGGCGAAGGCGACGAAGAGGCCTCCCGGCTCGGCCTGTCGGCCGTCGAGCACGGCCGGCGCGGTCACCGTCACGGCGTCGTCACCCTCGACGGTCCCGCCGACGACCGCGGCGATCTCGCCGAGGCTGAGCGGGACTCTGCCCACGCGGCGCGGGAGCCGGCGGGCGGGTGCGAGGCCGTCGAGATAGAGGTAGGAGGAGGCGCGTTCGCTGTAGGTCACGTCGTCAAGTCAAGATGGCGTGATGTTGCCGTCCCGTATGGTGTTTTGGATATGCGGGCAATATGCTACCGGCCGGTAAGTTATCGTCTGCATATCGAAACCCGCATACGTTCCGGTAACACCTGACCGCCTTTACTGTAGGCATGACCTACACCGTGGGAATCACCGTTTACGGGTGCGAGCAGGACGAGGCCGTCCTGTTCCGGGAGTTGGCTCCGCGCGCCGGCGTGGTGCCGATCATCACGGCGGCAGCGGTATCCGAGGCCACCATCGAACTGGCCTCGGGAAACCGCTGCATCAGCGTCAGCCACAAGACCGACATCGCGAACTCCACACTCCGTGCGCTCAGCCGGACCGGCGTCTCCTACATCTCCACCCGAAGCGTCGGCTACAACCACATCGATGTGGACTACGCGGCAAGCGTCGGCATCTCCGTGGGGAACGTGGCCTACTCACCCGACAGCGTCGCCGACTACACGTTGATGCTGATGCTGATGGCGGTGCGAAGCGCCAAGGCCACGGTCCGCCGGACGGACGTCCACGATTACCGGCTGAACGATGTCCGCGGGAAAGAGCTGCGCGATCTGACCGTCGGGGTCATCGGCACGGGACGCATCGGCGCGGCGGTCATGGACAGGCTGCGGGGCTTCGGCTGCCGGATTCTGGCGTACGACAATCACCCGGCCACCGCCGCCGATTACGTGCCGCTCGATGAATTGCTGCGGCAGAGCGACATCGTCACGCTGCATACGCCGCTCACTACCGATACACACCACCTCCTGAATCGCCAGAATATCGATGAGATGAAGCACGGCGCCTTCGTCATCAATACGGGACGCGGCGCACTCCTCGACACCGAGGCTCTCATCTCGGCATTGGAGGGCGGCAAGCTGGGCGGCGTGGCGCTGGATGTCGTAGAAGGCGAGGAAGGAATCTTCTACACCGACTGCAGAGACCGGGCCTTCGACAGCAAGGCTCTGCTGCGGCTGCAAGAGCTGCCGAACGTATTCATCAGCCCGCACACCGCGTACTACACGGACCACGCCCTGCGCGACACGGTCCAGAACTCCCTCACCAACTGCCTGGAATTCGAAAGCAGGAATCTGCATGGATAAGCTGAAGGTCGGAATCCTCTTCGGCGGCTGCTCCGAAGAGCACCCCATCTCCATCAAGTCCGCGCAAGAGGTCGCGAAGAACATCAACCTCGCCAAGTACGAGCCGTTCTACATCGGCATCACGAGAAGCGGCGCCTGGAAGCTCTGCGACGGCCCCGGCCCGGCCTGGGAGAACGGCAACTGCCGCCCGGCGCTGCTGTCACCGGACCGAAGCCTGCCCGGATTGCTGGTCCTGGAGCAGGGCCGATACGGAACGATCGATCTGGATGTCGTGCTGCCCGTGCTGCACGGCAAACTCGGCGAAGACGGCGCGATCCAAGGCCTGTTGGAACTCGCCGGCATCCCCTACGCAGGCTGCGACATCCAGAGCTCCGCTCTCTGCATGGACAAGTCCCTGACCTACAGCGTCGTCAATGCCGCGGGCATCGCCACACCGAAGTTCTGGACCGTCACGGCCGACGAGGATGTCGATCCCGACCAGCTCACCTATCCCGTCTTCGTCAAGCCGGCCCGTTCGGGGTCGTCTTTCGGCGTCAGCAAGGTGACGAACAAGGACGAACTGCTGAGTGCGGTGAAGACCGCGCGGCAATACGACGCGAAGGTGCTGATCGAAGAGGCCGTGATCGGCAGCGAGATCGGCTGCGCCATCCTGGGGAACGAGCAGGACTTGATCGCGGGCGAGGTGGACCGTGTCGCACTGTCGCACGGCTTCTTCAAAATCCATCAGGAGGAGAATCCCGAGAGCGGATCGGAGAACTCGACCTTCATCGTCCCCGCCGACATCCCGGCAGAGTCGCGCACACTCGTCCAGGAAGCCGCGAAGGCGGTCTACCGCACCCTGGGGTGCAGCGGGCTGGCGCGGGTGGACCTGTTCCTGACGGACGACGGCCAAGTAGTCCTCAACGAGGTCAACACCCTGCCCGGCCTGACCTCCTACAGCCGCTACCCGAGGATGATGGCGGCCGCAGGCATGCCGCTCGCCGAAGTGATCGACCGGATCGTGTCGTTGGCACTGACGGGCACCTCCGATGAACGATGACTTCGTCTTCCTGGACGCGACCGCACCCGGCATACGCTGGGACGCCAAGTACGCCACCTGGGACAACTTCACCGGCAAACCGGTGGACGGCTACCTGGCCAACCGCATCGTCGGCACCCGGGCTCTGTGCGCGGCCCTCGAAAGGGCCCGGGAAAAGGCCCGGCCCCAGGGCTTTGGCCTGCTCCTCTGGGACGGCTACCGCCCGCAACGCGCCGTGGACTGCTTCATGCAGTGGTCGAGACAGCCGGAGGACGGCCGTACGAAGCCTCGGCACTACCCGAATATCGACCGGGCCGAGATGTTCGAGAAGGGCTACGTCGCCGCCAAGTCGGGCCACAGCCGGGGCAGCACCGTCGACCTGACGCTCTATCACCTGGACACCGGTGAGCTCGCCCGCATGGGCGGCGACCACGACTTGATGGACCCCGTCTCCCATCACGGCGCCCCGGGGATCACCCCATCCGAAGCGAGCAACCGCATCCACCTCCGCTCCATCATGGAGGCCTGCGGTTTCCGCGCGTACGAATCCGAATGGTGGCACTACACGCTGCAGGACGAGCCCTACCCGGACACCTACTTCGACTTCCCCATCACGTAACCGAACCGGGCGCACGCTGACAGCACCGGAACGATCTCCGTCCCACCCCTTGCATGCTCTATGCCATACACCTTAAGTTACCGGCAGGTAGCACGCCGGGAAGGTGGTGAGCAGATGAGCCCGCGCAGGGGTGAGAGTCGTGACCGGATGATCCTCAGCGCCGCGGCGCTGCTGCGCGAGCACGGGGCGAGCGCCACCAGCATCGACCGCGTGCTCGCGCACAGCGGCGCCCCGCGCGGCTCGGTGTATCACCACTTCCCCGGCGGGCGGACGCAGCTCATCGACGAGGCCGTGGCGCTGGCCGGGGACTTCATCGCCGGCATGATCGATGCCGCCACGCAGGCGGACGATCCGGTGGCGGCCGTCGACGCCTTCTTCGTGATGTGGCGCGACCGGCTCGTGGAGAGCGACTTCCGGGCCGGCTGCCCGATCGTGGCGGTGGCCGTCGAGACCAACGACGACGCCCCCCAGCTGGCCCGCTCCGCCGCCGCCGTCTTCGCGCGCTGGCAGGAGGCCCTCGCCGCCCTCTTCCTGCGGCACGGCCTGACCGAGGAGCGCAGCCGCAGGCTCGGTGCCTTCATCATCGCCGCCGTGGAAGGCGCCGTGATCATGTGCCGCGCCGAGCAGAGCACCGCCCCCATCGAGGCGGCCGCCACTGAGATCCACGACCTGCTCCGGTACGCCCTGCGCGACCGCCCCGATACCCAGCCAGAGCCCCGGCGGTAGCCCCCGGCCACCTGCCCGAGTCAGCCCAGCTCAAGGAGTCACCATGCCCACGCTCGACCGCCACGACAACGTCTTCGTCCTCGACCTCGGCGACGGCGAGAACCGCTTCCACCCCGACTGGCTCTCCGCCGTCAACGCCGCGCTCGACGAGGTGGAGAAGGCGGAAGGACCCCGCGCCCTGGTCACCGCCGCCACCGGCAAGTTCTACTCCAACGGGCTCGACCTGGACTGGCTGCTGGCCCACGCCGAGCAGCACCAGGACTACGTCGTCTCCGTCCACGAGCTGTTCGCGCGGATGCTGTCGCTGCCGGTCGTCACGGTGGCCGCGCTGCAGGGGCACACCTTCGCCGCAGGCGCGATGTTCTCCCTCGCCCACGACTTCCGCGTGATGCGCGCCGACCGCGGCTTCTGGTGCCTGCCCGAGGCGGACATCAACATTCCCTTCACCCCGGGCATGTCCGCGCTCATCCAGGCCCGGCTGGCTCCGCAGACCGCGCACGAGGCGATGGTCACCGGCCGCCGCTACGGCGGCACCGACGCCGCGGCCGCCGGCATCGTCGACCAGGCGGTCGGCGAGGACGCCGTCCGCGCCACCGCGATCGAGATCGCCCAGGCGCAGGTGAACAAGGACGGCAACACCCTCGGCACCATCAAGACCCGCATGTACGCCCCGGCCCTGGCCACCCTGCGCGACACCACCAACCCGCTCGGCTGAGGGGACACGGCCCATGACCGCCGACACCACCGCCTGGCACAAGACCGCGTGCATCCTCTGCGAGAACAACTGCGGCATCCAGATCCAGACCGACGGCCGCCGCTTCACCAAGATCCGCGGCGATAAGGAGCACGTCGCCACCGGCGGCTACACCTGCAACAAGGCCCTGCGCCTGGACCACTACCAGAACGGCGGCGCCCGCCTGACGACTCCGCTGCGCCGGGAGCCCGATGGCAGCTTCACCCCCGTCGACTGGGACACCGCCATCCGCGAGATCGCCGCCCGTATGAAGACCGTCCGCGACACCCACGGCGGCGAATCGATCTTCTTCTACGGAGGCGGCGGCCAGGGCAACCACCTCGGCGGCGCCTACAGCGGCGCCCTCCTGCGCGCCCTCGGCGCCCGCTACCGCTCCAACCCGCTCGCCCAGGAGAAGACCGGCGAGGGCTTCGTCGACGCCCACCTCACCGGCGGTCACACCACCGGCGACTTCACCCGCGCCGACGTGTCCCTCTTCCTCGGCAAGAACCCCTGGCAGTCGCACGGCGTCCCGCGCGCCCGCACCGTGCTCAAGGACATCGCCAAGGACCCGTCCCGCTCGATGATCGTCATCGACCCGGTGCGTACGGAGACGGCCGATCTCGCCGACATCCATCTGCAGGTGAAGCCCGGCACCGACGCCTGGTGCCTGGCCGCCCTCCTCGGCGTCCTGGTCCAGGAGGACCTCGTCGACCACGCCTTCCTTGCTGCCCGCACCACCGGCGCCGAGACGGTGCTCGAGCAGCTCAGGACGGTGGACGTCGCGAGCTGCGCGCAGACCTGCGGCGTGGCCGAGGACCTGCTCCGCCGGGCGGCCCGCAGGATCGGCACCGCCACCAGCGTCGCGACGTACGAGGACCTGGGCGTGCAGCAAGGACCCAACAGCACGCTGGTGTCATATCTCAACAAGCTCACCTGGCTGCTGACCGGAAACTTCGCCAAGCCCGGCGCCATGCAGCCGCACTCCTGGATCGCCCCGCTGGCCCGCTACTCGACGAGCCCGCGCCGCACCCCCGTCACCGGCGCGCGGATGCCCGGCGGCCTGGTGCCCTGCAATGTCATCGCCGAGGAGATCCTCACCGACCACCCGGACCGCTTTCGCGCGATGATCATCGAGTCGGCCAACCCGGCGCACTCCCTGGCCGACTCCGCCGCCTTCACCGAGGCGCTGGCCGCGCTCGACCTGGTCGTCGTCATCGACATCGCCCTGACCGAGACCGGCCGCCAGGCCGACTATGTGCTGCCGGCCGCCTCCCAGTTCGAGAAGTGGGAAGCGACCTTCTTCACCTTCGAGTTCCCGCACAACACCTTCCACCTGCGCGCCCCGGTCCTCGACCCGCTGCCCGGCACCCTGCCGGAACCCGAGATCTACGCCCGCATCATCCGCGAGCTGAACGCCGTCCCCCGCGGCCGGCTGAAGCTGCTGCACGCGGCGGCCCGCCTGGGCCGCACCCCGTACAAGCTGGCCTTTGCCGCCCTGGCCGCGGTCGACAAGTCCACCTTCGGCATGGCCCCGTATCTGCTGTACGAGACCCTCGGCCCCACCCTCGCCGACGGCGCCCGCTCCGGCGCCGTGCTGTGGGCGCTGGCGCAGGGCATCGCCAAGCAGTACCCCGCCGCCATGCGCCGGGCCGGCCACGCGAACGCCGACGCCCTCTTCGACGCGATGCTGAACGGCCGCTCGGGCATGACGTTCACCGAGGACGAATACGCCGACGCCTGGAACTACGTGCCGCACCCCGGCCACCGCATCCCGCTGCCGATCCCCGAACTCCTCGGGCTGCTCGACGCGTTGGACACCACTCCGGCCGTCCACACCAGCGACGACTTCCCGATCGTCCTGGCCGCCGGCCAGCGCCGCGCCTTCACCGCGAACACCATCTTCCGCGACGACACCTGGCGCAAGCGTGACCAGCAGGGCGCGCTGCGCATCAGCCGGTACGACGCCGAGCAACTCGGCCTGCTGGACGGCGCCTTCGCCCGGATCACCACGAAACGCGGCACTGCTCAGGCGACCGTGGAGATCGACGACCGCCTGCAGGCAGGACACGCGGCCCTGCCCAACGGCTTCGGCCTCGACCTGCCCACCGACGACGGCGGCACCGAACGGACCGGGGTCGCCCTGAACACCCTCACCGACCTGGCCTGGCGCGACCCGATCGCAGGCACGCCGTGGCACAAGCACGTACCGGCCCGGATCGAGCCGCTTCCCGCTTAGCCGTGGAAGCCGACGTAGCCGTTGCCGTCCGCGTCGGAGCCGCCCTTGGTGTACGAGTGCACGTCCGCGCGGGCGCCCGTGTCCTTGTACAGGTAGATCGTGTCGCCGCTGTTGTTCCAGATGAAGTTGCAGTTGTCGCGGTAGACCACGTTCTTGGTGTCGGAGTCGGTGCCGTTGCCGCCGCGCAGGCGCACGTAGTCGCCGGGCTGGAGGTAGTGGTTCGCGGGGAACACGAAGCGGTTGCCGGTGGCGTCCTTGATGGAGTCGCCCTTGAGGTTGACCGTCGTGGAGGACGAGTAGTTCTTGATCGTGAGGTACTCCTCGCGCGTGTTGCCGCCGGTGCAGCGGTTGTCGTCGCTGCCGGGGGCGTTGTACTGGACGCCGCGCAGCTTCAAGGCCGAGGTGTACTCGGCGCCCTGCGCCGGGGCGGGTATGAGAAGGGCCGCCAGGGCGCCGGCCGAAATGGCGGTGGCCGCGATGATGGCAGGGCGCTTGCGCATAAGAGTTCCCCCTGTGTTCAGAAACGATCGGTTGACGGGCCGGTTATGAGCGCCGTCGCCGGTCGTTCCCCCTGCCCAGGGCCGAGACCGTACGCCGGTGCACCGGTGATCACAGGTGCCGACCGGGGCCTGGAAAGGGACGGATCAGCCCTTGTGCCGTAGACGTTCCGCGCGCTGCCGGATGAGTTCTTCCACGGCGCTGGGCAAGGTCGTCTCGAAGTCGATCAGCTTCGCCCACGTCGGCGTCATCACGATGCGGACCATGCCGTCGTAGAGCGAGCGGACCTCGGCCTCCCACTCGACCCGCTGCTCGGCCGTCATCTCGTAGGAGCCGTTCATCTCCAGGTACTCCTCCGGAATGCCGTCGACCTCATCGAGCTCGACGGTGCCGCGGACGAGCAGGATCTTGGGTGGATGCACCTCGGTGTCGATCGTGATGGCGACGGCCGGGTTGCGGCGGAGTGAGGCCAGCTTCGGGGCGTTCTTCGATGTGCACATCACGGCTTCCCTGCCGTTCCAGGCGAAGGCGATCGGGATGTTGCGCGGTGTCCCGTCCTTGGCCATGTAGGCCAGGCGGCAGAGGTCGCGGGCCAGCAGCTCCTGGCTCAGCGGGCGGTTGAGGGTCTCGGTGACCTGGTCGTTCGTCATGGCGGGGGCCTCCTGACGGCCGAGCGGCCACGGTGGCCGCTCCTGCCCCTGGGACGGAGCGGCCACACCGTTCTCGACATCCGTGCCGAGATTTTTCAGCCCGCGCCGCCCCCGCCGAGGCTGATCTCATTGCCATCCGCGTCCTGATAGATCACCTTGCTCACGCCACCGTCGAACGACTCCCGCTTCGCGGGTTCGATGCCGCGCCGGGAGACCTCGGCGACGCGGGCGTCGAGGTCTTCCACGAACGACAGCACAAGGGCGTTCCCCGCCCGTTCCGCGTCTTCCACGATGTAGATGTAGCGATGCTCGGCCACCTCCCACACCGCCTCGATGGCATTCGGCAGAAACGACGGCTCCCTCCCGAAGAACCGCTGGTACCACGGCAGCGCCGCGGCGTAATCGGTCACGGGAATGCCGGCGAACAGGTCCAGCGCCATGGCGTCCTCCAAGGTGAGTCGAGCTGACGCCCGTACTGACTCCGGCAACGCCGAAAAATCATCGTCAGCCGTAGCGGTCGAAGAGGGCGTAGAGATATCCCTCCAGCCGCCCGGTCAGCAGCGCGGGGGTCAGGTCGGCACGGCCCGTCTCGCGCCAGGGGACGGCGACCTTCTCGCCGTCCGGGGCGAAGGCCAGGGCGTCCAGCAGCCGCCAGTACAGATGATCGGCGCGGTCCGCGGTCAGCACCCCTCCCGCGGCTGCGTAGCGGTCGGCGAAGTCCATGCCCGCGGACACGCCGTGCAGCAGCGCCAGGGCCGTCGAGCAATGCGCCACGTCCAGATCGACCGGGCCCCAGGAGGTCTCCACCCAGTCGACGACGCCGCTGATCCGCAGACTGTCGCCGTCGCCCGTGAAGAGGACATTGCCGGGATGAAAGTCGCGATGCAGGAAGCTGCCTTGATACGCGGGAGGCTCGCGCCGGATCACGTCCACGGCCCGCTGCCACAGCTCGGGCCGCTCGGTCTCGGCGGGCACGCTCACCCGCTCGGGAGAGGTCCACGCCTGATAGGCCCGAGGCCGGTCCCCGGCCGTCACCGGCAGCCGGTGGATACGCAACAGCTGGCGGGCCAGCAAGTCGGCGCGCGTGTCGGCGCCCGCATCACCCAGGCGCAGGGTCCCGGGGAGGTGGGACATCAGCAGGGAAGGATGGTCGCAGCACTCCGCGACCGCATCCACGGCCACCAGCCCGGCCGCCGGCACATCCGTCCCGGCAAGCAGCCGCAGAACGTCCGCCTCACGACTCAGCAGCCCCTCCGCATGCCGCAGATAGAAAGGCTTCACGAACGACCGCAACACCAGCGACCGCCGCCCTCCCGGCCCGCAGACATCCACCCGCCGCATCTCGGACGTCCAGCCCCCACGCAACCGCGCGACTGCCTCGATGCGCTCCCCTTCGGCCAGCCCCTTCTCCACCCAGGCCCGCGTCGCACCCCATCCCCTGGGCGGGGTCCACACGCCCATCCACTGCGGGGCGCCCCACGCCTCGTAGCGATGCGCCTCGGTGAAGCCCAGCTTCGCCGCGAGCCGCATGGAGCGGGCATTGGCGGTCTGGGTGCAGAGCACCACCGGCTCGCCCGGCAGCGCCTCGGCATACCAGCCGAGCACCGCCGCGCACGCCTCCGCGGCGTATCCGTATCCCCAGGCCTCCGGCAGGAGCAGATAGCCCAGCTCGGCCTCCCCGGCGTCCGGACGGACCCGGCTCCGGCGCTCTCCGTCGCGGCGGTTGAGCTCGACCGTGCCGATCATTGCGCCGTCGAGCTCGATGACGAAAACGCCAGGACGCTGCCCAGGTATCTCAGGCAGCGTCCGCTCGCACTCCTCGCGCGCGCGAGGCCCGCCCAGGTAGGCGTTCACCTCCGGCGACGTGAACAGCTCGACGAACGCCGCCCGGTCCCGCGCCTCCGCCTCACGCAGCACGAGCCGCTCGGTCCTGATCGGGACCGGCGGCCAGGCGTCGGATCCGATTTCCGCCATCACAGGTCCCCCCTGGACATGCCTCGGCCCGGTGACCCACACGGCGTGTGCCGTGCGCAGCCACCGGGCCGGAGGTGAATCAGTACTGCTCGGTCTCCGCGAAGCCCGCGTCGCCGTCGTCCGCCGCCGCGCTGAACGGGGCCGCGGCGCCGAGGGCGGCGGTCGGGTCGAAGCCGGCGGGGGCGCTGTCCTTGAGGCCCAGGCCCATGCCGGTGAGCTTTTCCTTGATCTCGTCGATCGACTTCGATCCGAAGTTACGGATGTCGAGCAGATCGGCCTCGGAGCGCGCCACGAGCTCACCCACGGAGTGGATGCCCTCGCGCTTGAGGCAGTTGTAGGAGCGGACCGTGAGCTCCAGCTCCTCGATCGGCAGCGCCAGATCGGCCGCCAGCGCCGAGTCGGTCGGGGACGGGCCCATGTCGATGCCCTCGGCGTCGATGTTGAGCTCGCGGGCCAGGCCGAAGAGCTCGACCAGGGTCTTGCCGGCGGACGCCATGGCGTCGCGCGGACGCATGGCCTCCTTGGTCTCGACGTCGACGATCAGCTTGTCGAAGTCGGTGCGCTGCTCGACTCGGGTGGCCTCGACCTTGTACGTGACCTTGAGCACCGGCGAGTAGATGGAGTCGACCGGGATGCGGCCGATCTCCTGGCCGAGCTGCTTGTTCTGCACGGCGGAGACGTAGCCGCGGCCGCGCTCGACGGTCAGCTCCATCTCGAGCTTGCCCTTGCCGTTCAGCGTGGCCAGGACCAGGTCCGGGTTGTGGACCTCGACACCGGCCGGCGGCGCGATGTCGGCGGCGGTGACGACGCCGGGGCCCTGCTTGCGCAGGTACATCACGACCGGCTCGTCGTGCTCGCTCGACACCACCAGCTGCTTGATGTTCAGGATGAGGTCGGTGACGTCCTGCTTGACGCCCGGCACGGTGGTGAACTCGTGCAGGACGCCGTCGATGCGGATGGACGTGACCGCCGCACCCGGGATCGAGGACAGAAGCGTTCGCCGGAGCGAGTTGCCAAGGGTGTAACCGAAGCCCGGCTCCAGCGGCTCGATGACGAACCGGGACCGGTATTCCTCGACGACCTCTTCGGTCAGCGAGGGACGCTGAGCAATCAGCATGAAACGACCTATCTCCTCGATCTTCGCAACGCCCGCCATATGACGCCGCCGACCAAGCAGCGTACCCGGTTTGCGACCCGAGCTGACGCACACCCCGCACCTCGGCTCCGTCAGACCAGGTGAATTCCCGGCCAACGGCCCGCGGCGGCGAGCTCTCCGGTGACCTCCACGATGCCCCGGCGGACCGCCACGACGGTGTCGCGCGGCTCGTAGCTGTCCGTGGCCGTACGCACGGCGATATGGCGGCGCAGCACGGGATCCACGATGCGGCGGACGCCCAGGCGGCGCGGGTCGCCATGGCCCGCGACCACCGAGCGCGGCAGGATCGTGCAGGCCTCGCCGCTCTCCGCGATACGGATCAGCGTTCCGAGTGATTCCACGTCGCCGATGTTGACGGGCACCAGGCCGTGAGCGGCGAAGGCCCGGTCCACCAGCGCCCGCAGATTGCTGCGCGCCCCCGGCGTCACCAGCGGCACCTGCCGCAGATCGAGCAGCGACACCTCGTCCGCGCTCTCCGGCGCCGGCTCGGGCTGGCCGATCAGGTAGAGCTCCTCCGAGTAAAGCGGCAGCTCCGCCGGGCGTGGCGCGTCGTCCTCGCGGAAGACGGCGGCCAGGTCCAGCCGGCCGGCGAGCAGCAGCTCGTGGACGTAACCGCTCATCGACTCGAAGACCTGCAGGTGGATGCCGGGATAGCGGGCGCGTACCCACGAGAACAGGGCGGGGGCGAGTGGCGCGGTCACCGTCGTGGGCAGGCCGATCGCGACCGGGCCGTGCACCGGCTGCCGGCCGCCGGTGATGTCCTGCGCGAGGCGGTCGAACTGCCGCACCAGCTGCTGCGCGTCCCGGTAGAGCGTCCGGCCCTCCGATGTGGGGCGTACGCCGCGCGGGCCGCGGTCCAGCAGCCGGACGCCGAGGTGCGCCTCGAGCTGGGCCATGCGCTGGCTGATCGCGGGCTGCGATACGTGCAGCACGCCGGCGGCGCGGGACAGGCTGCCGGCGTCGACGACGGCGATGAAGTCGCGTAGCTGGGCGATGTCCACGGTGGTGTCCGGTGCCGCCTTCCCGCTCCGAGGTCTCGATCACGCGGCGGTGTGCCGCGCGGCCTGCGCGATGACGCGGCGCGCGCGTTCGACGACCGGCCGGTCGATCATCTCACCGTCCACGGCCGCGGCTCCGTCGTGACCTGCGGCGAGCACCCGCCGGGCCCACGTCACCTCGTCCTCGGCGGGCGCGAAGGCGGCGTGCACCTGCGGCACCTGCGCCGGGTGGACGCACAGCTTGCCGCCGAAGCCCCAGCCGCGGGCGCGGGCGGTCGCCGCCGCTACGGCGTCCGGGTCGCGGACGGCCGTGGTCACGCCGTCCACGGGTGCGGGCAGTCCGTTCGCCGCCGACCAGCGGACCAGGTCGGCCCGCGCGGAGTCGAGCGCCCGGTCGTCGGATATGCCGAGATCGAGGGCGAGGTCGATGCTGCCGAGGAGCAGCCGGACACAGCCGGGTTCTGCGGTGATGCGGTCGAGGCCGACCAGGCCGCGCGCGGACTCGATCAGCGGGAGCACGGGCGCGCCGCTCGCCTCGGCCGCTTCCCGCACCTGCGCCGCCGACTCGGTCTTGGGCAGCACGACGGCCGCGGGAGCCAGCGCCCGGCAGACGGCCAGGTCCGCGGCGAAGTCCGCGGTCCGCGGGCCATTGATCCGTACCGTCACCGGCACGGCGACGTCCCCGGGCCAGGCCGCGCGCAGCCGGTCGCGGGCCGCCGCCTTGTCGCCGGCGGCCACCGCGTCCTCGAGGTCGATGACGACGGCGTCGGCGCCGCTGCCGGCCGCCTTCGCGAACCGGTCGGGACGGGTGGCCGGCACGAACAGCCAGCTCACCGCCGTGGCGAGCTGATCTGCCACGCCGGTCATGCGGCCCCCCGGGCGGTGAGCTCGTCGATCTCGGCGTCCGTCAGGCCCGCCTCGGCGAGGATGGCCCGGGTGTGCTCGCCGAGGCCGGGCACCGGGTCCATCCGCGGGGCGTCGTCGACCAGTCCCGGCGGGGCCAGGGCGGATATCGGCCCCGCCGGGGTCTGCACCTGGTGCCAGCGGCCGCGGGCGGCCAGCTGCGGGTGCTCCCACACCTCGGCCAGCGAGTTCACCCGGGCGTGCGCCACCGGGACGGCCGCCAGCAGCCCGACGGCCTCGGCGGCGGTGAGCTCCGCGAAGCGCGCCGAGATCAGCGCGCCCAGGGCCTCCCGGTGCGCGTTACGGGCGGCGTTGCCGGCGTAGTCCGGGTGCGTCGCCAGCTCGGGCCGCCGCAGGAAGCGCTCGCAGAACGCCGCCCACTCGCGCTCGTTCTGGACGCACATCATGACGACCTTGCCGTCCCCGGCGGTGAAGGGTCCGTACGGATAGATCGTCGCGTGCGCCGCGCCCGCCCGTGGCGGCGGCTCGGCACCGTCGTACGCGTAGTACAGCGGGAAGCCCAGCCACTCCACCGTGGCCTCCAGCATCGATACGTCGACATGCACGCCCTCACGCGTGCGGCCGCGCTCCAGCAGGGCGGCGAGGATCCCGCTGTACGCGTACATCCCGGCGGCGATATCGGACGCCGAGATGCCCACCTTCGCCATCTCCTCGGCCGTGCCGGTCACCGACAGCAGCCCGGATTCGCTCTGCACCATCAGGTCGTACGCCTTCGAGGTGGCGTACGGGCCCGGGGCGCCGTAACCGGAGATGTCGCAGACGATCAACTCCGGGTGAGCGGCGTGCAGTTCGGCCCAGCCGAGACCGGCGCGCTCGGCCGCCCCTGGCGCCAGGTTCTGCACGAATACGTCGGCGTCGGCGAGCAGCCGGCGCAGCGCGTCCATGCCCTGCTCATCCTTGATGTCGAGGGTGAGCGACTCCTTGTTGCGGTTGACCCACACGAAGTGCGAGCTGAGCCCGCGCACCCGGCTGTCGTAGGCGCGAGCGAAGTCGCCGGTGCCGGGACGCTCCACCTTGATCACACGGGCGCCGAGGTCGGCGAGCTGGCGGGTGGCGTACGGAGCGGCGATGGCCTGCTCGAGCGAGACGACGGTGATGCCGCGGAGGGGTTGCATGTGCTTCTTTCTCTCGGACTTGCTTACACCACGAAGCTCACGGCGATGACCAGCACCAGCGATACGACCGATGCCAGCGAGGTCACAAAGGTGAGCGCCTTGAGCGCGCCCCTGGTGGTCACCCCGAGGAGCGGCTGGAACATCCAGAAGAAGTTGCTGTTCACCTGCAGCGCGAAGAGCGAGCCCGAGCCGATCGCCAGGGCCAGCACCGCGGGCGGCACGGCCAGGTCGCCCATGATCGGGGCGATGATCCCGGCGGCGGCGATCGCGGCGACGCCGATGGAGCCGATGGCCAGGTGCAGCAGCGCCGCGACCAGCCAGACCAGCAGGATCGTCACCACGGTGGACATGCCGGCGTCGGCGGAGAACATGTCGGAGAGCACCTTGTCGAGGCCGGTCTTGCCGATGACCGCGCCCAGCGAGCCGCCCACGCCGGTCACGAGCAGGATCTGCCCGGTGCTGTGGAAGCCCTCGGTCATCGCCCGGTCCACCCGCTCGCCGGTGTGCACCCACCGCGCCAGGGCGTACGCGCCGACGAGACCGGCGAAGAGGGCGAAGGCCGGGTTGCCGAGGAAGGTGAGCAGGTCCGACTTCACGCCCGCGGCGTCGGCGATGGCGCCGGTGGCGATGAGCAGCAGCGGGACGATGATCGGCAGCAGGGAGAGGTACAGCGGCGGCAGCGGGCGGTGGGAGTCCGGCTCGCCGGTGGCGGAGGTGGTGGAGGTGGCGGCGGCCGTTGCGACAGCCCCGTCCTTGATTACGGGCTCCCCGCCCCCGCCGGCCGCCCCGCCGGAGCTACCTGCCGCGCCGCCGTTCTCCGCGTCGTCCGGCTCCTCCGGGACCTCGTCGGTCTCCGGGTTCCAGAAGCCGCGCCGCAGCAGCCGCCCGAACAGGAAGGTGGTCAGCAGCGCGGCGAGCGGGCCGAGGGCGAAGCCGTACACGAGCATCGTGCTCAGCGGCACGTGCAGCAGTCCGGCGACCGCCAGGGTGCCGAGGCCCGGCACCACGAAGACGTAGCCGACGAGGATGCCCGCGCTCAGCGCGCCGCCCATCATGGGCAGGCCGTAACGCCCCATGCGCGGCGCCGCGCGCTTCGCGAGCGGGGCGGCGAGGACGAGCTGGACGTCCACGTAGATCGACGGGAAGACGGCGCTCAGGGCGCCGGCGAGGGCGTAGGGCAGCTTGCCCGGGCCCAGGATGCGCAGCAGCTTTTCGACGAGTTTCTGCAGCGCCCCCATGGAGTTCAGGAGCGAGCCGAGCAGCACGCCGAAGCCGATGAGCAGGCCCACCTCCGCCATGATGTCGCCGAAGCCGGCCACGATCGTCTCGATGGTGCCCTCGAAGCCGAGGCCGGCGGCGATGCCGAGGTAGAGCGAGCCGATGACCAGGGCGATCACCGGTTCCACCTTGGGCACCAGGATGAGCAGGACAACCAGAAGGATGGCTATCGCGGTATGCAGAGCTGTCACGGGGGTTCCTCTCACCACGTCGTGAGTTCATGCGATGGAAACACGGTGGTCAGAGGCGAGGAAGGCGGAGATTCGCGAGGGGGGTATCAGGCGGCCTTATAGCAGCCGCCGCGGTGGCCCGGCTGAGCCCTCAGACCGGCTCGCCGCGCAGTGGCCGGCCCGGGTAGGCGTCGGTCCGGAGCTGTCCGTCGCGGATGACGGGGGTGCCGCCGACGAGCAGGTGGTGGATGCCGGCGGACGGGCGGGTCGAGTCGAAGTAGGTCGCGGTGTCGGTGACCCGGTCCGGGTCGAGGACGACCAGGTCCGCGTCGGCGCCGACGCCGAGTTGGCCTTTCGCCCGGGCGCCGGGCGCGATCGCGTCGAGCACCCGGGCGGGCAGGTAGGAGCACCGCCGGAAGGCCTCCAGCCAGCTCCAGGTGCCGGTTTCGCGGACCATCAGGCGCAGCGTCTTGGTGAAGGTGCCCGCCGTCCGCGGGTGCGTCGACCCGCCGGGCGGAAGTGGCCACTCGCGCGAGTCGTATGCGCCCTGGCCCCACACGATCGGCATCGCGTCGCTCGCCACGATCGCGTCGGGATACGCCAGCGCCTGCCGCAGCAGGTCCCGGTCGGCCGGCTTGTCCTCGTCGAGGAACTCGACCAAGCACTCGGCGCCGGCATCGCTGGCGCGCACCTCCCGCAGCCGCGCCGCGTCGGCGATCCGCTCCCCCGTCTCCAGGACGACGATGTCCGACGGCTGGATCCCCCACGCCGGGAGCCGTTCGGGGGCGAGGAAGAAGGCGCCGATGCCGGTGGAGCCGGCGCCGTACGGATAGGCCTCCACCGTGATCCGGGACCCTTCGCCCTGCGCCTTCGCCAGCATGCCGAGCACCCGGTCGACGTGCCGCCGCGACGTGCTGTTCACGTGGCAGTGGTGCATCGCGGCGCCGGTCTCCGCCGCCGCCCGCACCAGCTCCTCGGCCCCGTCGACCGGCGTCGTCGGGTCGGCCTCCACCAGCTCCCGGACATGCGTGTACGTCGGGGCGCCCGCGGCCGCCGCCAGCCGGGCGACCGCGAGGAACTCGGCCGGGTCGCTGCGCGGCGCGTAGCCCATGAGGATCCCGATCCCGAGCGCGCCGTCGGCCAGTTCGCGCTCGAGCAGCGACAGCCAGGTGCGCAGCTCCGCCGGCGACGAGGTCCGCTGCCAGCCCGGATCGCCCAGCAGGGCGAGCGTGCTCGCCATACTGGCGTCGGGCTCGACACCGAGGTGCGCCTGCGCGCGGGCCGCGCCCCACGACGCGGAGAAGCCGTAGTTCAGCGGCCGGCCCTCGCGCGCGGCGTCCGCGTACGCGCGGGTGACCGGCATCAGCCCCGCCTCCAGGTCCAGGGCGGTCGTCACCCCGTCGAAGGCCTGGAGGCGCTGGCCCGCGATCGTATGGACATGGCTGTGCAGATCGACGAAGCCGGGGCCGACGACCAGCCCGGACACGTCGAGCACGGCGGCCCCGTCCGGCGCCGGCAGGCCGGGCCCGACGGCGGCCACCCGCCCGTCACGGACCAGCACATCGCGGACGGCGTCGGTGTCCGTCCCCGGATCCAGTACGCGCCCGCCGCGCAGGAGTATCTGCATCACGCCAGCCTGCCAAAGGTCAGCCGAAGCTCACCGCGAAGCGCCGATTGGCCAAGCTCGGGTTCTTCGCCCGGACTTCCCCGACCCGCCCGGCCTCCAGTACGGCCGTGGCGGCGCCCGGGTTCTCGCCGGCCGAGGCGAGGGTGTGGCCCATGGGGTCGATGATCGCGCTGTGTCCGCACCAGTTGGGGCCGGTCTGCCCGCTGGCGAGCACGTACGCGGTGTTCTCGATCGCCCGCGCCCGCAGCAGAGTCGTCCAGTGGTCCTCCTTGGCCGGGCCGACGACCCAGGCGGCCGGGAGGACGAGGGCATCGGCTCCGGCGTCGACCAGGAACCGGGCCATCTCCGGGAAGCGCAGGTCGTAGCAGGTCATGACGCCGAAGGTCAGGCCGCCGAGGGTGAAGGTGAGCGCCTCGGCGGGCTGCGGCTGGATGCGGTCGGACTCCCGGTAGCCGAAGGCGTCGTAGAGGTGGACCTTGCGGTAGACGCCGAGCCGCTCGCCGGTGCCGTCGACGGCGAGGACGGTGTTGCTGGGCTTGCCGGAGCCCGCGGCGGGGGTCTCGGTCATGCCCGCGACGACGGCGATGGAGTGCTCCTTGGCCGCCGCGGCGATCGCGGACGCGAACGGCCCGTCGACCGGCTCGGCCTGGGACGCGGTCTCCGCGGCCGGGTCGGGGTTGGCGTACATGGCGTTCTCCGGGAGCACGACGAGGTCGGAGCCCTGGGCCGCGGCCGTGGCGATCAGGCCGGAAGCCGCTTCCAGATTGGCGGACTTGTCGGTGGTGGAGGCGAACTGCGCGACAGTGGCGAACATGCGGGATGCACTACCTTTCACGTGGTGGAGCTGAGGTGGTCTGTGGTGGCGGCGTGCTTACGGCTGCCGGCTCCCGGCGAGCTCCGCGGTCTCGGCCAGCGCGGCGCGGAAGCCGGCCAGCAGGGCGCCGTGCTGCATCGTCAGGACGAGCTGGTCGGCGCCGTGCGCCAGGGCGAAGGCCTTCTCCTCCGTCGACCAGGCCGGCAGCACCCAGGGCTTGCCGGCGGCCCGGGCCGCGTCCGCGATGACGGCGAGGTCGGCGAAGTCCGCGGCGTTACGGGTGTAGGCGCCGCGCGCCCTGCGCAGCGACAGGTCGCTGGGGCCGACGAAGACGCCGTCGACCACCGGCAGCGCGAGAATCTCCTTGATCTCCTCGATCGCCCCGGCGTCCTCGATCATCGGGTACACCCGGGTCGCGCGGTCCTGCCGGGCGACCCAGTCGTCGTCGAAGCCGCCGTACCCGGCCGTGCGGCCGCCGGCGAAGCTGCGGTCGCCCAGCGGCGGGAACTTGCCGTACGCGCAGACCGCCGCCGCGTGTGCGGCGCTCTCGACGTGCGGGACGACCACCGCCGTGGCCCCGAAGTCCAGCGCCTGCTGGATCGGCCCGCGCTCGGGGCCGAGCACCTTCGCCAGCACCTCGAGGTCAAGCCGCCGCAGGAACGGGATGAACCGCTCCAGGTCGGCGAGGTCGAACGAGCCGTGCTCGATGTCGAGCACCACGGCGCCGTACCCCGCGGCCGCCACGATCTCGGCGGCCGCGAAGCTCGGGTCGGACAGCCAGGCGGCATAGGTGCGTTGAACATCGGTCGTACGCGAGGACATGAGCCTCCTTGAACAGGTATACACTGCGTATACAAATGACCGTGAGGGAGATGAGCGTGTCAGTCGACCAGGGGGGCCGCGACGTGTCGGCGCGGGGACGGGCCTACGAATGGGTCCGGGAAGCCATCGCGCTGGGCCGGTATCCGGAGGGTGCCTTCCTCGAGGAGAAGATCGTCTCCGAGGAGGCGGGCGTGTCGCGGACGCCGGTGCGCGAGGCGCTGCACCGGCTGGCGGCGGAGGGGTTCATCGACCTGCTCCCCCGGCGCGGCGCCCAGGTCCGCCGCGTCACCGTCGGCGAGATGATCGAGACGTTCGAGATGCGTCAGGTGCTGGAGATCCACGGCTTCCGGACGCTGTGCGAGAAGCAGCTGGAGATCCCGCGGGAGCAGTCCGCCCTGCTGGAGCGCATGGGGGAGCCGGACATGCTCAAGCGCTCGCAGGCCGGCGACCGCGAGGCCATCGCCGAGCACACGAGGCTCGACTTCCTCTTCCACTCCGGCTTCGTACGGGCGACGGGCAACACCGTCCTGATCGATCTGTTCCGCAGCCTGCAGCCGCGGCATCTGCGGATCGGCCTGACGGCGGTCTCGATCCGGCCCGAGCGGCTGCCCATCATCATGCGCGAGCACACCGCCCTGCTGGACGCCCTGACCCGGCACGACTTCGAGCGGGCGGCCGCCACGCTGCGGACCCATCTCAACCCTGATGACACGGTCGTCGCCCATCTGAAGTGACGCGCTGACCGGCCCGGCCCTCACGCCGCCATCTCCCGCCACAACCGGCGGCGTTCGGCCTGCCTGGCCGGGTCCGGGACGGGCGCGGCCGCCACCAGCCGCTTGGTGTAGTCGGTACGCGGCCGGGCCAGCACCTCGCGCGCCGGGCCGTGTTCGACGAGCCGGCCGTGCTGGAGGACGGCGACCTCGTGGGCGAGCAGCTCGACGACGCCGAGGTCGTGGCTGATGAACAGGCAGGAGAAGCCGAGCCGGTCCTGCAGCTCCCGGAACAGCCGCAGCACGGTGGCCTGGACGGACACATCGAGCGCCGAGGTGGGCTCGTCGGCGATGAGCAGCTCCGGCTCCAGCGCCAGCGCGCGGGCGATCCCGATGCGCTGGCGCTGCCCGCCGGACAGCTCGTGCGGAAAGCGCTCGGCCCAGCTCGCCGGCAGCTCCACCTGCTCGAGCAGCTCGGCCACCCGGGCGCGCGCACCGGCCCGGTCGGCGGTGCGGTTGACCAGCAGCGGCGCGGCGATCGAGTCCCCGATCGACAGCCGGGGGTTGAGCGAGGCACCGGGGTCCTGGAAGACCATCGAGTACGTGGGGCGGAAGGCGCGCAGCCGGCGGCCGGTCAGGCGGGTGACGTCGGTGCCGCAGACCTGGATGGACCCGGCGGTCGCCCGGGCGAGTCCGACGATGGCCCGCCCGATGGTGGATTTGCCGGAGCCGGACTCGCCCACCAGCGCCAGCACCTCCCCCTTGCGGATGGAGAGGCTGACGCCGTGCACGGCCTTGAAGCCCTTCTCGCCCAGCCGGCCCGGATACTCGACTTCGAGATCCGTCACCCGCAGCGTCGCGGTCGCCGTCCCGCCTGTGGACGTCGCCTCCGGCACCGGCTCGGCCTCACCCGGAGTCGGCGGCTTCGGTACGGCCGCGAGCAGCGTGCGGGTGTAGTCGTGCCGGGGCGCGGCGAACAGCCGCTCGACGGGGGCCTCTTCAACCACCTCGCCCCGCTTCATCACGATCACCCGGTCGGCCAGGTCCGCGACGACGCCCATGTCATGGGTGATGATCAGCACCGCGGAGCCGAGGTCCTTCTGCAGGCCGCGCAGCAGGTCGAGGATCTCGGCCTGCACGGTGACGTCGAGGGCCGTGGTCGGCTCGTCGGCGATGATGACCTCGGGCGAGCCGGAGATCGCCATGGCGATCATCGCCCGCTGCCGCTGGCCGCCGGAGAGCTGATGGGGATAGCTGTCGACGCGCCGCTCGGGCTCGGGTATCCCGACCTTGGTCAGCAACTCCACCGCCCGGGTGCGGGCGTCGGCGGCGGACATCGGCTCGTGGCAGCGGATGGCCTCGGCGATCTGCCGGCCGATGGTGTAGACGGGGTTGAGCGCCGTCATCGGCTCCTGGAAGATCATCGCGATGCGTTTGCCGCGGATGCCGCGCAGCGCCTCGTGGTCGAGGCCGAGCAGCTCGGTGTCGTGGAAGCGGATGCTGCCGCTGTGCCGCACGTTCCCGCCGACCAGCCCGAGCACGGACATCGAGCTCACCGACTTGCCAGAGCCGGATTCTCCGACCAGGGCGACGACTTCGCCCTTGCCGACCGTAAAGCTGATGTCCTTCACCGCCGGGGTCCACTCCCCCGCGATCCGGAAGTCCACCGACAGCCCGTCCACCGTCAGAACAGTGCCGGCTGCCGGCGCCGGGCCCGTCATGCTGCCCCCGCGGCCGTGTCGGAGCGGGTGTTCCGGTCGTATTCGCGCAGGTAGGAGGCGCAGAAGCCGAGCACCCGCTCGATCCAGATCGCGCCGGTCTCGGCGCTGCCGAGGCTCACATCGCCGGTGCAGCCGGTGGGGCTGACCTCGGAGAAATCCCACAGAACGGTGCCGGGCACGTCGTATCCGGGAATGGCGGCGTCGGTGTAACTGGTCGGCGTCCACCCGGCGTCGGACGCCAGCCCGCCGGGCTCGGCGAACTCGCTCTGCACCTGCTCGGGGAACATCGCCAGCATCGCGGAGTGCTCCGGCTCGGCGCCGTGCCCGTACGCCGTGGCCGGGTCCTTGTACACGTCGCGCATCAGGGCGTAGCCCAGCTGCCACGGGTACAGGTGCCCGATCAGCACGCCGAAGTCGCGCCGCGCGTCGAGGGAGGCGCCGGTCACCGGGCCGACGTTGCCGCCGTTGTTGTCGACGATCACGATGCGCTGGAAGCCGGACTTCACCAGCGCCTCGATGATCTCGTACGTGACGTTGCGCAGCGTCTCCTGGCTGAGCGAGAGGTTGCCGGCGTAGCCGCGGAAGGTGCCGGAGTGGCCGTAGTTGAGGGCGGGTGCGACCCAGAAACCGTGCTCGCGGGCCAGCCGGTCGGCGACCCACTCGGCGACGATGGAGTCCTCGTGGACCGGCAGGTGCGGGCCGTGCTGCTCGATGGCGCCGATGGGGAGGAGGACGACCGGGTCCTGCGCGGCCAGGTGCTTGACCTGGGTCCAGGAGAGCTCGCCCAGGCGGTGGGTGTCGGGCAGGGTGACGGTCATAAGGCGGTCCTTTCGCGTGCGGTGCGGTGCGGAGAAGAGAAGTCAGGAGTCGGTGCCGCGGCGGCGCGGGTCGAGCAGGTCGCGCAGGCCGTCGCCGAAGACGTTCAGGGCGAGGACGAGGAGGATGATCAGCACCGAGGGGTAGATCAGCAGGCTGGGCTGGACCTCGAGGAAGTCGCGGCCCGCGCCGACCATGGTGCCCAGGGACGGCAGCGGCGGCTGGGCGCCGAGGCCGAGGAAGCTCAGGCCCGCCTCCATCTGGATGGCGAAGCTCACCGAGAGGCTGAGCTGCACGATCACCGGCGCGGCCACGTTCGGCAGGATGGTGCGCAGCAGGATCGTGCTGCGCCGGGTGCCCATCACCTCGGAGGCCTCGACGTATTCGACGTGCCGGATGGCCAGCACCTGGCTGTAGACGATGCGGGTGAAGCGCGGGATGTAGAGCACGCCGATGACCATCACGACGTTGATCAGCGCGGGTCCCATCGCGGCCACCACGGCGATGGCCAGCACGATGGGCGGGAAGCTGAGCAGGATGTCGATCCCGCGCATGATGACGCCCGACACCAGCCGGCTGCCGTATCCGGCCACCAGGCCGAGCGCGGTGCCGAGCACGCCGGCGATGACGACGGCGGACAGCGCGACCGCGAGCGAGGTGCGCAGCCCGATCAGCAGCCGGGACAGCACATCGCGTCCGAAGTCGTCGACGCCCAGCACCCCGCCCTGGGTGAGCGGCTTGCCGACGATGTCGCGGTAGTCGTGCGGCGCGATCAGCGGTGCCAGCAGCGCGGCCAGTCCGACCAGGAGCAGGAATCCGCCCGCGATGGCGGTGCGGCGGTTGGCGGCCAGGCGGCGCAGGAAGTACTTGCTGCCGCGCCGGGCCGGCGCCGCGGCCTCGGGTGGTGCCTGGGATGAGGTGAGTTCTGCGGTCGACATGTCAGGCCTCCTCCGCCCGCGGGTCGAGGGCTCGTATGACCAGGTCGCCGACCAGGTTGACGAGGATGACGATGGCCGCGACGGCGAGCACGACGGCCTGGATGACCGGATAGTCGCGCTGCCCGACGGCGCTCATCAGCAGCGAACTCACCCCGGGCCAGCCGAAGATGGTCTCCACCAGCACGGTGCTGCCGATCAGGGTGGTCAGCTCGATGGTGGCCGCGGACGCCACCGGCAGCAGCGCGGTGCGCAGCGCGTGGTCCTTGATCACCCGTTTTTCCGAGAGCCCTTTGGAGCGGGCGGTGCGCACGTAGTCGGCGGTGAGCGTCTCCAGCATCGCCGACCGCGTCATCCGCGTGATCACGGCGCAGGACGCGGCGGTGAGCGTGACCACCGGCAGGATGAGGATCTGCAGGTGGGTGACCGGGTCTTCCCACGGGGTGGTGAAGCGCTGCGGCGGCAGTACGGGGATGAGGAACGCGAAGACCATCAGCAGCAGCGTGCCGAGGACGAAGACCGGCAGCGAGATCCCGAAGATCGACCCGCCGACCAGGGCGTGGTCGGCCGGCTTGTCGGCGCGGGTGGCCGCGATCCGGCCGAGCAGGATGCCCAGCACGAGCGCGATGGCCAGGGAGACCAGCACCAGTTCGAGGGAGTTGCCCAGGCGGGTCGGCAGGTCCTGCATCACCGGGCGGCTGCTCAGCAGCGAGGTGCCGAGGTCGCCCTGGAAGAGCCGCCCCCAGAAGCCGAAGTACTGCTGCAGGAACGGGTCGTTGAGGTGCATCGCCTCGCGGGTCTGGGCGACCTGCTCGTCGGTGGCGCCCTCGCCGAGCGCGGCCCGCGCCGGGTCGCCGGGGATGAGCCGGACGAGGAAGAAGACGATGGTGCCGACGGCGAAGAGCTGCAGCAGCGCCTGGGCGAACCGGGTGAGGAGGAACCGTTTCATGCGGTCTTCTCCATCCAGATGCGGCGGAGGGTGGTCCCGGTCCAGGAGCCCTTGGGCGGATGCCGGTAGCCCTTGACGTAGTCGTAGTGCGCCTCGCCCTGCTGCCGGCGGACGGTCCAGGTCATCGGCAGCAGTTCGAGGGCCCGCTGCTCCACGTCCCGGTAGATCTCGTCGCGCAGCTCCCGGCTGCGCGCCCGGCGCCCCTCCCCCAGCAGCCGGTCGATCCGCTCGTCCTTGAAGTCGGTGTTGACGGCGAAGGTGCCGGTGCTGCTGAGGAAGTCCCCCAGCGAGGACGGATCGCCGAACTTGGGTGCCGTACCCCAGGAGTGCACCGGAAAGGACTTGGCCGTGACGCTGGCCCGGAAGGTCAGCCACTCCTGCTGGGTGAGCCGCACGTCCACCCCCGCCGCCCGGATGCCCGGCAGCATCGCCTGGGCCGGCCGGGATATCACCGAGTACGTGCTGGTGGTGACCACCGGCATGGTCATGCCCTCCCGGCCGGCCTTCTTCAGCAGGAAGCGGGCCTGCTCCGGGTCGTATCCGAGGGTGTTGTCGAGCTTGGCCGGATAGCCGGCGAAGGCGTCGGACATCAGCGCGCCGTCGATCGGCCGGCCGTGGCCGAGCAGCGCCGTCTCCAGGACGGAGGGCCGGTTGATCGACAGGGCGATGGCCTTGCGCACGCGGACGTCGTCGAACGGCGGCTTGCTGGTGACGAAGCCGACGAAGCCGAAGCCGAAGGTCTTGTCGGAGGCGAACCGCAGCCGGGGATTCTTCGTGATGACGTCGACGTGGGTCGCCGGCACGTAATCGATCATGTCCACGGTCGCGGTGCGCAGGGCCGTCACGCGGGCGTAGTCGTCGCTCATCGGCTGGAACACGATGCCGTTGAGATACGGCAGTTCGGGGTCGAAATAGTCGCCGAAGCGCTCCAGCGTCGTGCTCACGCCGGGGATGCGCTCGATGAACTTGAACGGGCCCGTGCCCATGACCCGCGTCTTGGGGTCGACCCCCGATTCGATCCACCGCTGGGAGACGATGTTCGCCGTCGGCCCCGCGAGGACGAAGGGCAGCGTCGTGTCGGGCTGCTTCATCCGGAAGACCACCGTGGTGGCGTCCTCGGCCTCGACGGCGTCGACCTGGTCGAGCAGCGGTCCGGTGGTCGCCGCGGTCTTCTTGTCCATCATGCGGCGGAAGGAGAACACCACGTCCTGGGTGGTGAGCCGGGAGCCGTCGTGGAAGCGCACTCCCGGGCGCAGCTTGACCTTGTAGGTCGTACGGCTCGACCAGCCGTAGTCCGCCGCGAGGTCACCGGTGATCTCGCCGTCGCCGTCGTACTGCAGCAGGCCGTTATAGGTGAGCTGCCGCAGGAAGTCCGAGGCCGCGCCCGTGGTGACGTGCGGATCGAGGTTGGCCGGGTCCGTGGAGAGGCCGAAGTGCAGCACCCCGCCCCGGCTGGGCCGGTCGGGCCGCGTGCGTATCTCCTCCATGGAATCGGGCAGTTTCGCCGGACTTCCGCAGGCCGCCAGTGCCGTACTGCCCAGTGCGCCGCCGCCTACTGCGAGCAGGCCACGCCTGCTGATTGGTGCCATGACATCTCCACGCATCGGGGCCAGCTACGGGCCGTTCCGGATGTGGATCCACCGTGCATGGAGCATGTATACATGACGTCCACACGACGGTCAACGGATCGGGAGATCACCCAAAGTCAGCGCTCTACCAGGAGTTCGCGCACGCCTTCAGCACGTCGACTTCACAGCCCGGCGCGAACGGGTCGAAGCCGTGCTCGACCAGCCAGCGAACCCCCAGCAGGCTGCGCATCGACCACCACGCGCGGATACCGTCGAGGTCGACATCGGTGCCATAGCCCGCGACGACGTCGCTCAGGCGCTCCTGGTGTCCGATCGTCAAGGTGGCGAGGTCGAACAGCGCATCACCCGGGCCCCCTTCGGACCAGTCGATGATGCCGGTGACCTCGTCGCCGTCGACAAAGACGTGGTCGGCCTGCAGGTCGCCGTGCGCGAACACCGGAGTCCACGGCCGCAGCGCGGCCTCGGCGACCTGGCGGCTGCGGGTGACGAGGTCGGCGGGCAGGACGCCGTTCGCCACGAGCAGCTCGCACTCGCCGTCGAGTTCCGCCGCCAACTCGTCGGGCCCTTGGCGGCGCCGGCCGGGCCAGGGCGGCAACGGCGCGTCGTGCAGCTTCCGGACGGCGGCACCCGCCGCGGCCCACGCCGCCGGGGACGCGGTCGACGGCTGCCCGAGGTGGCCGAGAGCCGTCCCCGGCACGGCGGCGATCGCGAGCACGGGCGGCTTGCGCCACAGGACCCGCGGGGTCGGGACGGGCGCCAGAGCCATCGCCTTGACCTCGGCTTCGATACGGGCCTGATCGGCGTCCACCTTCAGGAAGACATCGCCGACGCGCAGGGTGGCCCGCTCGGAATGGGCGACCACGACCTCGACCTCATCCATGGCGATCAGTATCCGCCATCAGCCCGTACCGGTCGCATCGTCCAACTGCTGCAGGCGTGCGGCGTCCACGTCGAGCATGTGCTGGGCACGGTCCAGGGCCTGGGTGCTGTAGAGGCCGATGTCGCGGGCCTCGAGCAGCCGCGCCACTTCGGCGTCGAGCACCCGCAGCCGCAACTGCACGTACTGGTCCCGGAGATCGGCGATCGCCGCGCCGGGCTGTCCGGCGAGGCGCTTCTTCTTCTCGCTCGGGATCCGGGAGTCGGCGCGCACCTGCTCCACCACCTGCGGTTCGTAGCGGCCGCCGTCGGGGGTGGCGAGGCCGGGGTCGTCCAGCACCGAGAGCGCCGCCGCGTCGAGTTCGCCGCCCAGCTCCAGGTAGTCGGCCCGCAGCCGGTCCATGTCGTCGCCGGGGACCTTGGCCGCGCGGATCACCGTCGGCAGGGTCAGCCCCTGCAGCAGCAGGGTGGTCGCGGCGACGACGAAGGCGATCAGGATCAGATGGGAGCGCAGCGGGGTCTCGGGCGGCAGCGTCTGGGCGGCCGCGACGGTGATGGCGCCGCGCATGCCGGCCCAGGCGAGCACGACGCCGCCGCGCCAACCGAGCGTTTCGTTGAGCTCGAACTGCACGGTCGCGGCCGCCCGCGTGATCCGGTGTTCGAGGCGCCGCTGCTTCCGCTCGCCGACCCGCCCCTGCCGGACGAGCTCGTCGAAGTCGGTACGCAGCCGCTCCAGCCGCGGCTGGAGGTCGGCGGCGCGGCCCTGGCGGCGGCGCAGGCCCGTAACGATGGGGGCCACGAACACCATGCGCAGGGCGAGGCCGAGCCCGACGGCCGCCATGGCGACGGCGGCGGTCCGGCCGGCGCTCACCCCGGCGTCGCCCGCGTCGGCCAGCAGCCCTTCGACGCTCAGCCCCATCAGCAGGAAGAGTCCGCTCTCCAGGAGGAACGCCAGGGTTCGCCAGTTGGTGTCCTCGGCGATGCGGTCCTGGGCGCGCAGGAAGCGCGGCCCCTCGTGGCCGGTCACCAGCCCGGCGACCACGACGGCCAGGACGCCGGAGGCGCCGAGCGCCTCGGCGGGGAGATACGCGAGGAAGGGGACGACGAACGAGATCGCGGTGTTGAGCACCGGATCCTTCAGCAGCGCCCGCAGCCGGACATTGACCACCCCCACGGCCAGTCCGACCGCGGCCGCGACGACCACGGCGTACAGGAACTCCCCCACCACCCCCCACACCGACACCGACGCGGCCAGCGCGGCGGTCGCCGAGCGCAGCAGCACCAGCGCGGAGGCGTCGTTGACCAGCCCCTCGCCCTCCAGGACGACCAGCAGCCGGTGCGGCAGGCCGAGCTTTCTGCCCATCGCGGTCGCCGCCACCGCGTCGGTCGGGCTGATCACCGCCCCGAGCGCGAACGCCGCCGGCCACCCGATGCCCGGCAGCAGCAGGTGGAACAGCCACCCGGTGCCGAGCGTGGTCAGCACCACGAGGAGGATGGCGAGACTGGAGATCACCCGGATGTTGCGGCGGAAGTCGACGACCGGGATGGTCACCGCGGACGCGTACAGCAGCGGCGGCAGCACGCCGGCCAGAATCCACTCCGGAGCGATCTGCGGATGCGGCACCCCGGGTACGAAGCTGAGCCCGAGCCCGACGATCACCAGGGCCAGCGGTGCGGCGAGTCCGAGCCGGTTCGCGAACGCGGCGACGGCGACGACGCTGACCACGCCGACGACCGCGATCAGCGTCAGCTCCACGGAGCAGTCCCGATCGCGGCGCGCATGGTCCCAGGGTCGAGCGGCCCCCGGTCCCCCGCAGGGCAGGCGCGTCCGTCTGCGTGACGGGCGGCGTGGCCAGGCAGTATTCGCGGAGCCGAGGGCCGGATGATGTCTGAATGGCTTCCCCCGGCGCCGGCTCCGCCACGTCCCACGGTCCACGGGAGCGGCTGCGTGCCTGGCTGCTCGAGGGGCAGGCGGACCGGGTGCAGCGACACCAGGGGCCGCACGCCCGGCCGCCCAAGGAGGAGAAGCGGCACGCGTGGTGGAAGGTGATGTGCCTCAGCGGCCTGGACTACTTCTCGACGCTGGGCTACCAGCCCGGCATTGCCGCGGTGGCCGCCGGGCTCCTGTCCCCCTTGGCGACCCTCGTCCTGGTGGCCGTGACCCTGGCCGGTGCGCTGCCGGTCTACCGGCGGGTGGCGGAGGAGAGTCCGAACGGCCAGGGCTCGATCGCGATGCTGGAGCGGCTGCTGCCGTTCTGGCGGGGCAAGTTGTTCGTCCTCTTCCTGCTCGGCTTCGCCGCCACCGACTTCATCATCACCATCACCCTGTCGGCCGCCGACGGCGCCGCGCACCTGGTGGAGAACCCGCATCTGGCCTCGACCTTCCGCGGCCACAACCTCGGCATCACGCTGCTGATGATCGCCCTGCTGGGCGCGGTGTTCCTCAAGGGCTTCAACGAGGCGATCGGCTTCGCGGTGCCGCTGGTGGGGGTCTTCCTGCTGCTCAACGCCATCGTCATCGCGGTGGGTCTGTGGCACGTCATCACCACCCCGCACGTGATCCCCGACTGGAGCGACGCGCTGACGACCGAGCACGGCAGCGGCCTGGCCATGGTCGGCATCGCCCTGCTGGTCTTCCCCAAGCTCGCCCTCGGCCTGTCAGGCTTCGAGACCGGCGTCGCCGTCATGCCGCACATCAAGGGCCGTGAAGGCGAGCCGGAGCGGCGCCCGCTGGGCCGCATCGTCGGCGCCAAGAAGCTGCTGACCACCGCCGCGGTCACCATGAGCGTCTTCCTGATCTGCAGCAGCGTGGTGACGACGCTGCTGATCCCGGAGAAGGAATTCGACCCGGGCGGCCCCGCCAACGGCCGCGCGCTGGCGTATCTCGCGCACGAGCACCTGGGGAACACCTTCGGCAGCATCTACGACGCGGCGACGATCGCCATCCTGTGGTTCGCCGGCGCCTCCGCCATGGCAGGGCTGCTCAACCTGATGCCCCGCTACCTGCCGCGGTACGGCATGGCCCCGTCCTGGGCCCGCGCCGTACGCCCCGCGGTGCTGACGCTCGTCGCCGCCGCCTTCCTGATCACCTGGATCTTCGACGCCAGCGTGGACAAGCAGGGCGGCGCGTACGCCACCGGCGTCCTGGTCCTCATCACCTCGGCGGCGATCGCGGTCACCATCGCCGCCAGGCGGGCCGGCCAGCGGCGGCTCACCGTCTTCTTCACGATCGTCTCGGCGATCTTCGTCTACACCACCGCCGCGAACGTCATCGAGCGCCCCGACGGCATGAAGATCGGCGCCTGCTTCATCGCCGCCATCGTCGGGTCCTCGCTGCTCTCCCGGCTCCGCCGCGCCTTCGAGCTGCGGATCACCGGCGTCATCTTCGATCCCCTGGCCGAGCAGTTCGTACGGGACCAGGCCGCCACCGGCACCATCAGGCTCGTCGCCAACGAGCCGGGCGAGCGCGACGAAGCCGAGTACCGCGACAAGCTCCGCCAGATCCACGCCGACAACGACCTGAGAGAAGGCGATGACGTCGTCTTCATCGAGGTCGCCATCGGCGACCCGTCCGAGTTCGAGGCCGACCTGTATGTCCGCGGCGAGGTGCTGCACGGCCGCCACAAGGTGCTCACGCTGAAGAGCCCCGCCATCCCCAACGCCCTCGCCGCCGTCCTGCTGCACGTCCGCGACCTGACCGGGCAGCAGCCGCACATCTACTTCGAGTGGACCGAGGGCAACCCGATCGGCCAGTTCGCCCGCTTCTTCTTCTTCGGCCACGGCGAGGTGGCGCCGGTGACCCGCGAGGTGCTGCGCGAGGCGGAGCCGGACCGGGCGAAGCGCCCGCACGTGCACGTCGGCTGACCGCGCGCGGGCGTCATCCGTTTGACCGTTCATCCACTGCACCCGGCCGGACCCGAATCAATACTGGTCAGATGACCAAGCCGAGAGCGTATGTGGTGGGCAGTGGTATCGCCGGGCTGTCGGCGGCGGCATTCCTGATCCGGGACGGAGGGTTCGCCGGGCAGGACATCGTGGTGCTGGAGGAGCAGGACCGGGAGGGCGGCAGCCTCGATGCCGCCGGGTCGCCCGAGACCGGGTACACGATGCGCGGCGGCCGGATGTTCGAGATCCACTTCGACTGCACCTACGACCTGCTGGGCTCGATCCCCTCGCTGGACGATCCGTCGAAGTCGGTCACCGAGGACACCTTCGCCTTCCACGAGGACTTCGCCTGGGACGACCACGCCCGGCTGGTGGACGCCGCCGGGCAGCTCGTCGACGCGCACTCCATGGGCTTCTCCGAGCGGGACCGGCTCGAGCTGGTCAAGTGCGTGGCGACGCCCGAGCGGCAGCTGGACGGCAAGCGGATCACGGACTGCTTCAGCCCGGAGTTCTTCACCACCAACTTCTGGTGGATGTGGTGCACCACCTTCGCCTTCGAGCCGTGGCACAGCGCGATCGAGTTCCGCCGCTATCTCAACCGTTTTGTGCACCTGTTCAAGACCTTCGACACCATGTCGGGGATCTACCGCACCCGCTTCAACCAGTTCGACTCGATCGTCCGCCCGCTGCTGAAGTGGCTCACCGACCAGGGCGTGACGCTGCGCTTCGGCACCCGCGTCGACGATCTGCACCTGGGCGCGGGCGAGACCCTCACCGTTACGGGCCTGAGCTGCACCACGCAGGCGGGCAGCGAGGAGATCACCCTGGAGCCGGGCGACCTGGTCTTCGTCACCAACGGCTCGATGACCGCGAACTCCACCCTCGGTGACACCCACACCGTCCCGGCGCTCGACACCTCGGCACCCGACGGCTCCTGGCAGCTGTGGCACCGGCTCGCCGCCAAGCGCGGCGACGTGGGTAACCCGGCCGCGTTCGACGCCCATCTCTCCGAATCCGTCTGGGAGTCCTTCACCGTCACGACGAAGGACCCGACGTTCTTCGAGCTGATGGAACGCTTCTCCGGCAGCGAGGCCGGCAAGGGCGGGCTGATCACCTTCAAGGACTCCAGCTGGCTGCTGACCATCGTCCTCAACCACCAGCCGCACTTCCGCGACCAGCCCGACGACACGTACGTCTGGTGGGGCTACGCCCTCTCCGGCGGCCGCGACGGCGACTACGTAAAGAAGCCGATGACGCAGTGCACCGGGCGGGAGATCCTCGAAGAGGTGCTGCAGCACCTGCACTTCGACCGGACTCCGCAGATCCTGGACAACTCCATCGTGATCCCCGCACTGATGCCGTACATCACCAGCCAGTTCCTGCCGCGCAGGCACGGCGACCGGCCCCAGGTCGTGCCGGAGGGCTCCACCAACCTCGCCTTCATCGGCCAGTACGCCGAGGTCCCCGACGATGTCGTCTTCACCGTCGAGTACTCGGTGCGCACCGCCTGGACCGCCGTCGCCGAGCTGCTCGGCACCACCCGCCCGCCGGAGGTCTACAAGGGCCGGCACGACCCCAAGGTCCTCGTCGAGGCCCTGGAGACACTGCACCGACGCTGATCCGCTTCAGGTCGTAGGCCAGTGGGAGACCGACAGCGATGACCGACACCAGCCGCCAACCCGCCGACGCGCTCGTCCTGTTCGGCATCACCGGCGACCTCGCCAAGAAGATGCTGCTCCCCGCCCTGTACCAGCTCGTCCGCCAGGACCTGCTCACCGTGCCGGTCATCGGCGTCGGCCGCAGCGACTGGGACGACGCGCGGCTGCGCGATCACGCCCGCGACTGCGTGGCGGAACAGGGCGCGGTCGACGAGGACGCCTTCGCCCGCTTCGCCGCACTGCTCTCGTACGTCCCTGTCGACTACGACGACCCGGCCACCTTCACCGCGCTCGCCGCCAAGGCCCGCCCGCTCGGCTACCTCGCGCACTACATCGCGGTGCCGCCGGAGACGTACGCCACCATCGCGCGGCGGCTGGCCGAGGCCGGGCTGCACGACGACGCCCGCCTGATCGTGGAGAAGCCCTTCGGCCACGACCGCGCCTCCGCCCGCGACCTCCAGGCCGAACTCACCGCCCACTTCCCCGAGGAACGGCTGCGCCGCGTCGATCACTTCCTCGGCAAGAGCGCCGTCGACAACCTGCTGACCATCCGCCTCGCCAATCCCCTGCTGTCCGCCGTCCTGTGCCGCGAGTACGTCTGCAGCGTGCAGCTGACCATGGCCGAGGACTTCGACGTCGCCGACCGCGGCGGCTTCTACGACGCCACCGGCTGTCTGCGGGACGTCGTCGAGAACCATCTCCTGCAGACCCTGGTCTACTTCCTCATGGAGGCCCCGCGCACCGGATCGGCCGCGGACCTCCTCGACGAACGCACCCGCACCCTGCGCGCGATCCGCACCGCCCGGGCCGAGGACTACGTCCGCGGCCAGTACGCCGGCTATCAGGACGTCGACGACGTCGCCCCCGGCTCGACCACGGAGACATACGCGGCCCTGATCCTCTACGCGGACACCGCCCGCTGGTCCGGCGTGCCCATCGCCATCCGGGCCGGCAAGGCCATGGCCACCACGGCCATCGAGCTGATCGTGGAACTCACCCGGGCCATCCCCGGCTACCACCACACCCACGGCGCCCAGACCGCCGCACCGAATCTGATCCGCCTGCGCATCGGCCCCGACGCCGGCCTCTCGCTCACCCTGCTCACCCAGCACGGCGACGACGCGACACGGATCGACGAGAACACCGCCCGCCTCGACTTCACCCAGCTGACCGGCGACGACACCGACGCCTACCGGAACGTTCTGCACGACGCGCTGACCGGCAAGACGAGCCGCTTCGTCACCATGCAGATGGTCGACGAATGCTGGCGCATCACCGGCCCGCTGCTGAACACGGAGACCAAGCCCCTGACCTACGAGCCGGGCTCCTGGGGTCCCAGCGAGGCCGAACGCCTCGTCCCCGGCGGCTGGCACCCTCTGGAGCTGCCATGACTTCTCCCGTGCTGCCTTCCTGGCGTGAGGGACCGGCCCGTACGGCCATCCTGCGCTTCGTCGCGGAGGTGACGACTCCGGACGGCGACCACTACCTCGAACCGCCCGACCGGATCGCCGTCTTCGACAACGACGGCACCCTGTGGCCGGAGCGGCCGATGCCCGTACAGCTGCATTTCCTGACCGAGCGGTGGCGGGAGATGGCCGCGGCCGACCCGTCGCTGGCGGACCGCCAGCCGTACGCCTCCGCGGTCTCCGGCGATCCGACGTGGATCGCCTCGGTGGTCGACGACCACTACGCGGGCGACGACACCCGGGTGCCCGCCCTGGCCGAAGCGATCATGGCCACGCAGCAGGACATGGACACGGACACGCTGGCCGAGCGGGTGGCGGAGTTCTTCGCCAACGCCCGGCACCCCGTGCTGAAGCGCCCGTATCCGGCCTGCGCGTACCAGCCCATGCTGGAGCTGCTGGGCTTCTTACGGGAGAGCGGATTCACCACCGCGATCGTCTCGGGCGGCGGGCGGGACTTCATGCGCGTCGTCTCCGCCGACATGTACGGGGTGCCGCCCGAGCTGGTCATCGGCTCCACCGCCGAGACGAGCTGGTCGTCCTCCCGGGAGGCAGTCGTCTACGGCGCGAGCATCGGCGTCCTCGATGACGGCCCCCAGAAACCGGTGCTCATCTGGGACCGGTTGGGCCGCCGGCCGGTGCTCGCCTGCGGCAATTCCAACGGGGACATCGAGATGCTCACCCATGCCGCGGCGGCCCCGCGCGGGCTGGCGCTGCTGGTACGCCACGACGACGACACCCGCGACGATCCGCCGTACGACGGTGGTGCGGAGCGCGCGTTGGCGGAGGCGGGCCGGCGGGGCTGGGTGACCGTCAGCGTCCGGGACGACTGGTCCTGCCTCTACCCCGACGCCACCTGATCCGCGGACGGGTCGAGGAATTCGAGCAGGGCCAGCGCGGCCAGCACAGCCAGCACCAGCAAGAGCACGACCAGGCCGGTCGGGGCCTGCCACAGGATCAGCGCCAGCGTCGCCGCGGCCACAACTGCCCACGAGAGCCACCGCTTCCAGCGGTGCACCCAGGGGCCGACCGGGCCCGTACGCAGACCGGCCTGCGTAGCCGCGGAACGGGCCGCGCCGAGGCCCGACTGCCACATGCCGCGCACCGCCGCCGCGCGCCGGCCCCGGCCCGTAAGCCAGGCGCCGAGGGCGACGGCGATGCCGAGGACCGCGAGCATGCGGATGCCGGTCCGCAGGAAGCGGACGAGGGTGTCGTACACGGACTCGGCGGCGGGGTGGGAGACGCCGTCGGGCAGTGCGTCCAGGTAGACGCCGCGGACGACGGTGAGCGCGATGCCGAGCAGCGCGACGGCGACCGCGACGCCGAGTGCGGCGGCGGCCAGCGCCCGGCGCCGGCGCCTCGCGAGCAGCACGCCCGCGGTGAGGAGCACGAGGGCGATGACGGGCAGCCAGTTGCCGACCGCTTGGAGCAGCCGGAAGCCGGTCCTGGCCTTGCCGATGTCCTCGGACTGCACGAGCGTCAGCTCGGTATGCACCTCGGGGATCCGGTCGGCGGCGGGCAGCCCCGCCTGGACCAGGCGCTCCTTCACGCGCTCGACGACCGGGGCGAGGTCGACGGTGGCCGCGTCGTTCTCGAGCTTCACCGCGCCCCGCCCCTCGCCGGTGAGGGCCTTGTTGACCGAGGCGTGCGCCGCGCGGTTGACCTCGGTCCAGACGGTGGGGAAAGCATCGCTCTGCACGACGCGGTCCGCCGTGGAGTGCACGAAGCTGCGCATGGCCTTGTCCAGCGGGCCGTCGATCCGGCCGAGCGCCCGCTCGAGGGCGGGGCGGTCCGCGGGGGCGGCCTGCTGCAGCAGGGCGGCGGCGTCGACGTGTTCCATGACGGCGTCCGTGACCCGGTTGGCCACCGCCTTCTGGACGTCGGGATCGTCGGCGAGCGGCTCGACCGTGGCGACGTACCGGTCGGTGTTCCCCACTTGGTTGGAGGCCCAGACGGCCACGGCGCTCAGCGGTGCCAGCACGCAGCCCAGCACGATGAGCAGGGCCGACAGGAACGAGCCGATCCGGCGCTTCGTAGAGGTTGTCATCATCCGCTTCCCAAGATCGGCTGTGGATCCAGTTAAAGGGAGGCACGCCGGGTCCGCGATTCGGCGGCGGCGCCACCCGGCTGGTGCGCGAGGTGCTGTGCCGGTCACCCGACTGGGCGATGACCGCGCTCGCCGTGGGCGCGTCACATGTCACTTTTGGAGTAGTGCCCGAAGCAACCGACAGGGGCATCCAGAAAGGCTGCGTTCAACCATGAAGCGTCCTCTCATAGCCGGCGCCGTGTGCCTGGCCACGACCACGGCCCTGCTCCTGACCGGCGCGGCGCCCCAAGCCGCAAGCGACGACCTGTGCGACAACCTGACCGAGCTGCGGCTGGACAGCCTCGCGCTGGGCGACCTCTCCTCCGACTCCTCCAAGGACGACGTCAAGGAGTCCTACGACGACGTGCAGGACGACTGGGAGGACGTCCGCGACGACCTCGGCGAGGTGAACAGCAACGCGCGGGACGCCGTCCAGAAGGCCGCCGACGACCTCAGGAACACGTACGCCGACCTCCCGGACGACGCTTCCGTACGGGAGATCGTGAGCACGCTGCGGCCCGAGGCCCGGCAGCTGGGCCAGGAGCTCAGGGACGCGGCGTCCGACGTGCGCTGCTGACGGACTGACCGGCCGGAACGCGCCGCAGTCCGCGCCCCTGTACGGGGCGCGGGCTGCGGCGGCTCGGGACCTCAGGCGTCCTTGTCCGGAGGCCCGTCGGGGGCGGTGTTGGTCACCGTCACCGATACGTCGTCGGTGTCGGTCACCTTGAAGACGGGAGCCCTGCTGCTCGTCTTCCCGTCGACGGTGTAGGAGACCTCCCAGCCGGCCGGCAGCCGGCGGGTCGGCTCCCGCACGATGCAGTAGGCGTCGTTCCGGATGTCGCTGACGGTTGCCGTCTCACCGGGGCTCAGCCGTACCGTCCCGGTCTCCGGGCCCTGACACGCGTAGCTGATGGTGAACGTGTCGGGCGGGCCCGTATACCCGGGCGGGGCGACCTCCTTGGTGATGCGGAAGTCTCCGGTGGCCGGGGTGACGCCGCTGAAGTCGTTGGTGACGACGACCGCGGTGCCCTTGGTGTTGCCCATCGTGACGCCGGACTTGGGGGCCTTCGACGGCACGTAGGTCACCGTGGCGCCGTCCGGCAACTGGTCCGTGCCCTCCTCGACCACGGTGCAGGTCGAGTCCTCGGGGATGTCCTTGACCACCCGGCTGCCGTCCGATGTGGTCCCGATGCCGCCACCGGCACCGAAGGTGATCGTGTCCTCGATCGGGTCACCGGTGGGGGGCGTGCAGGTGACGTCCACGGTGTACTCCGTCGGCAGCGGCTCGGAGGTGCCGCCCTCCGGCGCCATGACCCGCTTGAGCACCAGCAGCGAACCCGGGTCGGCCTGCGGCTCGTCCTCGAGGTGGTAGCAGATCAGGTAGTGGCTGACGTCGGCGACGCTGCCGCCGTTGTTCGTCGGCGAGATGTAGTCCTGCGGGGCCTCGAGCTCCGGCGGCACGTACGGGGACTTGTAGAGGTTGGAGCCCGTGCCGCCCTTGACGACCACGGTGTCGATCACGACGCCGGCGCTCTCGCCCTCGTCGGTGATCTCGACCTGCACCTTGGTGGGGTCGGATCCGGTGACCGTCCCCTGTACGTACGGATCACCCGCCGACTCCGCGCCCTCGCCGTAGATCTGCACGTCGTCGGGATAGCCGGCGTCGGCGCAGTTGCGGATGTTTTCGTTGACGAAGGTCGCGCGGGGATCGGACGGCTCGCTATTGGGAGGCAGCTCCTGTCCGTACGCAGGCGCCGGGCCCATCACGACGGCGACAAGAGCAAACACCAGGAGTGCGGGGCTCCGAGCGATGCGGGATACGAGCACACTCATTCCTTCTGTTGCGAATTGCTTGAATTGCGAAGATCGCTCGCATGCTAGCCGTCGGAGAGTGTCGCCGGGGGGACATGACACGGCCCCAGAACCAGAGGGTTCTGGGGCCGTGACCTTTGGTGCGACGGATCAGTATCGGTCCGTGTCACCGTAGTTCCGGGTAGTGCCGGTGTCGCCGTAGGTGCGCGTGGTACCCGTGGTGCGCGTCGCGGTCGTGGAGTAACTCGGAGCGCTCCGCTTGGCGAGGCCGAGCAGACCGAGCAGACCGGTCATACCCAGCCAGCCCCAGTTGCTCGCGCTGTCACCCTTGGGACCGCGGTCACCCTTGTCACCCTTCGGGCCCTTGTCGCCGTTGTTCTGCTCGACGACGCTGGTGGACACACCGGCCGGGGTGTCGGCCGGAGCCTGGGCCGCTGCGGTCGTCATCGGGGCCAGCGCGAGTATCGCCGAGGCCCCCACCGCTACTGCGAGCTTCCGCATGTTCTCTCCTTGATAGAGCGTCCGCGGCGTCTTGACCCGATGCGGGCTGGCGCCCCGCGGCCTCCCCTTTCCTCTATGACGCCACACCCCCGGCACTTACGCGACTTTTATCTCTGGTATCGAATCTTTACGCAGGTCAGCAGCCCGAGACCCCGAAAAGCCAAGTTGTCGCCCCCACGACCCGCTCCTATATTTACCGAAGGCGCTAACTCGGCACCTGAGAGCTGTGGCCGGGTATTGCCGCCCGGAAATGACCCGGACCGCTGCCGATTCTTCTGGTGTGGCAGCGGTCCGGTGACCGGAATAGTCGGCTGCAGGGGTGTGCATGGAGAAGGCGTCTCGGCGGCCGGTGGCCCGGTTAGGGGAGATGAACACGGTCGACATGCTGCATCTGCGGCTGACCGGTCCCCGGAACGACCTCGGCGAGGTGCTCGCCGCGCTGCGCGCCAACCCGTACGTCTTCGACCTGGGCGTGCTGCCCGCCACGGACCAGGCGCAGCAGGAGGACGTCGTCGAATGCGATGTGCTCGTGGGCGCCGCGAACGAACTGCTGCGCAGCCTGCGGTCGGGGGGCGCCGGCGAGCGGATCTCCCTCACCGTCTCCCACGTGGAACTGGCCACCTCCGAGCCGGCACTGCACGCGGAGCGCAAGCTGCTCGGCCCGCTGGCGCGGGCTCCCGTCTGGGAGATGGTGCAGGCCCGGATCCGCGCCAACGCGGTATACCGGCCCAGCTTTTATCTGCTGCTCGTGGCCGCGGGCATCATCGGCGCCGTCGGCATTCTCACCAACTCGCAGATTCTGGTCATCGGAGCGATGGTCGTCGGCCCCGAATACGGCGCGATCGCCAATGTCGCACTGGGCATTTCACGGCGCGAGATGGCCCCCGTGCGGAAGGGACTCGGCGCCCTGCTCGCCGGATTCGCTCTCGCCCTCGCGGCGGCCTACGTGTTCGCCACCGTGGCGGGCGCGATGGACCGGGTGCCGATCGCGTACGACAACGGGCTCCGGCCGGTGTCGCACCTGGTGGGCACGCCGAACTTCTACTCCCTGGTGGTGGCCGTGACCGCGGGCACGGTGGGCGCGGTCTCGCTGACGCTGGACCGGACGGGCACGCTGCTCGGGGTCTTCATCTCCGCCACCACGATCCCCGCGGCCGCCGACGCCGGTGTGGCCTGGGCCCTCGTCAGCTGGGACTACGGGCTGCGGTCGCTGGCGCAGCTCGGGCTCAACCTGGTCGTCCTGATCGGGGTCGGTGCGCTGACCATGGTCGTCCTGCGGGTGATCTGGCGGCGCGTGGGCAGCCGGTCGCCCCAGCCCGCCGCTACGCCGTAGGCTCCGGCGGCTCTCCCCGGCGCACCAGCTGCGCCACCACCAGGGCGACGGCGGTGGACAGGACGATGAGCGGCATCTGGTTGGCCGAGTCCGCACCCAGCAGCAGCGCCGCCAGCACCGCACTCGTCACGGCGAGCCCGGTCACCGTAACCGCGGCCGCCGCAATCCCCACGGCGAGCGCCGGCGTGGCGCCGAAGCCGGGCAGCCCGGCGCAGGCCAGGGCAATCGCGGCCCCGAGCAGAACCGCCGGGAAGATCGGACCGCCGCGCATGGCGCCCAGGCACAGCCCCCACGCCAGCCCCTTGCACACCACCAGCGCGATCAGGGTCGCGACGGGCAAAGCGTGCGGATGCGCGGCGAGTTCTCCCAGCCCGGCCTGCCCGGACAGCGCGGCGTCCTCCGGCGTCCGCCCGGTGATCAGGGCGTACGCGGCCAGGCACCCGCCGGCGGCGACGGCTGCCGCCACGGTGCGCACCGCGGTCTGCTCCCGAGCCCACGCCAGGGTGGCGAACCCGAGCCGGCGCCCCGCGGACACGACCAGCGCGACGACCGCCGCGATCGGCAGTCCCCAGAGGAAGTCACCCGCGTCCGGCTGCACATCGGGCGGCACGCTGGGCAGCTCGAGGCTGCCGATGCCCAGTCCCGTCCAGCGCCCGAAGCCGGTGAACACCAGCGCCCCCACGCCGCTGGCGGTCAGGGTGGGCAGCAGCAGCGCCACCAGCCGGGGACCCACCAGCCCGGCTCCCTCCACCACCATCAGCGCCGCGGCCAGCGGCCCGCCGAGGATGGTGGAGATGGCGGTCGTCGAGCCCGCGGTGCCGAACAGCAAGGTGGTCTCCGGCCGGTCGGCGGCCTTCACCCACTGCAGGAACAGCAGCGCGAGCCCGCTGCCGAGCGCCATCAGCGGCGCCTCAGGACCCAGCACCACACCCAGCGGCAGCGTGGCCAGGGCGGCGATGATCACGCCCGGCAGCGCCACCGGCTTTACGGGCGGTCCGCCCAGCCCGTGTACGGGGACGTGACCGCCGCCGCCGGGCAGCCGGGTGACCACCGGTGCCAGGATCAGCCCGGCCAGCAGCAGCGTGGGCAACGGCCACCACCAGGGCGCCCGGTCGTAACCCAGGGCCGCCGGCAGATGCTCCCAGACGCCGTGCTGGATGGCGTGCTGCAGGCTGACGAACGCGAAGCACAGGAGCGCGATGGGCACGCCAGCGAGGGCGGAGAGCAGGAGCAGGCGGCGGTACCCGGGACTCAGCAGGATCTCCCGCAGTCCGGGCGCTTGGGGTGGCGCTGCTACGGCCTCACTCACGTCATGCTCCATCCGATGCCTATGGCCCTGGCGCGGGCACGCGCAGCAGGGCCATAGGGGGTTGCGACACCGTTAAGCGGCGGCACCGAAGCGGTCGGTGCACAGCGCCCAGATCACGAAGACGCCGAGGGCGATGCCGATGATCGCCCAGACCGGGTAGTAGGGCAGCCACATGAAGTTGGCGATCACGGTGAGCGTGGCGAGGGCGACGCCGACGCTGCGCGCCCACAGCGCGCCCTTGAAGATGCCGAAGCCCGCGGCGAGCACGATCGCGCCGAGAATCAGGTGGATCCAGCCCCAGGCCGTGGTGTCGAGCTTGAAGACGTAGTCGCCGACATTGCCGTACACGTCGTTCTTCGCAATGCCGGCGATGCCCTGCAGCACGCCGAGCACGCCGTACAGCACCATCAGCACCCCGGCCAGCGCGCTGCCGCCGGCGGCCCACGGACTCCCCTCCGTCTCGGGGCCCAGGCGATGCGGGCTGCCGGACGGAGCCGTTGATGTACTCATGCGAAACACTCCTCTCCGAGTGGGCGGCCGGGGGCACCGACCGACAGCTCAAGGGTCGGTTCACCGCGGGCACCCAGCCATCCGTGTCGGCCATTCGGGTGAGGCCCGCGTCCCCGGCCCCCAGGGATCTTTGGGCTACTGTTCTGGGCAAATAGCACAGAAGGGACACCCCTCCATGCCCCAGCCACCGACCAGCAGCACCACCGCGCTCCACGC
>NZ_JAAKZV010000329.1 GCF_011044975.1 Streptomyces coryli | reverse complement strand
CGGGGCCGGCAGGGTGTCCAGCTTCGGGATGCCGCTGCCGCCCGACGCGCTCTGGTGGACGCCCAGCGCCGCCAGGCCGTCCGCCGTGTAGTCCTTCACGTGGTGGGCAAGCAGCGCGCCCAGGGCGGATACGCCCGTCGCGCCGCCCAGCGAGCGGAAGAAGTTGACCGTGGACGACGCCGCGCCCAGGTCCTGCGGGGCGACCTGGTTCTGGGTGCAGAGGACCAGGTTCTGCATCATCATGCCGATGCCCAGGCCGTAGACGGCCATGAAGATCGCCACGTGCCAGTACTCGGTGTCGTGCCGCATCGTCGACAGCGCGCCCGCGCCGCCCGCGAGCAGCACCGCGCCGGAGACCAGCCAGGCCTTCCAGCGTCCGGTGCGGGTGATGATCCGGCCGGAGAGCGTGGAGGAGATGAACAGGCCGCCGATCATCGGGATCGTCATGACGCCGGCCATCGTCGGCGACTCACCGCGCGCCAGCTGGAAGTACTGGCTCAGGAAGATCGTCGCGCCGAACATCCCTACGCCGACGAAGAGCGAGGCGATCGACGCCAGCGCGATCGTACGGTTGCGCAGCAGCCGCAGCGGGATGATCGGCTCGCTCGCCTTGGACTCGGTGATGACGAAGAGGATCGTCAGCAGCACCGCGCCGCCCACCATCGCGTACGTCTCGTTCGACGCCCAGTCGTACTTGTCGCCGGCCAGCGACACCCATATCAGCAGCAGCGACGCCGCCGCGCTGATGAAGAAGGCGCCCAGCCAGTCGACCTTGACCTTCCGCTTCACCACCGGCAGGTGCAGCGTCTTCTGCAGCACGATCAGCGCCAGGACGGCGAAGGGCACGCCCACGTAGAAGCACCAGCGCCAGCCCAGCCAGGAGGTGTCGGTGATGACGCCGCCGAGCAGCGGACCGCCGACGGTGGCGACGGCGAAGGTGGCGCCGAGGTAGCCGCTGTAGCGGCCGCGGTCCCGCGGCGCGATCATCGCGGCCATGATGATCTGGGCGAGGGCGGAGAGGCCGCCCATGCCGATGCCCTGCACGACGCGGCAGGCGATCAGCATCCCGGCGCTCTGCGACAGGCCGGCGACGATCGACCCGGCCACGTAGATCACCAGCGCCAGCTGGACCAGCACCTTCTTGCTGAACAGGTCGGCGAGCTTGCCCCACAGCGGCGTCGTCGCCGTCATCGACAGCAGCGTGGCGGTGACCACCCAGGTGTACGCGGACTGCCCGCCGCCCAGGTCCGCGATGATGTGCGGCAGGGCGTTGGAGACGACGGTCGAGGACAGGATGGCGACGAACATGCCGAGCAGCAGCCCGGACAGCGCCTCCATGATCTGCCGGTGGGTCATCGGCGCGGAGTCGCCGTGCGGCGGGTGTGCCGCGTGCGCGCCTCCTGCGCGGTGGCCGTGGCGCACACCGGCTGGTGTGGTCTGAGCCATGAGCTTCCTTACTGTGCGTTCGCGTTCGTGGTGCTGGTGGCGTGCGCGCCCCGGGCCACCGTCGGCGGCAGGCCGAAGCTCGCCCGCAACCGGGTCATCAGCTCGGTGAGCCGGACCACGTCGTCGTCCGGCCAGTCCGCGAGCGAGGCGGCGAGCGCCTCCGTATAGCGGTCGGAGATGTCATCGAGCAGCCGCTCGCCGGCCTCGGACAGGCGCAGCAGCTTGGAGCGCTTGTCGGCCGGGTCGCAGCGGCGCTCGATCCAGCCCCGGTCGACGCAGTACGCGAGGTGCCGGCTGGCGACCGAGACGTCCACGTCGAGCAGTTCGGCGATCCGGCCCAGGCGCAGCTCACCGTGGTGGCGCAGCAGGCTGAGCACGACCGACGAGGACGTCGAGCAGTGCGGCGGCAGGGCGCGGCCGAGCTCGCGGCGTACGGGTCCGATGACGCCGATCTGCCGGGCCAGGTCCTCGTACTGCGTGCGTGTGGCCATGCCGTCCACCCCCTGACCTATCAGTTGCTTAGGGCAACCATAATCTTGTTGGTTGCTACACGCAAATGAATCGGCGGTGTCGGATTCGGTGATGATCCTGTGGCCGGTCGTTCCATAGCCCGGGTCGCGTTCGCTAGGGTCCTGCCCCATGGCTCACAACCCCCAAGGACAGGCCCCGGGTCCGATGGACGACCCGGCGGGCAACACCCAGATGTTCCGCGCTTTCGTCGACGAGGGCGCCCCGCAGCAGCGCGGCGCCGTGGTGCAGGAGAGCAGCGGCTCGCGCGTCGGCCTCATCGTCGGCGTGCTCGCGGTCGTCGTGGTGCTCGCCGGAGCGGCGTGGCTGGCGCTCAGCTGACGGTCACTTCCAGTCCACGTCGACGTCCTGCGTCTCGACGTGCATGCCGATCGGCACCCGCCACTCCTCCACGCATACCGTCCACGTCTTCGTGACGCTGTCCCCGCTCCCGATCGGCGCGGGCAGCTCACGCTTGCCCTCGATCGTCGCCCAGTCGACGCCGAGGGCGCCGATGACGTGCGTGCCGAACTTCACGGTGCCGGAGCGGACCGGGGAGTCGCCGGAGTTGGTGAAGCGCAGGGTGACCTTGTTGCACCAGCGCTTGTCGGTGGTGGCGAGCTTCGGATCGCTGGTCTTCAGCACCGCCGGGCCCGCGGGCGCGGAGGACGAGCCGCCGCCGGCGGGCGCCGAGCCTTCGGGCGTACGGGACGAGCCGCCGGCCTTGTCGTCCCCGCTGCTGCCTGAACTCCCGCCCGTACCGGCGTCTCCACTTTCGCCGCCGCCCGACGGCGACGACGAGCCGCCGCGGTCGCCTTCGGGGCGCTTCTTCTCCTTCGGCAGCGGCACCATCGAGACCTCGGCCTTCGGTGGCTCGGCCGAGGTCGGGCCCTTGGCCGGGGCCTCGGCGCCGACCGCGGCATAGCCGGGCTTGCCGCCCTCGGAGCAGCCGGTGAGCAGCACCGCCCCGGCGCAGGCCGGGGCGGTGACGTAAGCGAGCAGGCGCAGTGTCCGACGCATCCCGCCAGTGTTCCTGACGGGGCGTCAGGTGTGAAGGGGGCTGCGGCAGACCTTTGGGCAGGGATTAGTCCGCGATCAGGCCCTCCCGCAGCGTGGCGAGGGTGCGGGTGAGCAGCCGGGACACGTGCATCTGGGAGATGCCGACCTGCTCGCCGATCTGCGACTGGGTCATGTTCGCGAAGAACCGGAGCATGATGATCTGCCGCTCGCGGGCCGGGAGCCGGGCCAGCAGGGGCTTCAGCGACTCGCGGTACTCGACGCCCTCCAGCGCGCTGTCCTCGTACCCGAGCCGGTCCGCGAGGGAGCCCTCGCCGCCGTCGTCCTCGGGGGCGGGGGAGTCGAGCGAGGAGGCGGTGTACGCGTTGCCGACCGCCAGGCCGTCCACGACGTCCTCCTCCGATACGCCGAGGTACTTGGCGAGTTCGGGGACGGTCGGGGAGCGGTCGAGCTTCTGCGAGAGGTCGTCGCCGGCCTTGGTGAGGGCGAGCCGCAGCTCCTGCAGCCGGCGCGGGACGCGCACCGACCACGAGGTGTCGCGGAAGTAGCGCTTGATCTCGCCGACGACCGTGGGCATCGCGAAGGTCGGGAACTCCGTGCCGCGGGCGCAGTCGAAGCGGTCGATCGCCTTGATCAGGCCGATGGTGCCGACCTGGACGATGTCCTCCATCGGCTCGTTGCGGCTGCGGAAGCGGGCTGCCGCGTAGCGGACGAGCGGGAGGTTGAGCTCGATGAGGGTGTCGCGGACGTAGGTGCGCTCCGGGCTGTCCTGCTCGAGCGTGGCCAGCCGCAGGAACAGGGAGCGGGAAAGCGTGCGGGTGTCGAGGGAGTCCCCTGCGGACGGCCGGGGCGCCGGGATGTCTGCGGTCTTCGAGACGTTCGCAGCCGCCGGAGCGTCGCGGTCAATCACCTTGGTGCTGCCCAGTTCTACGGACATGCCACCCCCTTTTTGAGGTCGCGGTCGGGTCGCGGCCGAGCTCCTCACCGAAGCGAGAAGCACAACCTCCACCTGAATACCGGAGGCCGGGCCGCGGCAAACGCAGTTCCAGCAGAATGTCACAAGTCAGCAACACGACCTAGCGCCAAGTCGACATATCTGCGCAGATCGGCCGGGGGTCGGCCCCTGGGCGGCCGGAACCAGTGCTACCCGATCAGGTTAGGAATCGATCCGGTTTGCGGATCGCAGCTTCGCGAAGCTGCGCGAGAGCAGCCGGGACACATGCATCTGCGACACGCCGAGCTCGGCGCTGATCTGCGACTGGGTGAGGTTGTTGTAGTAGCGCAGCAGCAGGATCCGCTGCTCCCGCTCGGGGAGCTGCACCAGCAGGTGGCGGACGAGATCGCGGTGCTCGACGCCGGTCAGCTCGGGATCTTCGTAACCGATCCGGTCGAGCAGCCCCGGCGTCCCCTCGCCCTCCTGGGCCGCCTCGAGGGAGGCGGCGTGGTACGAGCGGCCGGCCTCGCGGCACTGCCGCACCTCGTCCTCGCTCACGCACAGCCGCTCGGCGACCTCGGCGGTGGTGGGGGTGCGGCCGTGCAGGGTTGTGAGGTCCTCGGTGGCGCCGTTCACCTGCACCCACAGCTCGTGCAGGCGGCGGGGGACGTGGACGGTGCGGACGTTGTCGCGGAAGTAGCGCTTGATCTCGCCGACGACGGTCGGCATCGCGAAGGTGGGGAACTGGACGCCGCGGGTCGGGTCGAAGCGGTCGATGGCGTTGATCAGGCCGATGGTGCCGACCTGGATCACGTCCTCCATCGGCTCGTTCCGGCTGCGGAAGCGGGCCGCGGCGTAGCGGACCAGGGGGAGATTGGCCTCGATCAGCGCCGCCCGTACCCGGTCGTGCTGGGGGGTGCCGCGCTCCAGCGCGAAGAGCTCCTGGAAGAGCACCTGGGTCAGGGCCCGGGTGTCCGTGGGCCGGCCCGGCTGTGCGGGTAGGGCAGCGCTCGCGGACAACGGTTTCCTCCACCCCGACATGACCGGACAATCTTGGGAAAAGCGGTCATAGCATCACAAGAACGACACAGGGTAAGCAAGCACCGTAATTCGCCGTGTTGGCGGTCGTTTTGAGCGGTGAAGTAGGCCTATGTACGGGCCAAGACTCGTTCAGGACGTGCTCAAGGCTCGTTCAGGGCTCGCTCAGGACTCGTCGGTGGCCTGGTTGAGCAGGTCGCCCATGAAGTCGAAGATGCCCTTGACGAGCTGCGAGATCCATTCGAAGAGGACCTGGACCAGGTCCGCCGCCTGGGCCGGTGAGGCCACGATCGCGTACACCGCGAAGAGGCCGACCGCGGCCAGCGAGATCTTCTTGAAGTCCATGGTCGTCCCCGCCTCCCCTGCGGTGCGCACCGCGAGCGCGCCGTACACCCTGCGCACACCCACCGTGCCCGCCCGTTCCCCGGCCCAACCGCCAAGTCTATCGGCGCGTTAAGCCTTCACCTGAGTTTTCAGGACCAAAGACCTGGCGGCCAGGGTCTTTCGCGGCATCCATCGGCCGTCTACGACCCGCAGGATGGATACCAAGCCCGGAGGCGGTCTGGCAGGAACTCCTTCGGGCGAGGGACAGACCGCACTGCGTGGTCCGCCGCTGCTTCCCCCCAGCGCGGCGTCGACTTGCAGGTCTGTCCTCATCGGGGGAAGCGGCTTGTCCCCCCGATGCCGCTTCCCCCGCCCCCTCCATCTGGCGGGGGCTTTTTACGTTTCCGGGGCCAGGCGCCGCTCACTCACCTGCGGCCTGCCGCCACATCCGCCGGGACGCGGCCCGCAGCAGCCCCCGCGGCGCCAGCCGCAGCGCGGGCATCAGCGCCTTGTACTGGGCCCCCGGCACGCACCGCGACCGCCCGGCCGCCACCGCCTCCAGGCCCGCCCGTACGACGGCCTCCCGGCGCAGCCACAGCAGCCCGCCGGCCGAGTCGTCGGTGTGCGTGAAGCCCGGGCACAGCGCCGTCACGTGCACCCCGGACGCCCGGGTCTCGGCGTGCAGGCTTTCCGTCAGCGCCGCCACGTAGGCCTTCGTCGCCCCGTACACCGCGCTGCCCGGGGCGGGCGCGAAGGCCGACATTGACGCGACGTTCAGCACTCCGCCGTGGCCTTGGTCCAGCATCCCCGGCAGCGCGGTGTGGGTGAGCCGGGTCAGCGCCACGGCATTGAGCTCGACCTCCGCCAGCTGGTCCGCGAGCGGGAGCTCCGCGTACGGGCCGAAGGCGCCGTAGCCCGCGTTGTTCACCAGCAGCTCGAAGCCCTCGTCGCGCAGCCGCTCCTCGACCGCGGCGCGCTGGTCCGGGTCCGTCAGGTCCGCGGGCAGCACCTCCGCGCGTACCCCGTGGGCCTTCTGCAGCTTGGCGGCCAGCTCGTCGAGCCGCCCCGCCCGCCGCGCGACAAGGGTCACGTCGACACCCCGCGCGGCCAGCAGCCGCGCGAAGCTCTCTCCAAGACCGCTGGACGCACCCGTCACCAGAGCGGTGCGGTAGCGGTAGCGGTACGCTCCGGCCATGGCGGCTGAGGCTAGCCCGGTGGGGCGCGGACGGGAACGCCTGCCCGAGCGCCGCTCGCAGGTCACGTTTCCGTAACGTCGCGGGATGACGCCGGCCGCACGCGCTCTACCTCCGCAGACATGGCTTCCCGACACCACCCCGGGTCCCCCAGAGTGACCGAGACCACCACCGCCGCCGACGCGGATCTCACCGCGCGTATACGATCCGGCCCGCCGCCGGCCGCCGACGCCGCCCTGGACGAGCTCTACCGCCGCCACCGCGACGCGGTCCTCGCGTACGCCCAGCACTGCACCCTGGACGCGCACACCGCCGAGGACCTGACCTCCGAGGCCTTCGCCCGCGCCCTGCATGCCGTCCGCGGCGGCAGCGGGCCCGAGGCGGGCTGGCGGCCCTACCTGCTGGCCACCGTCCGCCGCACCGCCGGGGCCTGGGCCCGTACCGCCCGCAGGACCGAGCTCTCCCCCGACTTCGAGACCTGGCTGACGCGGCAGGCGCCGGAGGAGAGCGGCGAGGAGTCGCTGCTGCGGCGGGAGGACGAGGACCTGGTGCTACGCGCCTTCCGGCGGCTGCCGGAGCGCTGGCAGACGGCGCTGTGGCACTCCACGGTCGAGCGCGAGTCGCCCGATCGCATCGCCCCGCTCCTCGGCCTGACGCCGTCGGGGGCGGCTTCGCTGACGGCGCGGGCGCGGGAGGGGCTGCGCGAGGCGTATCTCGCTGCGCGAGTCGAGGACGCGGCGACGACGGAGGAGTGCCGGCACTTCACGGGGCAGCTGGCGGCATCGCTGCGCCGGGCCGGCCGCCGCACGCCGCGGCGGCTGGAGCGGCATCTGGCGGGGTGCCCGCGGTGCCGGCGGGCGGGGGTGGAACTGCGGGAGCTGAACGCCACGATGGCGGCGGTGCTGCCTGCGGGGCTGCTGCTGTGGGCCGGGGGGTATGTGGG
>NZ_JAAKZV010000328.1 GCF_011044975.1 Streptomyces coryli | reverse complement strand
GCCCCGAACCTCTCCCGCGCCCGGTCCGCCGCCGCTTCCGCCAGCCGGGCCCGCTCGTCCGCCGGGTCGAAGGACAGCTGCCGGCTGGCCAGTTCGGCCGCTGTCAGGTCTTCCGCCCGTAGCGACACCCCGCGTACCCGTGCCCGCTGCAGCCCCAGCCGCTCGTGCAGTTCGTAGGCCGCGGCCGTCAGCGCCGGGGTGTGCGCCGTCGGCTCGGCGAGCTTGCGGGTGCGGGTCGTCGTCGAGCGGTCCGCGTATCGCACCGTCAGGGTCAGCGCGCGGGCGACCTGCTCCTCCGCCCGCAGCCGGAGCCCGAGCCCGTCCGCCAGCCGCACCAGCGCCGCCCGCTGCCGGTCGCGGTCCAGCTCGTCGTGGTCGAAGCGGTGCTCGGCCGACAGCGAGCGCGATGGCGCCGACGGCGTCACCGGCGTCGGGTCCTCACCCCGCGCCGCGGCGTGCAGCCGCCGCCCCGCCGACGCGCCCAGGATGCGCTGCAGCGTGCCGAGCGGCGCCGCGGCGATCCGGCCGACGCTGTCCAGTCCGTACGAGGACAGCGTCCGCGCCGTCGCCGGGCCGACGCCCTGCAGCGCGGCGGCGGGTTTCTTCGCCAGGAATTCCGCGACGGCGTCCACGTCGTCGGGCAGCGTGCGCACCGCCGACGGCGGCCCGTCGGCGGCGACCATGCGGGCGAGCAGCGGGTTCGCGGCGACGCCGACCGTGCAGCGCAGCGCGTAAAGGCCGGCGGCGCGGACCCGGATCCGTTCGGCGAGCCCGGTGGCGTCCACGCCGAAGTAGCGCAGGCTGCCCGCCACGTCCGCGAGCGCCGCATCGGGCGGCAGCGCCTGCACGACCGGCGTGAACTCGGCCAGCATGGCGAGGAGTTGCCCGTAGATCTCCTCGCCGGGTCCGCCGGATTCCCCGTGGTAGTGGATGTAGAGAACGCTCACCCTGCACTCCCCGGACTCTGGTGCCACAGCTTGCGGCTGGTGTGCTTGACCGGCTCCCCCGGCGGCTGCAGGTCCGCCCACGGATGCAGCTCGTAGCCCGTCTCCAGCCGGATGCTCCGCCCGGCCCCGTCACCCCGGCCGGCCCGCGGCTGCTCCGCCAGCCGCTCCGCCACCGCGTCGAGCCCGCCCTCGCGCCGCAGCTCGGCCAGCTCCGTAAGGTCCCAGGCCGCCGCCCCGACCACCGACAGCGCCTTGCCGCTGCCCTCCCCGCGCCGCTGCACCACGCCGCGCACCAGCAGCAGCCAGGAGTGGAAGACCGTATGCGCGCAGGCGTCGTGGCTGTCCTCGAAGAAGGCGCAGTCCACCAGCCCCGTCGTGTCGTCCAGCGTCGTGAAGATGACCCGCTTGCCGGACCGGATCGGCGGCGTCTGGGTCGCCCCCTTGGCGCCCGCGACCAGCACCACCTGCCCGTGCCTGGCCTCCTTCAGCCGCTTCGCCGATACGACCCCGAGCTCCTGCAGCAGCACCCGGTGATCGCTCATCAGATGCCGGGAGGTGTCCATGCCGAGCACCCCGAGCTCGGCGCCGAGCCGTTCGGCGTCGTTGAGGTCGGGCAGGTGGGCCGGGGCCACCTCGTCAGCGGCGCCGCTGTCGTCCGCCGCCCCCAGCGCCAGCTGCCCCTGCGGTGCCCGCCGCTGACCGCGATGGAGCTCGGCGATGTGCAGGAGCAGGTCCCGCCGATTGCTGCCGAAGCGGTCCAACGCGCCCACCTGCGCGAGCCGTTCGGCGACCGGCCGCGACGGCCGGGCCCGCGCCATGAGGTCCTGCAGCGAGGCGTACGGACGCCCCGCGACGATCCGCGCCGCCTCGTCCTCGCTCATCCCGTGCACGTCGGAGAGGGCGAGACGGACGCCATAGCACCCGCCGACACCCTCCTCACCGGACACCAGTTCGATTCGATAGGCGGCATCCGACGCATTCACATCCAGCGGCAGGAACGGCACTCCCCGCCGCCGCGCATCCGCGAGCAGCAGCCGCTTCGGATACATCCCGGGATCGTGCGTGAGCAACCCGGCGTAAAAAGCCGCCGGATGATGCGCCTTCAGCCACGCCGACTGATACGTCGGCACCGCGAACGCCACCGCGTGCGCCTTGCAGAACCCGTACGCCCCGAAGGCCTCGACGATCTCCCACGTCCGCTCGACGACCTCCTCGTCGTATCCCCGCTTGCGCGCCTCCTCCGCGAACCACGCCCGCACCCGCCCGACTTGGTCGGCGCTCGACAGCGCCCGGCGCGCGTAATCGCCGAAGGCGAGGGTGCACCCCGTCATGACGTGGAAGATCCAGATGATCTGCTCGTGGAAGACCACGACCCCGTATGTATCCCGCAGCGGCTTCTCGAGATCCTCATGCGGATACGAGGCCGGCTTCCCGCCGTGCCGCGCCTGGATGAACGGCTCGACCATGTTGGCCGCGACCGGCCCCGGCCGGAAGAGGGAGATGTCCACGACCAGGTCATGGAACGTCTCCGGCTGCAGCCGCGCGATCAGATCCCGCTGCCCCGGCGACTCGATCTGGAAGCACCCGAGCGTCTCGGAGGACTTGATCAGCCGATACGTCTTCGGGTCCCCCGGCGGCACCTGCTCCCGGTCGTCGAGGTCGATCCGCCGCCCGTCCGCCCGCTCGATCTCGGCGACGGCGTGCGCCATCGAAGACTGCATCCGCACCCCCAGCACATCGAGCTTGAGCAGCCCCAGATCCTCCACGTCCTCCTTGTCGAACTGCGACATCGGAAAGCCCTCGCCACTGGTCGGCACCACCGGCGTGCGCCGCAGCAGCGACGAGTCCGACAGCAGCACCCCGCACGGATGCATGGCGATCCCCCGCGGCAGCGCGTCCAGTGCCTCGACCAGGTCCCACATCCGGGCCCCGCCGTACGCCTGCGGGTCGATGTCGCGCAGCTCCGGCAGCTCCTGCAGCGCGGAGCGGGCGTCCCGGGCCCGGATGTGCGGGAACGACTTCGCCAGCCGGTCCACCTCGGCCGGGTCGATCCCGAGCGCGGTCCCCACGTCCCGTACGGCATGCCGCACCCGATAGGTCTCCGGCATCGACACGGTGGCGACCCGCTCAGGCCCGAAGCGGTCGATGATCACGCGGTAGACGTCGTGCCGCCGCGCCGACTCCACATCCACGTCGATGTCGGGGAGCGCGGACCGCTTGCCGGAGAGAAAACGTTCCATCAGCAGCCCGTGCTCGACCGGGTCGGCAGTGGCGATCCCGAGCAGGTGGTTGACCAGCGACCCGGCCCCGGACCCGCGCGCGGCGGTACGCACCCCGAGGGCCCGCGCGTCCTCGACCACCTGGGCGACGGTGAGGAAGTACGAGGCGTACCCCTGCCGCTCGATGAGCTCCAGCTCCTGCTCCAGCCGCCGCCAGCGGTCGGGATCCCGGTCGTAGCGCATCCGCACCATCGCGCCCGCGCACTTCGACCGCAGCACCCGCGCCGCCGTCCTGACTCCGGCGCCGACCAGCTCCGGCTCGGGGAAGTGGACCCGGCCGAGCCCGAGGTCGTCCTCCGGGTCCACCTGGCAGGCGGCCGCGGTCTCCCGGGTGAGGTCGAGCAGCCGGCGGGCGGTGTTGCCGCGCCAGCCCGCCGCCTCGGAGATCTGCAGCGCGATCGCGGCCATGTCGTCGGCCGGCTTCAGCCACCGCTCACCGCTGTCGAGGCCCTTGCCCGGGGCGCCGCGCGGGTCGATGGGCACCAGCCGGCGCGCGGAGTCGAGCACGTCCGCGACCGGACCCTGCCCCGGATCGGCGTAGCGCACGGCGTTGGTCAGCACGGGCTTGATCCCCTGCTCCGCGGCGAACCCGAGCGTACGGGCGGCGAGCCGCAGCGTGCCGGGCCCGGTGCCGTCGCGCATCCCGTGCCAGACGACCTCGAGGCGGAGCGAACTGCTCTCGTACCGCTCCCGCCAGGGCGCGAGCAGCCGCTCGGCCCGGTCGGGCCGACCGGCCGCCAGGGCCCGGCCGACGTCGGAGTCAGGTCCGAGGAGCACGGTGACGCCGCTCCCCCGGGAGCCCGCCTCTCCCAGCGCGTCCCAGGGCAGCAGCGGCCGCCCGCCCCCGGGATCGGCGTGCGCGGCGGTGACCAGCCGGCACAGCTCGGCCCACCCACGGGCCCCGTCCCGGGCGAGAAATCCGACGCGCTGCGCCGACTCGTCGACAAAGGCGCCCCCACGCACGGGCGCCCGCTTCCGCTCGTTACGTGCGACCCCCTCGGCCCGCTCCCCCACGGCCAGGTCCACCCCGAACAGCGGCCGCACCCCGGCCTTGGCCGCCGCCTTCGCGAACCGCACGGCGCCGCCGAGCCCGTCCCGGTCGGTGAGGGCAAGCGCGTCGAGCCCGCGCTCGGCGGCCCGCTCCGCGAGCCGCTCCGGATGCGAGGCCCCGTACCGAAGCGAGAAGCCCGACACGGTGCGCAGATGCGTAAATCCCTGCATCCGTCGCACCGCCTCGCCGTCACTGCTGCTCTGACCCCCATCGATCGTCGTCGGGACCAACCATAACGGTAATCGAATGTATGTGCGACACGACGCGCCGGTACGTTTCCGCAGGTAGAAGCGGAACGGGGAGTTCGCGAGGTTCGCGAGGTGAGGTGACGTGAGGTGAGGTGAGGTGAGGGGCAGCGACGTTGACGTCGAGATCCCGCCAGCACCACCCGAGGCCGGCTGCTGGACTCAGGTCATGTCCACAGCCACCACTTCCGCCACGCCTTCGCCCAGGGGCGCCGCCGCCGTTTCCCCTCGGTCACCAGTGATCGGCTGGCTCGCCGTCGGCTGCGTCATGCTGGGGATCTTCTCCATCGTCACCACGGAGATCCTGCCGATCGGCCTGCTGACAACGATCGGCGACAGCTTCGGGATCTCGGACGGCACAGCAGGGCTGATGATGACCGTGCCCGGCATCCTCGCCGCCGTCGCCGCCCCGACCGTGACCGTCACGACCGGGCGGGTCGACCGGCGCGTCATGCTCGGCGTCCTGATGCTGCTGCTCGCACTGGCGGACTTCCTCGCCGCGGCCGCGCCCGCCTACTGGGTCATGATGATCTCCCGGGTGCTCGTCGGGCTCGTCATCGGCGGCTTCTGGTCGATCGGCGCGGGACTCGCCTCCCGCCTCGTACCCCCGGAGCAGGTCGGCAAGGCGACCGCCGTGATCTTCTCCGCCGTCCCGCTCGGCTCCGTACTCGGCGTGCCCGCCGGCGTCTTCCTCGGGAATCTCGCGGGCTGGCGGACGGCCTTCATCGCCATGGGCGTCCTCACGCTGGCCGTCCTCGCCGCACTCATCGCCCTCGTGCCCCCGCTGCCGCCGGACAACGTCACCCGCCTCACCGTGCTGCGCGACCTGCTCGGCAGCGCGCAGGTCCGGGTCGGGCTGGCCGTGACCTTCCTGATCGTCATGGCCCACTTCAGCACCTACACCTACGTCACGCCGTTCCTGGAGGACGCGACAGACGCCGGCCCGGCCTTCATCACCACAGCCCTGCTGATCTACGGCGTCGCGGGCATCGCCGGCAACTTCGCCGCGGGTGCGCTCGTACGGCGCGCCCTGCGCGTCACCTTCACCGCGGTCGCGGGCATGCTGGCGACCGCGACCCTGCTGCTTCCCGTCATCGGGACGGGCCACCAGCTCGGCGCGATCGCGCTGCTGATCGTCTGGGGCCTCGCATACGGCGCGGTGCCGGTCTGTTCGCAGAGCTGGTTCCTGGCCGCGGCACCGCACGCGCCGGAGGCGGCGACCGTGCTCTTCACCTCCTCGTTCCAGGCGACCATGTCCCTGGGCGCGCTGGCGGGCGGTGTCGTCGTGGACTCCGCCTCCACCTCCGCGGTCATGATGATGGGCGGGATCACCGCGCTCCTGATGGCGGTGACAGTACGGATCTTCAGCGGGCCGTCACCCGCGACGGACGGCGCGGAGGGCGGGAGTTAGCCTGCTGACGTACGCGATGAAGGGGAGGCGGCACGTGCCGGTGAAGAACGAGGCAGCCCAGGTCGCCGGCTTCCGCCGCTCGCTCGGTCTGACCCATCTCATTGACGTCCACACCCACTTCATGCCGCATCGGGTGCTGGCCAAGGTGTGGGCGTACTTCGAATCGGCAGGTCCGCTGATCGGCCGGCACTGGCCGATCACGTACCGGCACGAGGAGCGGCAGCGCCTGGAGCTGCTCCGCTCCTTCGGCGTCCGGGCCTTCACCTCGATGCTCTATCCGCACAAGCCCGGCATGGCCCGCTGGCTCAACGACTGGTCGGCGGGTTTCGCCGCGCGCACCCCCGACTGCCTCCACACGGCTACGTTCTACGCCGAGCCGAGCGCCGAGGCGGATGTGCGGCGGGCGCTGGAGCAAGGGGCGCGGGTATTCAAGTGCCATCTACAGGTCGGGGATTACGACCCGGCCGACCCCGCACTCAAGGGGGTGTGGGGCCTGCTGGCCGAGGCCGGCGTGCCCGTGGTCACGCACTGCGGCTCCGGGCCTGTCGCCGGCCGGTTCACCGGGCCGGGACCGATGGCCGCGCTGCTCGCCCGACACCCGCGGCTGCCGCTGATCGTGGCGCATCTGGGGATGCCGGAGTACGAGGATTTCCTGGGTCTGGCGGAGCGCTACGAGCGGGTGATGCTGGACACGACGATGGCGTTCACGCCCTTCGCCGAGGCCGCGGCCCCGTTCCCGCGCGCGGCCCTGCCGCGGCTGGCGGCGCTGCAGGACCGGGTGCTGCTGGGCACGGACTTCCCCAACATCCCGTACACGTACATCGAAGCCCTCGAGTCGATGCGCGAGGTGACGGGGCTGGGGGATGAGTGGCTGCGGGCGGTGTGCCATGACAATGCGGCGCGGGTGTTCGGGTTGTAGCGGTTGGGTGCTTTGTGAGGGCTTCAGAGCTTCAGAGCACCCCGGCCCGCTCGGCCACCGCCTCGAGCCGCCGCTCCAGGTGCGCGCGGGCAGCCGCGGGGTCGCCGCCGGTGACGCCGCACATGGCGACAGCGGCGGTCACCATCACGTCGGCGAGCTCGTCGAGCAGGTCATCGCGTGAACGGCACACGCCCTTACGGGGATTGAGCCCACGCATCCCGATGTACGCCTCAGCGACTTCCCCGACTTCTTCGGAGAGCTTGAGAATCAGGGTCTGCTCATCCAGCCCGGCGTACAGGGGATACAGCCGCTCGACACGGCTCCACAGGATCTCGCTCTCCGACATGCGGCGAGCCTAGCCGTCGACAGCGGCCGGCCGCGGACGGCGCGAAGCCCCCGACCGACAGCGACTTTCTCAACACTCACCCAGCCTGCGGGACTTCGCGCTGGGAGGCAGCCTGGCATACGGGCGGACGGCTTGGTATCGGATGGTGACGGCCGCGCTGCCGTGTTGCGTACGGGGCGGTGCGGGTGGGGTGGCTGGCTACGGAGGGGAGAGGG
>NZ_JAAKZV010000327.1 GCF_011044975.1 Streptomyces coryli | reverse complement strand
CCCCTGCACACGCCGGACCGGTCATGACCACCATGCCCGCGGCCTCTCCCGCCTCCCTCATAGCCCCCCGGCTGATCGGCGCCCGCGCCCCGCGCACCGTCGTGTTCTGCGGTCTTGCGGCCGCCCTCATCACCGCCGCCGGGCTGCTGTCGACCCTGGCGCAGGGACTCGACCAGCCGCACGCCGCCCTCGCGTTCGGGGCCCTCATCGTCTTCGGCGAGCTCGTCGCCGCACGGCCCAAGGCGACCGCGCACCCCGAGCCCATCCCGGCCGGGCACGTGGTCGCCCCGATCGCGAGCGCCGGCTCGCTCGCGTACGCGCTGCTGGGGGAGTGCGCCGGGGAGGCGACGACGCACGGCGCGCTGCAGGTCGTCGCGGTGGTCTTCTCCGCCACGCTGCTCGGCAGCGTCCCGCACGTCGCCCGCGGCCGCGCCTTCGCCGTCGATCACCTGATCCGCCGCATCCTGACCGTCACCTTCGCGGCCACCCTGTTCCAGCCGCTGTTCAACAGCGGCCTGCTCGGCTCCGTCACCGGGCGCGGCCCGCTCTACGTCCTCTACCTGGTCACCGTCCTCGGCCTCACCTACCTCTGCGACGCCTCCCTGGCCGCCGCGCTCTCCCGGGCCCGCACCGGCTGGCCGTACGCGCCGCTGCTGCGCGACGAGGTCCGCGCGCTGCCCGGGGTGCCCATCGCCAGGTGCGCCACCGCCGCGGTCACCGCCATGGCCGCCGCCGTCGCCGGGCTGTGGGCGCTGCCGGTGTTCTGCCTGCCGCTGCTGCTCACCCAGCTGTCCATGCGCCGCTTCGCGGCCGTGCGCACGACGTACCGGCAGACCATCGCCTCACTGGCCCGCGCCACCGAGATCGCCGGCTACACCCCACCGGGCCATGCCCGCCGGGTCGCCTCGCTCAGCCGGTCCGTGGGGCGTGAGATGGGTCTCGCCGAGCGTGACCTGGATGTTTTGGAGCAGGCTGCTCTCATGCACGACATCGGTCAGCTCTCGCTCCTGGACCCGGTGCCCGCCGGGGCCACCGAGCCGCTCGCCACCGTCGACCAGCGCCGGATCGCGCGGCTCGGCGGTGCGGTGGTGCGCCAGACCGGCGTGGACAGCGCCGTCGCGGTCATCGTCGAGCGGCAGGCGGAGCCGTGGCGCGAGCAGCCGGTGGCGGCGCGTATTGTGCGTGCCGCGAACGCCTATGACGACCTGGCCAGAGCCGCTGACAGGTCACCCGGGACGGCGGGAAACCGCTTCGAGGGCCCCCTGAAGGCCCTGGAGCGGCTCCGGCTGTCCACGGCGTCCGATTACGACCCCCGGGTGGTCGCCGCGCTGTACCGGGTGCTCGCGCACGGTGCGCATGCATCGCGGGTAACCGATCGGTAAGAAGCGCCCGTACGGGAGGACATGGTTGGATGCGGGCATAGGCGATAGGAGACATGCTGGAAGCACGCGCGGCCGCCCCGGTCGCGCAGACGGCAGGCGGGACACGTTGAAGATCTTCGGCAGAGTGCGGCACCGGCCCTCCGCCTCGTGGCGGCAGGCGACCGACCGTGCCTTCACAATGATCGGCGACGGGCGCTACGAGGACGCCGGCGCCCTGCTGACGCGCGCCGCCGACCTCGAACCGTGGCTGAGCGAGTCGTGGTTCAACCTCGCGCTGCTGCACAAGTTCCGGCACGACTGGGAGCAGGCGCGCGCGGCCGGTCTACGGGCCGTGGCGCTGCTCGACCGGGAGGCCGGGGCCCCCGACTGGTGGAACGTCGGCATCGCCGCCACCGCGCTGCAGGACTGGCCGCTCGCGCGCCGGGCCTGGCAGGCGTACGGCCTGAAGGTGCCAGGCGTCGGCGCCATGGGCCGGGACAGCGCGCATCTGAACACCATCGAGCCGGTCGGCATGGAGCTGGGCAGCGCGGCCGTGCGGCTCTCGCCCGAGGGCGAAGCCGAGGTCGTCTGGGGCCGCAGGCTGGACCCCGCCCGGGTGGAGGTGCTGTCGATCCCGCTGCCGTCCTCCGGGCGGCGCTGGGGCGAGGTGGTCCTGCACGACGGCGTGCCGCACGGTGAGCGGACGACCACGTCGGGTGACTCCTATCCGGTCTTCGACGAGATAGAGCTCTGGGCGCCGTCCCCGGTGCCGACCTGGGTGGTGCTGCTCGAGGCCGCCACGGAGGCCGACCGGGACGCCCTGGAGGAGCTGGCGGCGGACGCCGGCTATGCCGCCGAGGACTGGTCCTCGTCGGTGCGGCTGCTCTGCCGGACCTGCTCGGAGTCCCGGATGCCGTCCGCCGAGGGCGGCGGCGGCCTGCTCGACCCGCACGACCACAGCGAGCCGGGCCACCCGGGCCCGCTGGTGCACCGCATGGAGGGCAGCCTGTGGGTGCCCGAGCGGGAGTGCGGCATAGCCGCGCCCGCCGGCCTCGTACGCGGGCTGCTGGACAGCTGGGCGGCGGACAGCCCGGACACACGGGACTGGCGGGATCTCGAAGAGGTGGGATAGCGGCACCTGGGTCAGTGCGGCCACGTACCCTTGGGGTGATTCACATACCGCACGGAAGGCGTACGACGGCGATGACCCAGCAGGCTGAGGAGCAAGTTAACGACGGGTTCGTCGTCGACACGGAGGACTGCGAGGAGCGCGAGACCGCTCATTGCGAGCGCGGCAACGCCCGTCCGATCACCGTCGTCGGCAACCCCGTCCTGCACCGCGAGTGCAAGGACGTCACGGACTTCGGCCCGGAGCTCGCCAAGCTGGTCGACGACATGTTCGCCAGCCAGCGGGCCGCGGAGGGCGTGGGCCTGGCGGCGAACCAGATCGGCGTCGATCTGAAGGTCTTCGTCTACGACTGCCATGACGACGACGGCGTCCGCCATGTCGGCACCGTCTGCAACCCCGTTCTGGTGGAGCAGCCCGCCGAGAGCCGCGTGCTCGCCGAGGGCAATGAGGGCTGCCTCTCCGTCCCGGGTGCGTATGCCGAGCTGGCCCGGACGGAGTATGCGGAGGTCACCGGCCAGGACGCCGAGGGCAATCCGATCAAGGTGCGCGGGACCGGTTACTTCGCCCGCTGCCTGCAGCACGAGACGGACCACCTGTACGGGCGGCTGTACATCGACCGGCTGTCGAAGCGGGACCGCAAGGACGCCCTGAAGCAGATGGAGGAGCGGACGCCGCGGTACGAGGTCGTGCCCAACGACTGAGGTTTTTCTTGCGTCTTGGTTGCGCCAGTGGTTCCGACCACTGGCGTTTCTTCTTCCCCGTTGACCCCGTGCGTGGCGCACGCGAGGCTCGGGGGCGTTACGCCCCCACCCCACGGAGGCCTCATGCACAGACGTGCGCTCAGACTTCTCCTCGCCATTGTCATGACCGCGACCGCGGCCATCGTCGGTACGGTCGCCACCGCCGGCACCGCACATGCCGACGAGTGCTACACGTGGAACCGCAACCTCGCCCGCGGCGCCACCGGATCCGACGTCACCCAGCTGCAGATCCGCGTCGCCGGCTGGGTCGGGTACGGCGAAGTCCTCGCCCTCGACGGCGACTTCGGGCCGGCGACGGAGGCGGCCGTCAAGCGCTTCCAGTCGGCGTACGGCCTGTCCGCGACCGGCACCGCCGGCTCGGCGACGTACAGCAAGATCTACTCGCTGCAGGACCCGGACTGCACGCCGATCCACTTCACGTACGCCGAACTGAACCGCTGCAACTCGGACTGGTCAGGTGGCGCCGTGAGTGCGTCCACGGCCAAGTACAACGCGCGGCGCACGATGTGGAAACTGGAGGCGATGCGGCGGAAGCTCGGTGACGTGCCGATTCAGGTGTCGAGCGGCTTCCGGTCCAAGGCGTGCAATGACGCGGTCGGCGGGTCGCCGACGAGTCGTCATATGTACGGGGATGCCGCGGACTTGGTCGGCAGTCCGTCGTTCTGCACGCTGGCCAAGCAGGCTCGGTATCACGGGTTCAACGGGATTCTCGGTCCCGGGTATCCCGGTCACAATGACCACGTTCACGTGGACGGCAAGAGTGGGCAGTACTGGTCCGCTCCCTCGTGCGGGATCGGCTAGCCGCAGCGAGACAGCAGGAAGGGGTGGGCCCACGGGCCCACCCCTTTCGCTCAGTGGTCGTTGAAGAATTCACTCTCGACGTAGTCGGACCAGTTACCGGTGCCCACGTAGTCGAGGACCACCGTTCCGTTCTCGTTCAGGTTGTACTTCGCGCCATCGCTGGCCCGGTGCGACTTGCAGGTGCCGACGCCGCCCGAGGCCGTCATGGAGTACGACGGGTCGCTGTAGCCGATCTCCATCACCGAGACGTAGGCGCTGGCACCGTTCGCCTTGGTGTCGCACACCGAGATGTAGTCGCCGTACTCCTCGACGTACACGCGTGCACCAGTGGTTTCGTAGATGTGGTCCCAGTCGATGCCCGGATCCGGGTAGGCGGATGCGGTGCCGGTGGACATCGTGAGGGCGGCGGCCGCCAGCGCGGTCGCACCCGCGAGTATCCGGCCGATTCGAAGCGTCACAGGATGGCTCCTTGAGGTGATGGGAGTTGTGAATCCGTTGCCGACGACAACTGATCAACTCGACCGGGACAGTAGTCGACCGGATGCTCAGGTGTCACAGCGTTATCACCCAGCGTTCAGTTACTGCAGCGCAGTTGGGACACAGCCGGTACGAGGGCGCCCCCTCGCCTAGAAGTCGTCATCGAACGAAACGGAGCCCTCGACGGCGACCTGATACGCCGACACCCGCCGCTCGAAGAAGTTCGTCAGCTCCTGGACGTTCTGGAGCTCCATGAAGGAGAACGGGTTTTCCGAGCCGTAGACCGGCTTGAAGCCCAGGCGGGCCAGGCGCTGGTCGGCGACGCACTCCAGATACGCGCGCATCGACTCCGTGTTCATGCCCGCCATGCCGTCGCCGCACAGATCGCGGGCGAACTGCAGCTCGGCCTCGACGGCCTCCGCCAGCATGTCCTTGACCTGCTGCTCCAGCGCGTCGTCGAAGAGGTCGGGCTCCTCCTCGCGGACGGTGTCCACGACCGAGAAGGCGAACTCCATGTGCATCGACTCGTCGCGGAACACCCAGTTGGTGCCGGTCGCCAGGCCGTGCAGCAGGCCGCGGCTGCGGAACCAGTACACGTAGGCGAAGGCCCCGTAGAAGAACAGGCCCTCGATGCAGGCCGCGAAGCAGATCAGATTGAGCAGGAAGCGGCGGCGGTCGGACTTCGACTCCAGCTGGTCGATCGACTCGACCGAGTCCATCCACTTGAAGCAGAACTGGGCCTTCTCGCGGATCGACGGGATGTTCTCCACGGCCGCGAAGGCCGCCGTGCGCTCGTCCGGGTCGGGGAGGTAGGTGTCCAGCAGCGTCAGATAGAACTGCACGTGGACGGCCTCCTCGAAGAGCTGGCGGCTCAGATACAGCCGCGCCTCCGGGGAGTTGATGTGCTTGTAGAGGGTCAGCACCAGGTTGTTCGCCACGATCGAGTCGCCGGTCGCGAAGAAGGCGACCAGGCGGCCGATCAGGTGCTGCTCGCCGGGGCTGAGCTTCGCGAGGTCGGTGACGTCGGAGTGCAGGTCCACCTCCTCGACCGTCCAGGTGTTCTTGATCGCGTCGCGGTAGCGGTCGTAGAACTCCGGGTAGCGCATCGGGCGCAGGGTGAGCTCGAAGCCGGGGTCGAGCAGGTTCTGGGTCTTCACTGGCAGGCCTCGCAGGACTCGGGGTTTTCCAGGGAGCAGGCGAGGGCTGCATCGGCCTCGGCCTGCTGGGGGACGGCTGCGCGGGCGGATTGCGCGATACGGGTCGCCGGGCGCGAGCGCAGGTAATACGTCGTCTTCAGGCCCGACTTCCACGCGTACGCGTACATCGAGCTGAGCTTGTTGATCGTCGGCGCGGCCATGAAGAGGTTCAGCGACTGCGCCTGGTCCAGGTACGGCGTGCGGGCCGCGGCCAGGTCGATCAGGGCGCGCTGGGGGAGTTCCCAGGCGGTGCGGTAGAGGTCTTTTACGGTCTGCGGCAGGTCCGGGAGGTCCTGGACCGAGCCGTTGGCCTCGCGCAGCGCCTCGCGGGTGGCCGCGTCCCAGCGGCCGAGGCGCTTGAGTTCGGCGATCAAGTAGGCGTTGACCTGGAGGAATTCGCCGCTCAGGGTCTCCCGCTTGAAGAGGTTCGAGACCTGCGGCTCGATGCACTCGTAGACGCCGGCGATGGAGGCGATCGTCGCCGTGGGCGCGATGGCGAGGAGGAGGGAGTTGCGCAGGCCGGTCTCCTCGACGCGGGCGCGGAGCGCCGTCCAGCGCTCCGGCCAGGTGACCGCCGCGTCCGGGTAGTGGTCCGGGTGCAGCACGCCGCGGGCGGCGCGGGTGCGGTCGTACGCCGGGTGCGGGCCGTGCCGTTCGGCGAGGTCGCAGCTGGCCTCGTACGACGCGAGCATGATGCGCTCGGCGATCCGGGTGGAGAGGGCCTTCGCCGCGGGGGAGTCGAAGGGCAGGCCGAGCTGGAAGAAGACGTCCTGCAGGCCCATCACGCCGAGGCCGACCGGGCGCCAGCGCTCGTTGGAGGCGGCGGCCTGGCGGGTGGGGTAGAAGTTGATGTCCACCACGCGGTCGAGGAAGGTGACGGCCGTGCGGACGGTGGCGTCGAGGGCGGCCCAGTCCATCTCGCCGGTCGGGCCGTCCAGATGCGCCGCCAGGTTTACGGATCCCAGGTTGCAGACCGCCGTCTCGCCGTCGTCGCTGACCTCGAGGATCTCGGTGCAGAGGTTCGAGGAGTGGATGACGGCGCCGGGCTCGGCGGTCTGGTTGGAGACGCGGTTGGCGGCGTCCTTGAAGGTCATCCAGCCGTTGCCGGTCTGGGCAAGGGTGCGCATCATGCGGCCGTAGAGCTGGCGGGCCGGGAGCTGCCGGTCGTAGCGGCCCTCCGCCTCGGCCTTCCGGTACGCGGCGTCGAACTCGGCGCCGTACAGGTCGACCAGCTCCGGGGCCTCGCTCGGGGAGAAGAGCGACCAGACCTCGTCGGCGGCCACCCGGCGCATGAACTCGTCCGGGATCCAGTGCGCGAGGTTGAGGTTGTGGGTGCGGCGGGCGTCCTCGCCGGTATTGTCGCGGAGCTCCAGGAACTCCTCGATGTCGGCGTGCCAGGGCTCCAGGTAGACGCTGGCGGCGCCCTTGCGGCGGCCGCCCTGGTTCACCGCGGCCACCGAGGCGTCGAGGGTCCGGAGGAACGGGACGATGCCGTTGGAGTGGCCGTTGGTGCCGCGGATCAGGGCGCCGCGGGAGCGGATGCGGCTGAACGGGAGGCCGATGCCGCCGGCGTGCTTCGAGAGCTTCGCGACCTGGTGGTAGCGCTCGTAGATCGAGTCGAGCTCGTCGAGCGGCGAGTCCAGCAGGTAGCAGGACGACATCTGCGGGTGGCGGGTGCCGGAGTTGAAGAGGGTGGGGG
>NZ_JAAKZV010000326.1 GCF_011044975.1 Streptomyces coryli | reverse complement strand
ACCTTCATCCCCCCAGGAGGCCCGCTCGGCCATCGCCCGCGAGTGCCCCTCCCCCAGGGGGCTAAACCACGCGACTCGCGTCCGTGTCGACCACACAGGTCACGGGTACCCGCGCGCCCTATGAAGCTCGCATTTCTCGATCCACTACTGCACACCCCCGGCCCGTGGGCATCCGTGTACTTCGGCACCGCCCGTAACACCGAGGACGCCGCCACCCAGCAGGAGCTGCAGGCGCGCGCCGCCTGTGAGCGGCTCGCCGCGCAGGGCGCGGACGACGCCACCTGCCAGGCGCTCTACGCCGAACTCAGCACGCCCGCGCCCGGTCTCCCCGGGCGCGCGCTCTTCGCGTCCCATGGCGCGGTGCGCCTCGACATCCCCCTCACCACCCCGCCCGCGCAGCCGGAGAGCTGCTGGACCGCACTGCCGCACACCGGCCCGCTGCTGGACTACGCGGGCGCCGACCCGGCCTGCCTGGTGGCGTACGTCGACCGCACCGGCGCAGGCATGGAGCTGTACGACGCCCAGGGCCGGCACCCGGCCGGGCAGGTCGAGGGCCACGACTGGCCGGTGCACCGCACCGCCACCGCCGAGTGGTCGGAGCGGCACTTCCAGAACGCCGTCGAGGACACCTGGGAGGCCAACGCCGCCCGCGCCGCCGAGGCGGTGGCCGCCACCGCGGAGGACTGCGGGGCGGAGTTCGTGGTGCTGGCCGGTGACCCGCGCGAGCGCCGCGCGGTGCGCGACAAGCTGCCGCAGCAGCTGCGCGTCGCCGCCGTCGAAAGCGACCACGGCGGCCGGGCGGCGGGCAGCGGCGCCGGGCAGCGGCTGCTGGACGCCGAACTCGAGACGCTGCGCGCGGAACAGGCCCACGCGCACGCCGAGGAGGCCCTGCAGCGCTTCCGGGCGGGCCGCGTCCCGACCGAGGGCCGCATAGACGCCGCCGAAGGCGTCCCGGCCCTGATCGACGCCGCCCGCGAGCACCGCATCGAGGCGCTGCTGGTCCGCTCCGGCGGCACCGACCTGCACCGCGACGTATGGGTGGGGCCCGAGCCCGACCAGCTCGCGCTGCGCCGCACCGACGCGCAATACCTGGGCGAGCCGCGCCCGGCGGCCGCCCGCGCCGACGACGCCCTGATCCGCTCGGCCGCCGCCACCGGCGCCGAGGTCATCCCGCTCCCCGACCCGGACGGCCGCGGCGCGGCCCCCGTCGGCGGCCTCGGCGCGCTGCTGCGCTGGCCGTACGAGGGCGGCCTGCCCGGCGGCGGCCGGCCGCGGGAGGCCTAGGCCAGGTGATCACCCACCTCCGCTACCGGGCCGAGCCCTGGCGGCTGCGCGAGGACGGCCTGGATCTGGAGGTGCTGCCGCAGAGCGAGTCGCTCTTCGCGCTGTCCAACGGGCACTTGGGGTGGCGGGGCAACCTCGACGAGGGGGAGCCGAACGGCTTGCCGGGGACGTATCTGAACGGCGTGTACGAGGAGCATCCGCTGCCGCACGCCGAGGCCGGCTACGGCGTCCCGGAGTGCGGCCAGACCGTCGTCAACGTCACCAACGGCAAGCTGTTCCGGCTGCTGGTCGACGACGAGCCGTTCGACATCCGCACCGGCACCCTGCACCATCACGAGCGCGTCCTGGACCTGCGCACTGGCCTGCTCCACCGCACGGTGGAGTGGACCTCCCCGGCCGGCACCCGGATCCGGGTGCGGACGCGGCGGCTGGTGTCGCTGACACAGCGGGCGGTGGCCGCGGTGGAGTACGAGGTCGAGCTCATCGAAGGCGACGAGGACGCGGGCGAGGGCCTGGCCCGGATCGTCCTGCAGTCCGAGCTCGCCGCCAACGAGCCGATGCCGCCGCCGAGTCCCGACCCGCGCGCCGCCTCGGTCCTCACCGATCCGCTCGAGTCGCAGGACGCCTCCGTCGCCGGCACCCGGCTGCGGCTCCAGCACCGCACCAAGGGCAGCGGACTGCGGGTGGCGGCGGCCTGCGACCACGAGGTGACGGGCCCGGACGGGATACGGATCGCCGCCGAGGCGGGCGGCGACCTGGCCCGGCTCACCGCGGTGGCCAGGCTCGGCGAGGGCGAGCGGCTGCGGTGCGTGAAGACGGTCGCGTACGCCTGGTCGGGGCAGCGCTCGCTTCCCGCGCTGCACGACGAGGTGGACGCGGCGCTGACCGAGGCGCAAGTGTCCGGGTGGGAGGGGCTGTGCGCGGAACAGCGCGACTACCTGGCCGACTTCTGGGAGCGCGCGGACGTCGAGGTGGAGGGCGATGCGGAGATCCAGCACGCGGTCCGCTTCGCGCTCTTCCACGTGCTGCAGGCCGGCGCCCGCGCCGAGGAGCGGCCGATCCCGGCGAAGGGCCTGACCGGCTCCGGCTACTCCGGGCACAGCTTCTGGGACACGGAGGTCTTCGTGCTCCCGGTGCTCACCTACACCCTGCCGCGGGCCGCGGCCCAGGTGCTGAGGTGGCGGCGGAAGACGCTGCCGGAGGCGATGGAGCGGGCGGAGTATCTGGGGCTCGCCGGGGCGGCGTTCCCGTGGCGGACGATCAACGGGCGGGAGTGCTCGACGTACTGGCCGGCCGGGACGGCGGCTTTCCATGTGAACGCCGGGATCGCGGATGCCGCGGTCCGGTACGCGGAGTGCACCGGGGACGCGGACTTCGAGCGGGAGACCGGTCTTGAGCTGCTGGTGCCGACGGCGCGGCTGTGGCGGCGGCTCGGGCACACCGGCGACGACGGCGCCTTCCACATCGACGGCGTCACCGGCCCCGACGAGTACAGCGCGGTCGCCAACGACAACACGTACACGAACCTGATGGCGCAGGCGAACCTGCGGGCGGCGGCCGCGGTGGTGCGGCGGCACCCGGTGGCGGCAGCGAAGCTGGGCGCCGGCGAGACGGAGGCGGCGGCCTGGGACGCGGCGGCGGACGCGATGGCGGTCCCGTACGACGAAAAGCTCGGCGTGCACGAGCAGCACGCGGGCTTCACCCGGCAGGCGGACTGGGACTTCGAGAGCACCGGGCCCGAGGAGTATCCGCTGATGCTGCATCACCCGTACTTCGACCTCTACCGCAGCCAAGTGGTCAAGCAGGCCGACCTGGTGCTGGCGCAGTGGCTGCGCGGCGAGTGCTTCACGGCGAAGCAGCGGGCCCGCGACTTCGCATATTACGAGCGGCTGACGGTCCGCGACTCGTCGCTGTCGGCATGCTGCCAGGCGGTGGCCGCGGCGGACGCCGGGCATCCCGAGCTGGCCTACGACTATCTCGGTGAATCGGCCGCGATGGACTTGGGCGACCTGCAGCACAACACCCGCGACGGGCTGCACCTGGCGGCGCTGGCCGGCACCTGGCCCGCCCTGGTGGCGGGCTTCGGCGGGATGCGCCGCCGCGGCCCCGAGCTGCGCTTCGCACCGCGGCTGCCGGGGGCGCTGCGCTCGCTGGCCTTCTCGATCACGGTGTTCGGCCGCCGGCTGCGGGTGGCGGTGCGGCCGGACGAGGCCACGTACACGCTGGTGTCCGGGGAGCCGCTGGGCATCCACCACTACGGCAAGCCGCTGACGCTGACCGGCGACGCCCCGCAGACCTGCGCCATCCCCCCGCTCGAACCCCGCGAGCGGCCGCGGCAGCCGCCGGGCCGGGCGCCGGAGCAGCGGCGGCGGTGACGAAAAGTCGGTGGACAGGGCGCGGGGGTGCGGCTTGGGTGAGCGGGTGACTGATACCCACGCACCCGTACCGGACCTGATCCGCGGCTTCCTGCGGGACGGCCGGCTGCTGCGGCTGCCCGCGAAGTACGGCAAGCAGCTGCTCGTGCTCGACTACCTCGCCACCAACGCCTTCGAGCCCGGCCGCATCTACGACGAGGCGGCGGTGAACGACATCCTGCGCGGGTGGTGCGAGGGCGGCGCGACGGATCATGTCGCGGTGCGGCGGGCGCTGGTGGACTCGGCGCAGCTGGTACGGGACCCGGTGCAGGGGTGGTACTGGCGGGCGGACGGGCTGGAGGCTTGAGGCTTCTGGAGGGTCAGGCGGGGTCCAGCCTGCGGTAGGCCGTGAGGGCCTCGTTGGTCTTGTGCAGCGTCAATTCGCCCGGGGCGGCGGTGACTTCGCCGTCGTAGGCGACCGGGGTGTCCGCCGGAATGCCCTCGATCCGCAGCCGGCGCAGCCGTGTCGCCGCGTGCAGCGGGGAGCCGCGCAGCGGGCCGGTGAGCGCGGCGCCGAGCAGCCGGATCCTGGGGAGCCGGCCGGCCGGGACCACGCGTACGTCCAGCAGGCCGTCGGCCAGGTCGAAGCGGCGCACCGGCATCGCGCCCAGGCCGCGGTAGGTGCAGTTGCCGGTGAAGAGCACCCACAGCGAGCGGCGGCGGCCGCCGATCTCCACCTCGACGGGCCGGGCGGCGCGCAGCACCTCCAGCGCGGCGAGCACGCCGGCGGGCCAGGCGCCGATGCGCGGGGCCCAGCGCTCGCGGACCCGGACCAGGTCCGGATAGGAGCCGAGGCTGAAGGTGTTGACGAAGATCTCGTCACCGAAGCGGCCCACGTCGACGCCGACGGCTTCGCCGTGCTCGACGGCGGTGGCGGTGTCGCGGAGCGCCTCGATGCCGAGGTCGTACGCGAAGTGGTTGCGGGTGCCGCCGGGGAAGACGGCGAGGGGGACCTGGTGGGCGAGTGCTGCGCGGGCCGCGGAGTTCACGGAGCCGTCGCCGCCTACGACGCCGAGGGCGCCGCCGATATCGCGGGCCTTTGCCGCGGCTGCGTTGAGTAGATCAGCGAGATCGTTGCTGTCGCTCGCAGGTTGATCGCGCCTGGCGGCGCTCGTCCTCAAACGCCGGACGGGCTGTAGGTCGTCCACTCGCGTCAGGATGTCCACCTGCGGCAGCAGCGTCTTCAGTTGCTCGACCACGTCCTGGCCGTAGCCATTGCTCGTCCCCGCCCCGGAGTTGACCACCACCACCAGCCCCCGCCCCTCCGGCAGCACCGGCGCATCCGCGCGCGGCCGGGCGGGAGGCGCCAGCTGGGCGCGGGTCGGGACCATGCCGCGTACGGCGTATGCCGCGCCCGCGCCCAGGGCCGCGCCCGCGAGGACGTCGCTCGGGTAGTGCACGCCCGTATAGATGCGGGAGAACGCCACTGACGCCGCGATCGGGGCCACCAGCGCGCCCCACCGCCGGGACTCCAGGGCCGCGCCCACCGCGAAGGCCGCCGCCGAGGCGGAGTGGCCGGACGGGAAGGACGTCGTGAACGGCTGGCGGTGCAGGCGGCGGACGACCGGGACCGCGTCGATGAGGGGGCGGTGGCGGCGGACCGAGCGCTTGGCGACGGTGTTGACCGTGGCGGAGGCGGCGGCCAGCGAGGCCGCGCCGCGCAGAGCCGCTCGCCGCGCCGGGCGGCCGCCCGCGGCGGCCATCGCACCGGCCAGCGCGAACCACAGCACGCCGTGGTTGGCGCTGCGGCTCAGCCGCGGGAGCACGCGTTCGGCGCCGGGCCAGTGCTGCTCGGCGACGCGGTGGAAGAGTTCCAGGTCCCAGGCCGCGAAGGCGCCCGCGAGGCCGGGCCGGCCCTTGCCGGCCCGGTCGCGTCCGGGCCCGTTGCCGTTCAGCGGGGACGCGCCGTACTCGCGGTGCCCGGCCAGCTGTCCGGGGCGGCGCGGCTGATGTCGGCGAGCGCCGAATCCGGGTCGCGCTCCACCGCCAGATCGCCGATGGAGATCATGCCGACGGTGGTGCCGTTGTCGGTCACCGGCAGCCGCCGGACCGCATGGGTGCGCATCAGCTGGACCGCCTGGTCGACCGGGTCGCCCGGCGCGACGCAGACCGGTTCCGGCGTACACACCGCCTGGCAGCTGACCGTCAGCGGATCGACGCCGTCGGCCACCGCCCGGAGCGCGATGTCCCGGTCGGTCACGACGCCGAGCAGGGTGCCGTCCCGCATCACCAGGACGTCGCCGATATCCTGCGCCCGCATCAGCTGGGCGGCCTCCACAAGTGACGCGTCAGGGCGTACCGCGGTCACGGCCGGCGTCATCACTTCCCTCACCAACTGGGCCATGGCAGCTCACTTCTCCCGTATACGAACCTGATGGGCTGCGTGCCGCTGTACCCGCTTTCCGGATGTCTATTCACCCGCGAGCGGCATGCCGTCCCGCCGCAGCGCCTCCGCCACGTCCTGGACGGTGCGGTACGTCTCGTTCTCCGGCAGCTCCCGCACCACGTCGATCAGCGGATCCGGGGCGTGCCGCTCGTGCAGCACCCGCACCAGGGCGGCCCGCTTGGCCGGGAACGGGGTGCGCGCGAAGTGCCGGGCCAGTTCGAAACGTACCCCCTCCCACAGCCCGCCGGAACCGGGCGCGGGCACCGGGCCGGTCGTCGCGGCCGGATCGTCGTCGGCGCCCGGCTCGGGGTCGTGCCACTCCTCGGTACGGGTCGGGTGGCCCGAGCGGAGCATGCCCTGCAGTTCGTGCTTCAGCTCGTCGTCCTTGTGGACGCTCAGCCGGTCGCTTCGCCGCTGCATCGTGCGCTCACCTCAACTCTGCGTGGCCGAGAAATCCGGCATAGCCGGAGGGCAGCTGGCTGATGAGCTTGTTCAGCTCACCGCCGGCGACGGTTCTGGCGAGGACGCCGAGCACCACGTCCGCATGCCCGCGGGCGGCGTCCTCGCCGTCCCCGGTGGCGGCCGCGACCTGGCGGACGAACTCCGTCACCCCCCAGGTCTCGGCGCGCCCGCCGGCCGCCGAGCTCAGTGCCTTGCCCACCTCCGCGGGCAGCTGCTCGGCGAGGTGGCAGGCCGCCTCGGGCTGCAGCCGCCGCCCGAGGCAGCCGAGGACGGCGTCTGAGATACGGGCCGCTGCCTCACGGTCGGGATAGTCGCCGCCCTCGCGCACGGCGGCCAGGAACTCCGGATAGGTCATGGATGCCTCACTCTTTTCACTGCTGTTCTCATACCGCGACCGCGAAGGCGAGGAAGAAGGCTGAGCACAGGGCCACGACCACACCGATGAGCACGATGGGCGCCGCGGCCCATCCGGTGGCCGGATTGTGCACCTCTTCCGGTCCCGCCCAGGGCGTGCTGCCCTCCGCGGGCGGGGTCTCACCGGGCGGCACGCCGCCGCCGGCGGTCAGGCCGGGGGTGCGGTACGGATCGGGGTCCGGGTTGTGGTGGTGCATGGGGTCCGGGTGCCCCGCACGGCGCGGGTGTCACCACTCGTTTCACGCGGCCGCGGCGGCTGCCGGCTCGGGCTCGATGAGGACCAGGGCGATGTCGTCGCCGCGGATCCGGCCGGTGTGCCGGCCGACGGCGGACAGGACGGTGTCGAGGGCGTCGTCGAGATCCGGCAGGGCGCAGGCCGGGTGCAGGGACTGGAGGTCGAGCATGGTGCCGCTGCGGTTGCGGGCCTCGGTGAGGCCGTCGGTGTAGAAGAGCACCCGGTCGCCGGGGGCCAGCTTGACCTGCTGCACCGAGGGCGCGGGGGCCAGGCCGAACGGCGTCGCCGCCTCGTCGGGCGCCAGCAGCGCGGGCGGGCCGCCGCCGGCGGGGAGGTGCAGCGG
>NZ_JAAKZV010000325.1 GCF_011044975.1 Streptomyces coryli | reverse complement strand
GCGCAGGGCTTTTGCGGGGGGCTGCTCGCCGCGGCGGGCCGCGTCGATCGCGGCGGCGGCGTGCTCGCGTACGTCCAGCACCGCGGCCAGCTCGGCGGAGCCGACGCGGCCGGCGGCCCAGGGGACGGTGAGGCGCATGCCGAGGGCGGTCAGCCAGGTGCGCAGGGCGTCGGGGGAGGTGAGCAGGTCGCCGTCGGCGGGACGGGTGTTGAGGAGGTCGAGGGCGAGCGGCTCGCCGAGGAGGTGCATGACCTAATGCTACAAGCAGGGGTTGACTCATTAGTTCGGGCGTCGCTAATCTAATGCCACATCGAGTCCTGGGGGCATTAGAAATGGTCGTGCTGGAGATCCCGCGGATCAGCCATCGCTTCGTCGAGGTGGATGGCGTGCGTGTCTTCTACCGGGAGACGGAGGGGCCGGTCGATGCGCCCGTGCTCCTGCTGCTGCACGGCTTCCCGTCCGCGTCGCATCAGTTCCGGCGGCTGCTGGATGTGCTGGGCAGCCGGTATCGCCTGATAGCGCCGGACTATCCGGGGTTCGGGCACAGCGACGCCCCGCCGGTGGCGACCTTCGACGGGCTGGCGGATGTGATGGAGGGGTTCGTCGAGCGCCTCGGGCTGGACCGGTTCGTGATGTATGCCTTCGACTTCGGCGCGCCCATCGGCTTCCGGCTGGCGGAGCGGCATCCGGAGTGGATAGCGGGCCTGGTGATCCAGAACGGCAATGCGTACGAGGAGGGCCTCTCGCCCGCGGCCCGCGACTTCACGGCGCTGACGCCGGCGGACGAGGGTGCGGAGGAGCAGATCCGTGGCCTGCTCACCATGGCCGGCACCCGGTCGCAGTACGAGGGCGGCACGGGCGATCCGGAGCGGATAGCGCCCGACGGCTGGACGCTGGACCAGCACTTCCTGGACCTCCCGGGCCGCAAGGAGATCCAGGTCGCGCTCGCCTTCGACTACAAGTCGAATATCGCCCGCTATCCCGCATGGCAGGAGTGGCTGCGCAGGTACGCCCCGCCGACGCTGATCACTTGGGGCACGGGGGACCCGTTCTTCCCGGAGCCCGGCGCCCGGGCCTATCTGAAGGATGTGCCGGACGCCGAGCTGCATCTGTTCGAGACGGGGCACTTCGCGCTGGAGGAGAAGCTGTCCGAAATAGCCCCGCTGATAGCGGACTTCCTGGACCGCACCTGGAAGGCGCGGGCCGCGAAGGCCTGAGGCTTACGCCCCCGCCTTCTGGAAGAGACGGGTGCCCAGGGTGAGGGAGGCCGCGGACATGGCGAGGGCGACGAGGACGCCGTAAAGCATCGGCATGCTCGCGTAGTGGCCGACGAAGGCGGCGCGGACCGCGTCCACCAGGTAGCGGAACGGCATGAAGTGCGAGAGCACGTCGAGCCATGCCGGGGCCAGGGCCATGGGGAGCATCAGGCCGGACAGGAGCATGGACGGCATCGTCAGCGCATTGATCACCGGGCCGAACTCCTGCGGGGTGTTGACCTTCATCGCCAGCGCGTACGACAGCGAGGCCAGCGAGATCGTCAGGAGCGCGACGAAAGCGAAGCCGATCAGGATGCCGGTGAGCGGGGCCCTCAGTCCCATCACCAGCGCGGCGAGCACCAGCAGCACCGCCTGGAAGAGGAACAGCAGGGTGTCGCGCAGCACCCGGCCGGCGAGCAGCGCCAGCCTGCTGGCGGGGGTGACGCGCATGCGGTCCACCACGCCGCTGTGCTTCTCGAGGATGACGGCGAAGCCGCAGAAAGAGGCGCCGAACAGGCCGAGCTGGAGCAGCAGGCCGGGCACCAGCACCTGCCAGGACGATCCGTCCGCGGACAGCGGCAGGTCGGTCAGCAGTGGGCCGAAGAAGAGGAGGTAGAGCAGCGGCATCAGGATGCCGAAGAGCATCTGCATGCGCGAGCGCAGGGTCTGCCGGGCGTATCGGCCGAAGACGATGGCGGTGTCGGAGAGGAAGGAGTGCATCGAAGGTCCTTAGACAGCGAGCGGGGCGGGCTCCTCGGACGGCGCGGCAGGGGCGCGGCCCGTAATGGCGAGGAAGGCGTCCTGGAGGGAGGCGGTGGTCGAGCCGGCGTGCTGCTCCTTGAGTGCGGCCGGGGTGCCCTCGGCGATCACCCGGCCCTCGTCCACGATGATCAGCCGGTCGGCGAGCGCATCGGCCTCGTCGAGGTAGTGCGTGGTCAGGAAGACCGTGGTGCCCTGCTCGGCGCGGATCCGGCGGACCAGGTCCCACAGGTCCGCGCGGCTGCCCGGGTCCAGGCCCGTGGTCGGCTCGTCGAGGAAGAGCACCGCCGGGCGGTGCAGCAGGCCCATGGCGATGTCCAGACGACGGCGCTGGCCGCCGGACAGCGCGGCGCACTTGCGCTCCATCAGCTCCGACAGCCCCAGGTCGGCCGCGACCTCCTCGGCCCGGGCCGCCGCCTCGGCCTTCGGCATGCGGTACAGCCGGGCCTGGGTGACCAGCTCCTCCCGGACGGTGATGTTCGGGTCGACCCCGCCGGACTGGGCCACGTAACCGGTCTTCGCCCGCACCCCCGCCGGGTCGCTCGCCAGGTCGCAGCCGGCGACGGTGGCGGCGCCGCCGGTGGGCGGCAGCAGCGTGGTGAGCATGCGCAGCGTGGTGGTCTTGCCGGCGCCGTTGGGGCCGAGGAAGCCGACGATCTCGCCCGGCTGCACGACGAGGTCGATGCCGCGCACGGCCTCGACCGTGCCCCGCTTGGTGGTGAAGGTCCGGGACAGACCGGACGTGCTGATGATTGCCATGCCGCCCAGAAAAACAGAGTCACTGAAATTTTGCAACGTCACCAAAATTTCATCGACACCAAGGAAGCTAGGATGGAGGCATGGCCGAAGAGGGACTCAGGGAGCGCAAGAAGCGCCAGACCAGGCAGTACATCTCGGATGTGGCCACGGGCCTGTTCGTGGAGCGCGGCTTCAACGCGGTGACGATCGCCGAGATCGCGGAGGCCGCGAACGTCTCCGTCAACACCGTCTACAACTACTTCCCGGCCAAGGAGGACCTCTTCTTCGACCGCAGCCGCGGCGTCGTCGACCGCCTCTCCCGCTGGGTGCGCGGCCGCGGCCCGGGGGAGTCCGCGGCCGAGGCGGTGCTGCGCGAGCTGCGCGAGGAGGTGGAGAGCGTCTCGCCCAAGGTGGGGCTGACGGAGGGGATGGGGAAGTTCATGGTCGTCGTGGCCGGCGCCGACTCCCTCAAGGCCAGGCTGTGGCACATCCAGCAGGAGGGCATGGACAACCTCACCGACACCCTCCGCGAGGAGGCGGACGCCGCCGCCGACGACCCGATGCCGGGGCTGATCGCGGGCCAGATCTCCTTCGTGCACGGCACCGTCTTCGAGACGATCCGGCACAAAATGATCGCCGGCGGCAAGCCCAACGAGGTCTCCCGCCAAACGCTCGTCATCATCGACGAGCTCGAGGGCCTGCTGAGCGAAAAGGTGCTCAACTACGCCCGCAGGTCCGCAAAGTGACCGCCGCCCGTGTGACGTGCGTCGTACACGGCGTGATGCGCATCTCTTAAGCCCCCGTGCGCCCCCGCGCGGCGCTAAGGTCCGCGTAAAGGACAGCGCTGTCTGTAAGGGGAAACACGATCGTGGCACGGAAGCTCGCCGTCATCGGAGCCGGTCTCATGGGCTCCGGCATCGCACAGGTATCCGCCCAGGCGGGCTGGGACGTGGTCCTGCGGGACGTCACCGACGCCGCCCTCACCCGGGGCACCGACGGCATCAAGGCCAGCTACGACAAGTTCGTCTCCAAGGGCAAGCTGGACGCCGCCGACGCCGAGGCCGCCTTCGGCCGGATCACCACCACGACGGATCTGGACGCCGCCGCCGACGCCGACATCGTCGTCGAGGCCGTCTTCGAGAAGCTCGAGGTCAAGCAGGAGATCTTCCGTACCCTCGACGGCCTGGTGAAGGACGACACCGTCCTCGCCTCCAACACCTCCGCCATCCCGATCACCAAGATCGCGGCGGCGACCGGGCGGCCCGAGCGGGTCGTCGGCGCGCACTTCTTCTCGCCGGTGCCGATGATGCAGCTCTGCGAGCTCGTCCGCGGCCTGAAGACCTCCGACGAAACCCTCGCCAGGACCCGGGAGTTCGCCGAGTCCGTAGGCAAGACCTGCGTCGTGGTCAACCGCGACGTGGCCGGCTTCGTCACCACCCGCCTCATCACCGCGCTGGTCGTGGAGGCCGCCAAGCTGTACGAGTCCGGCGTCGCCACCGCAGAGGACATCGACACCGCCTGCAAGCTGGGCTTCGGCCACGCCATGGGGCCGCTCGCCACCGCAGACCTCACCGGCGTCGACATCCTGCTGCACGCCGCCGAGAACATCTACACCGAGTCCCGGGACGAGAAGTTCGCCGCCCCGGAACTCATGCGGCGGATGGTGGATGCGGGAGACCTGGGCCGCAAGAGCGGTCAGGGTTTCTACGAGCACTGAAAGCGCGGGAGTTGCCCGAGGGTAACCCGCAGGAGTGAATTTCATATCGATCCGCGCACAGACGGCAACCTTGCGTAGCCGCGGACAGTCAGACCGGTAGAGGTTCGAAGAGACAGGCACCACTGGACCCACAGCACTGCAGAAGACTCGGGGAGCGCAGATGTATATCAGGGGCGACCACGTCGAGCTGGTCGTCGGGGGCCGCCTCGACGTCCGCAGCGCGGCGGACGCCCGTACGGCCCTGCACGACGCGGTCGACACGGGACGCGGCGATCTGATCGTGGACCTCTCCGCTCTCGACTCATGGGACGCCACCGGACTCGGCGTGATCATGGGAGCGCATCGCAGGGCCGGACGGGCCGACCGCCGGCTGGTGCTCCGCGGGGTTCCCCCGCAGATGCAGCGGCTGCTGGTGGCCACCCGGTTGCACCGCATCCTCGCTATCGAGGAAGCGCTGCCGGTGGAATCTCTGCCCGTGGAGGCAGAGGCACCCCGGTCGGCGTGATCCTCACAAATGTGTGACGGCCAGGACCCGTTCAGGATTCGGGTCCTGGCACATACTGAATACAGGATTAGGGTTCTGGCGCGAAGCCAGTGGGGGGACAAGCGATGGACCCGATAAACCGGCGCCGGCCTGCAGCGCACAGCGCAGGTGCGGCGCGAGCAGTCCAGCTCGTAGCGGGCGAATACCGCGTCACCGTCAATCCCGTTGACGGCAGCATGGTGGAGGCCCTGCACCCCGGGGAACGTCCCACCAATCCCGAGCGGCACCCCGGCGCCGGGAGCGCCGGTGCGGCCGCCCGTCCGGGCGTTCCGGCGCCGCCGCCCGGCGCCACCGGGCCCGCATTGCCCTTCCTCGACCGCGACGAGGACCGCGACCGCCTGGTCCGGCTGCTCGCCCGCGGCCGCTCCGTGCGCGTCACCGGACCCGCGGGCTCCGGCCGTACGACCCTCCTCGACGCCGTCGCCGCGGACTGCGCCGACCTGGCGCCGGACGGCGTCATCCGCCTCAGCGGCCACCGCCGCACGCCCACCGATCTGCTCTACGAGCTCTACGCCGCCGCCTTCGACGCCTCAGGCCTGCGCCCCGACCGGCCGCAACTGCTCGCGCTGCTGCAGGAGATCGGCGCGGTCGTGGTGCTCGACGACCTCGAGTTCGGCGGCGCCGGACTCGACGAACTGCTCGACGCGACGCCCGAGTGCGCCTTCCTGATCTCCGCCCTGCCGCAGGCTCCGGCGCCGTCCTCGGTCGCCCACGTCGAGGAGGTCTTCCTCACCGGCATCGGCCGTCCCGCCTCGCAGAAGCTGCTGGCGGCCGCCGCGCGGCGGCCGCTGACCGAGGACGAGACCACCTGGGCGTCCGACGTCTGGTTCGAGTCCGAGGGGCTGCCGCTGCGGTTCGTGCAGGCGGGCGCGCTGCTGCGGCAGCGCGACGAACTCCGGGCGGCGGCCGCCGAGTCCGGGGGAGCGGCCGAGGAGCCGCTGCCCACCCTGGCCGTCAGCGCCGCCCCCGCGGAGCTGCTCGCCTCCCGGGCCAGCGGCCAGGCGCGCTCCGCGCTGCGGTTCGCCGTCGCGCTCGGCGGCGTCTGCCCGCACCCCGCGCACCTGCCCGCGCTCGCCGGCGACCAGCACGCCGACACCGCCCTCGCCGAGCTCGTCGCGCTCGGCCTGACCACGGTCGTGGGCGGCCGTTACGGCCTGGCGCCCGGCGTCACCGCGCAACTGGCCGAGGCGGGCTACGCCCAGACCCCCGAGGGCGCGGACCCGCCCGTGCTCACCGCCGCCCAGCACTACGCCTGGTGGGCAGGGCACGCCTCCGTCACCCCGTCCCGTATCGCGGAGGAGGCGGACGCGATCCTGGCCTCCCTCGAGGCGCTGGCCGGCAGCCCCACGCCGGGGCATGCCGCGGCGGCGGTGCTGCTGGCGCGTACGGCCGCGCCCGCCTTCGCCGCGGCGCAGGCGTGGACCGTATGGGAAAAAACGCTTCGCCTAGGCCAGCAGGCCGCGCGGCTGGCCGGTGAGGTCGGCCAGGAGGCGTACTTCCACCACGAGCTCGGCATCCTTGCGCTGTGCACCGGCCGGCTGGACCGGGCCCTCGCCGAGCTGGAGGCCTCCGTCGCGCTGCGCGGCGCCATCTCCGACCGCGGCGGCGAGCTCGTCGGCCGCCGGGCGCTGGCGCTGGTCGCCGACCGCGGCGGCTTCGAACTCCCCGGCATGCCGGGGCCCGGCGACGAACCGGGCCTGTACGCACCCGCGGCCGCCGTACCGGAGCCCGGCCCCGAACTCGGCGCCGAGCCGCGGGAGGAGCCGCTGCCGGTGCCGGAGGGCCCGACCATCATGCTCGGCCAGGTGCGTGCCACGGGCGACGATGCGTATCCCGCCTACGGAGCCTCGGAAGAGCCGTCGCGCCGCACCGTCGGCGCCCTGCCCGCCAAGCGCCGCAACCTCGTCGCGGCCGCGGCGGGCGCGCTGGCGGTGGCGGTGCTGGGCACGTTCGTGACGATCACCGCCATCGGCGGCGAGGAGAACGACAAGCCGGCCAGCCAGGTCAAGGTGGACAAGTCCGCCTCGGAAGAGGGCGAGTCGGGGCTGACCCCGGAGGAGGAGTCCTCGGGCTCCCGCTCACCGGCCCGGGACGGCTCCCAGCCGGGCACCTCGACGGACTCACCGTCGCCGTCGTCGAGCAACTCGGACGACGAATCCGAGTCACCGAGCGACGACCCGTCGGAGAGCGAGTCGGACGGCGGCACGACTACGGGTGGCGGATCGACGGACGGCGGCTCGTCGACGGACGGCGGGACGACGGGAGGATCGTCCACGGGCGGCCCTACGACGGGCGGCCCGACCGGCGGTACGACGGATGGCGGGACGACGGACGGCGGGACAACTGACGGCGGCACCACCGATGGTGGGACGACGGACGGCGGTACGACCGACGGTGGCACCACCGACGGCGGGACGACGACCGGTACGACCGACGGAGGCACCACCGACGGCGGAACAACGACCGGCACCGCTGCCGGAGGCACCACGCCCTGAGCGGCGGCCGGCTGTCCGGGGCCACTCGCGACAGCAACGGGT
>NZ_JAAKZV010000324.1 GCF_011044975.1 Streptomyces coryli | reverse complement strand
GGTGGGAACAGGCCCGAAAAGCCGAGCAACCGCCCCGCAGGAGCCGCATGACCACCGACCCAGCCCACATCGCCCCGCGCACCCGCACCATCGCCGAGCTCGACGACCACCTCACCCACTGCCGCGCCTGCCCCCGCCTCGTCGAATGGCGCGAAGAGGTCGCCGCCACCAAGCGCCGCGCCTTCGCGGACTGGGACTACTGGGGCCGCCCCGTCCCCGGCTTCGGCCCCACCGACGCCGCCATCGCCGTCGTCGGCCTCGCCCCGGCCGCGCATGGCGCGAATCGCACGGGGCGGATGTTCACCGGCGACCGCTCCGGCGACTTCCTCTACGCCGCCCTGCACGCCGTCGGCCTGGCGAACCAGCCGACCGCCACCCACATCGACGACGGCCTCACCCTGCATGGCGTCCGCGTCACCTCCCCGGTGCACTGCGCCCCGCCCGCCAATAAGCCCACTCCCGCCGAGCGCGACACCTGCCGCCCCTGGCTGGCGCAGGAGCTGCGTCTCCTGCGCCCCACGCTGCGCGCCGTCGTGGTGCTCGGGGGCTTCGGGTGGCAGGCGTTGCTGCCGGTGCTGGAGGCCGCGGGGTGGGATGTGCCGCGGCCGCGGCCGATGTTCGGACACGGCGTGGATGTGGCACTCAAGCACCGGGAGGAACCCGGCGAGTTGCACCTCTTCGGCTGCTACCACGTCAGCCAGCAGAACACCTTCACCGGCCGGCTCACTCCCGCGATGGTGGAGGACGTATTCGGGCGAGCCAAAGCCGCTGCCGGACTCCTCCGTGAGTAGCGTAAAAGCGATCGAAAGCGGGTGCGCATGGAGGCAGCAGCGGAAAGACACCGGTCGCCGGTCGGGTCCCACAACGAATGGGATCCCCTGGAAGAGGTCGTCGTCGGCCGCCTCGAAGGCGCCACGATCCCGTCCAGCCACCCGGTCGTGACCTGCAACATTCCGCCCTGGGCGGCCCGGCTCCAAGGCCTCGCCGCCGGCCATCACTATCCGCGGAGGCTGGTCGAGCCGGCGCAGGAGGAGCTCGACAAGTTCACCGACCTGCTGAGCTCCCTCGGCGTCACGGTCACCCGCCCGGAGCCGGTCGACCACGCGAAGGAATTCGGCACCCCCGACTGGACCTCGCGCGGCTTCTGCAACAGCTGCCCGCGGGACAGCCTGCTGGTGATCGGCGACGAGATCATCGAGACCCCGATGGCCTGGCCGTGCCGCTACTTCGAGACCCACACGTACCGGCCGATCCTCAAGGACTACTTCCGCCGCGGCGCACGCTGGACGGCGGCGCCCCGGCCGCAGCTCACGGACGAGCTGTTCGTGGACGATTTCCGGGTGCCGGACGAGGACGAGCCGATGCGCTACGTCCTCACCGAGTTCGAGCCGGTCTTCGACGCGGCGGATTTCGTACGGGCCGGCCGGGACCTGTTCGTGCAGCGCAGCAACGTCACGAACCGGATGGGGATCGAATGGCTGCGCCGCCATCTCGGCCCCGGCTACCGCATCCACGAGATCGAGAGCCGCTGCCGCACACCTATGCACATCGACACGACCTTCCTGCTGCTCGCACCCGGCAAGGTGCTGGTGAATCCCGAATACATCGACGTCGACCGGCTGCCGGAGGTGCTGGACTCCTGGGACGTCCTTGTCGCGCCCGAGCCGGATCCGATCGACGAGAACCTGCTCAAGGTCACCTCCATGTGCGGGAAATGGCTCAGCCTGAACGTCCTCATGCTCGACGAGAAGCGGGTGATCGCCGAGCGCCACCACACCGGGATGCTGCGTGCGCTCGAGGAGTGGGGCTTCGAGCCGATCCCCTGCGACCTGCTGCACTACGCGCCCTTCGGCGGGTCCTTCCACTGCGCGACCCTCGACGTCCGGCGCCGCGGGACGCTGGAGTCGTACTTCGACTGATCAGTCCGCCGCGTCCCGTATCCGCAGGGCCAGCGCGCCCAGCAGCAGTGCCCCGGCCGCGTAGGCCGCCAGGACGCCCAGGCCCGGCCATGGCGCGATGGCCAGCCGGTCCAGGTCCCTGGTGGACTGGATGGAGAGGCCGGCGGGCATGGGCGCCCAGCGCTCAAGGCGGTGCGCCCAGCGCTCGTCGGATATCAGCGTCTTGAAGATCGGGGCCAGGTAGAGCAGGCCCAGTGTCGCCGTCAGCGTGCCTGCCGTGTCCCGGAGCAGAGCGGCAAGGCCGAGGCCGAGCAGGGCGACCAGGACCAGCACCAGGACGGTGCCCGCCGCGGCCCGCAGCGTGGGGCCGTCGCCCAGTGAGGGAGGTGGATAGCCGGCCTCCGCGGTGAAGCCGTTCCCGGGCAGCACCAGCCGTCCGATCAGCAGGGATGCCGACACCGCGGCGGCGCCCACGGCCGCCATCACGCCCGACAGCACCGCCGCCTTGGCCGCGAGCACCCGCCACCGGCGCGGCGTCGCGGTGAAGGTGGCGCGGATGGTGCCCGTACCGAACTCGCCGCTCAGCGCGAGCGCGCCGAGCACCGCGGCCACCGCCATGCCCAGCCAGATCCCGGTGAGGCTGAGCTTGACCGTGTCCTCCTGGCAGGCGGCGGCAGAGGCGCACTGATCCGTGGACACCGCCGACACCGAACCCGCGCCCACCGCCGCCATCAGCGCCACCGCCGTCCCGAGCAGCCACCAGGTGCTCGGGACCGTACGGAGCTTGGTCCACTCCGCGTGCAGCAGGCGTGCCGCGGTGGTCGTCCACGTCGGTCCGCCGCCGGGAGCCGGGGGCACCGAGGAAGCCGGGCGCCCGAACGCTTGCGCCGTCATGCGTCCTTCCTCCGTAGTCGCCAGACCGCCAATGCCAGGACTATCGCCGTCCATGCCGCCAGCACCCCCAAGCCGCCGTAAGTGGGCAGCGGGTAGCAGGAGTTCTCCGGCATGCAGGGGCGTTCCAGCTGTTCGTAGTGCGGCGTGCCCTGCTGGACGGAGAACGCGGCCGCCGGGGTCAGCCGGAAGATCCACTGGATCAGGTCCAGCGGCAGCGCGCTGCCGAGGATCAGCGGGAGCAGCATCAGCACGATGACTCCGGTGACGGCGCCCGCGCTGCGCCGCAGCAGCGCACCCGCCGCCATCGCCAGCACGGCGACCAGCGCCAGCAGGGCAGCGGTGCCCAGCACCGCCCGCAGGCCGGCACCTTCGTTGAGCGAGAAGTGCTGATACACCGGCGGCACCCAGCCGCTGTCGCGCATCCGTGCCTGCGCCCAGGAGAAGCCGGCGGCGGTGGCCGGCAGCGCGACCGCGAACGAGACGCCGCCGATCACCAGCGCCTTGGCCAGCAGCACCCGGCCGCGGCGCGGGCTGGCCGTCAGCGTGGTGCGGATCATCCCCCGCTTGTACTCGCTGGTGACGAAGAGCGCCCCCAGCGCGGCGAACGCCATCAGCGCCACCCAGGAACCGGCCAGGCTCTGCCCGAGGTTGTCCCCGCCGCCGAACGTGTCGGGTGCGATATCGCCGGAGCCGGTGACGGTGATACGGCCGCCGGAGCGGCTGTCGCTGCCCTCGAGGTCCTTCATCTGCTGCTCGGCGGCCTGCTCATCACCTTCCTTCCGTTCGTCCTGCCCGACCGGAGCCGGAGGCGTGGGCAGTTGGCCGACGAGCCTGCCCGACCAGCTGCTGTCGGGCGGCGTCGACCCGTTGAGCTTGACCTGGTCGAAGACGCCGGTGGCCAGGCTCGGGCCCGTGCCCTCGGAGACGGTGCCGAAGGCCCGGTTCAGCGAATAGCGGTCGGGTGAGGCGACGAACAGGCCGATCTGCGCCGTGCGCGGCAGGCCGGTCACCTTCGCCTCGCCGACCCGCTGCCAGGATGTGCCGTCGGCCGATTCATAGCCGGTCAGGGTCGAGCCCTTGCGGACCAGCTTCAGCCACCGCCCGGCCGCGGCGGAGCCGCTGCCGGCCTGGTCCTCGGTGAAGTCCCACTGCAGCCGGACGCCGTGCCCGTGCGTGGCCATCAACGCCGCATAGGGGGAGCCCGGCTTGGTGTCATCCTTGATCAGGACGCCGGCCTTCGCCCAGCTCACTGTGGCGGGGCCATCGTCCGGGCCGGTGGGGCCCTTCCCTTTCAGTGACACCACACGGGCGATGATCTCGCCGTCGCCGGTCAGCGGCTGATGCACGTACCGGAAGCGGTCGGTCACCGCGCCGCCGCCCGGGCCGGTCAGTGCGGCGTCCGCCTGGTTGTTGCCCGGGCCCGAATTGGACGCCAGCAGCGACAGCGCGATGGATACGACGCCGGCCGCGGCCAGCACGATCAGCCAGCGGCGCACCGAGCGGAGCTTGGTGAACTCCGCCCGCACCAGCTGGAAGAAGCCGTCCCGCCCCGGGGGCAGGCTCGAGCGGTACGCCGGTGCCCGGGAGGTCATGTCGATCGCCATCACGCCTCCTCGGCCGCGGGTGACGAGGGTGCCGCGGGTGCCGCGGCGGGCTCGGCGTCAGGCTCCGCGGCGGCGACCGCCTGGAACTCCACCGCATCCCGGGTCAACTCCATATAGGCCTCCTCGAGCGTCGCCCGATGGGCCCGCACCTCCGAGAACGGGATGCCGGCCGCGCCCAGCAGCGCCGTGATCCGCTCGGCGGGCAGACCCGTCACCGTCAGCGAATCCCGGCCGTCCGCCGCGACCTTCGCGCCCTCCTTCGCCAGCAGCGACATCGACTGGGTGCGGGCCGAGGTGCGCAGCGCGACCCGGTCGCCCGAGGCGGTCGCCAGCAGCCGGGCCACGCTGGTGTCGGCGACCAGCCGGCCGCGGCCGATCACCACCAGATGGTCGGCGCTGTCCTCGAGCTCGCTCATGAGATGGCTGGAGACCAGCACCGCCCGGCCCTCGCGGGCCAGCGCACGCAGAAAGCCGCGGATCCAGCGGATCCCGTCCGTATCAAGCCCGTTGACCGGCTCGTCGAACATCAGCACCGGTGGATCGCCGAGCAGCGCCGCGGCGATGCCCAGCCGCTGCTGCATGCCCAGCGAATAGCCGCCCGCCCGGCGCCGGGCGGCGGAACCCAGACCGACCTGCTCGATCACCGCGTCGACCCGGCGCCGCGGAATGCCATGCGAATGCGCCAGCCACAGCAGATGGTCCCGGCCGCGGCGCCCGGGGTGCAGCGCGGAGGCGTCCAGCAGCGCACCCACCTCATGCAGTGGTGTGCGCAGCTCGGCATAGCGGCGGCCGCCGATCAGCGTCTCGCCCGCGTCCGGGGCCTCAAGGCCCAGGACGGCGCGCATGGTCGTGGACTTGCCCGCCCCATTGGGCCCCACGAAGCCGGTGACCTGCCCCGGCTCCACGGTGAACGTCAGTCCGTCCACCGCCACGGTCTGTCCGAACTGCTTGCGCAGTCCGCGCACTTCGATGGTTGCGTCCATGCGGCGAGATTAGGCAGCCGGGCATGCCCGGGTCGTCACGCTGCGGAGCCGTCTTGGGCACCCCTGGCAGGAGCTACGAGCCCGTGCAGGCATCCCTCGTACGAGCTACCCACGGACTGCTGACCTGGGGGACGCGCCGGACGGCCCCGGCCCGCAAGAATGGCCGCGTGAACGAGCAGCGCAGCTTCCGACCGCTGGCGGTCCTCCGCCGGCTGGCCGCTCGCCCCGAGGGGCCGGCGGTCGGCGCGGCGCTGCTCGCGCTCGCCGCGATGGCCGAGGGCCTCCCCCGCAGCGGAGGCGCGGACTACCCCTTTGCCTATGCCGTGTTGCTGCGCCTGGGCACCACGCTGCCGGTGGCGCTGCTGCGCGCCAATCTCGCCATCGCGGCCCTGACCGTCACCACCGCGGGCGTGCTGTCCCTCCAGGAGCCCCCGGTGCTCACGGTCGCCGGTGTCGTAGCGCAGCTGCTGGTGCTGTACGAGCTGGGCCGGCGCCGCTCGCGGCTGCTGTCGCCGCTGCTGGTGCTGCCGTATCTCGTCGTGGCGCTGGCGGGACCGACCGAAGCGAGCCGGGCGTATGCCGTGCTGCTCGCGGTGGCGGGCGCCGCCCTCGCCGCCCACGGCAGCGCCCGCCGGGCCCGTACGGACGCAATGGCCCTCACCGCCACGGAGCGGGTGGTGGCGGAGTCGCTGATGGAGCATGCGGCCCGCGGCGAACGGGCCAAGATCGCCCGGGAGTTGCACGACGTCGTCGCCCACCACATCTCGATGATCGCCGTGCAGGCCGAGACCGCCAGGCTCACCACCCCCGGCATGCCGGATGCCGGCGCCAAGCGGCTCCTCGGCATCGGCGACACCGCCAGATCCGCGCTCACCGAAATGCGCCGGCTGCTGGGCGTCCTGCGCGAGGACTCCGGCACCATCGCGCCCCAGCGCAAACCCCAGCCGGGCCTCACCCAGCTCAACGAGCTGCTCGACGAGGCCCGCGACGCCACCGGCGCCCGCACCCGGCTGATCGTCAGCGGCCGGGTCAGACCGCTCGACCCCGGTATTGAGCTCACGGCGTATCGCATCGTTCAGGAGGCGCTCACCAACGCGCGCAGACACGCCCCAGGCGCGGCGGTGGACGTGGAACTGCACTACACGGACGAGACCTTGCAGCTGCGGATCCGCGACAACGGCCCGGGGCCGCCCGGCACCGTCCCCGGGTCCGGGCTCGGGGCCGGGTCCGCGTCCGGGTCCGGGCCCGGACGAGCGGCCGAGGCCAGGTCTGGCAGCACCGTGTCGGAACCCGGGCATGGGGTGCTCGGTATGCAGGAGCGGGCGCTCACCGTCGGCGGCCGGCTGCACACCGGCCCGGCTACCGGGGGCGGGTTTCTGGTCGAGGCATGGCTTCCGGTGAGCCAGGAGGCGGTCGCGTGAGTGGCACGGAGCCCGTCCGTATCGTCATCGCCGACGACCACGAGGTGGTGCGCGCCGGCTTCGCCGGACTGCTCGATACCCAGCCGGACTTCACGGTGGTGGGGGTGGCGTGTGACGGCGCCGAGGCGCTGCGGGTGTGTGCGGAGCAGCGGCCGGACGTGGTGCTGATGGATGTGCGGATGCCGGAGATGGACGGCATCGCGGCTACGGCGGAGTTGGCGGCCGGTGACGTTGACGGTGCCGACGGCGGTGACGGCGGTGATGGCGGGGGCGACGGTGAGGGCGAGGGCGGCGGTGCTGGCCCGCGGATCCTCATCCTCACCACCTTCGATCTGGACGAGCATGTCTACGACGCGCTCGCCGCGGGCGCGAGTGGCTTCCTGCTGAAGGACGTCACGGCGGAGAAGCTCTTCGAGGCGGTACGGGTCGTGGCGGCGGGGCAGGCGCTGCTGGCGCCGACGGTGACGCAGCGGTTGATTGCCGAGTTCGCGAGGCAGCGGCGCGGGGCGTTGGCGCGGCAGACGGCCGCCGGCCTGCCCGCGCTGACCGCGCGCGAGACGGAGGTCATCAAGCAGGTGGCGCAGGGGCTGTCCAACCCCGAGATCGCCGATCGGCTGTATGTGAGCGAGGAGACGGTGAAGACGCACATCAGCCGGATCCTCGCGAAGCTCGGACTGCGGGACCGGACCCAGGCGGTGGTGGCGGCGTACGAGTCGGGCCTGGTGGTGCCGGGAGGCGGGGTGGGAGCGGGAGG
>NZ_JAAKZV010000323.1 GCF_011044975.1 Streptomyces coryli | reverse complement strand
GCCCCGCCCCACGCTCCCGATCTCGACCCCGTCGAGCTCCGCGTGATCCCGGACCTCCTCGATCCGCGACGTCCCCGCACTCTCCGGATGCCCGTCATAAAGACCGTCCACATCCGACAGCAGCACCAGCAGATCGGCCCGTACGAGATGAGCCACCAGCGCCGCCAGCCGGTCGTTGTCGCCGAAGCGGATCTCATCCGTCGCGACCGTGTCGTTCTCGTTCACCACCGGCACCGCGCCCATCGCGAGCAGCTGCTCCAGCGTCCGGTACGCGTTCCGGTAGTGCGCGCGCCGCGCCATGTCGTCCGAGGTCAGCAGCACCTGCCCGACTCGCCGTCCGTAACGGGCGTACGACGCTGTGTAGCGGGCCACCAGCAGCCCCTGCCCCACCGAGGCGGCCGCCTGCTGCCGGGCCAGGTCGCGAGGCCGCCGCGAAAGACCCAGCGGCGCCAGACCGGCCGCGATGGCCCCCGACGACACCAGGATGATCTCCCGCTCGCCGTGCTTGGCCAGGACGTCCACCAGGGCATCCACCCGGTCCGCGTCCAGGCCGCCGGCCGCCGTGGTGAGCGAGGAGGACCCCACCTTCACCACGACCCTGCGGGCCTCGGCCACATCCTTGCGTCGTACACCTGCCATGGCCGCAAATCTACGGCAGGCACGTCCTCGCCCGCCCCCGCGTTTCACCGTACGGACGGCACTAAGACCGGCGTCAACGACAAAAGTACCTTTGACCCTATTTAGCGGGGTCCCGACGGCGGAAGATTGTCTCCAGGGCTGTGGCCGTCATACGGTCAGGGGTCAATCTTGCACCGCAGCCCCCGCCGGGGCGGTTTCAGACGCAGTCCCGGCACTGTCCGACCCCCCTTCCTGCCAGGAGCTACCCCCCGTGCAGATCGCCGGAATCCTCAACCGCCGAGCCGTGCAGCTCTCGGCGCTGTTCGCGCTGCTAGCGGCCTTCGCCGTGCAGCTCGTCGGCGCCCTGCTGCCCAGCGTGCCGATGCTGATCACCGCATCAGCAGCGGGCCTCGCGCTGGATCTGTACCTCCAGCACAAGCAGCCCGGCCTGCTCTCCCTGCTCAGCAAGGTGCGCTTCGACGTACAGACGCGCCAGCTGCTGCGCGACATGTTCATCCTGCTCGGCCTCTTCCAGATCGACGGCATCGCTCCGCTGCAGGAGCAGTCGCCGATCACGGTGATGCTGCTCGTTCTGTACGGCACCCACTTCGCCAGCCAGGCGCTGGCCGTGCTGGTCCGCCGCACCCGCCAGCTGCCGATCGTCACCCGTAACATCGACGCGTCCGCGCTCGGCCTGACCGCGGGCCCGCCGCGAATCCTCGCCCGCCGCCCGAGCCACCGCCTGCTCTACGTCTCCGTGCCGGCCACCATCGGCCTGCTGCTGACCACCGCCACCCGCGACGCCGTGTGGGGCGACATCGGCCTGGGCCTGGCCCTGGCGCTGTCCCTGGGCGGCGCCGTGTACCTGGCCACCTGGCTGCTGCCGGCCAAGCGCACCGCGTCCGACGACAAGGTCCGCGAGTGGCTGAAGAGCTGGCTGGACGAGTACCGGCCGACCGTCGGCATGTACTTCTCCGGCGGCGCCTCGTCCGCGTACCAGGCGAACATGTGGCTCTCCACGCTGGCCGCCCTGGACGGCAAGCCCGTCATCATCCTGCGCGAGCGCTTCATGGTGCAGAAGATCGAGGCCACCGAGGTCCCGATCGTCTGCATCCCCAAGGTCGCCGACCTGATGATGCTGGAGCACTCCACCCTGAAGGTGCTGCTGCACCCGGCGAACTCCGGCAAGACCTCGCAGGTCCTGCGCATCCCGTCGATCAAGCACGCCTTCACCAACCACGGCGAGAGCGACAAGCTGTCGTCCTGCAACCCCTACGCCAAGGCCTACGACGAGGTCTGGGTGGCCGGGCCCGCGGCCCGCGACCGCTACCAGCTCGCCGACGTCGGCGTCGAGGACAAGGACGTCGTGGAGGTCGGCCGCCCGCAGCTGGCGCCGATCAAGCCGTACGCGGGCCCCCCGGCCAAGGACGGCTACACGACCGTGCTCTACGCCCCCACCTGGGAAGGCTGGGACGGCAACCCGGGCAACACCTCGGTGGTGCTGGCCGGCGAGAACATCGTCCGCGAGCTGCTCGCCGACCCGAAGGTCCGCCTCATCTACAAGCCGCACCCGATGACCGGCTCGGTCGACAAGCGGGCCGGCGAGGCCGACCAGCGGATGCGCGCCATGATCACCGAGGCCGCGGCGCAGCGCTCCGGCGCCCGCCCGGGCCCGGAGACCGCGGCCGCGCTGGAGAAGGCCACCGCCGAGCTCGAGCACCTGACCGCGACCGGCTTCCGCAAGGGCGCCGACGAGGTCGAGCGGATGCTGCTGCAGTCCACCGTCGAGGAGGGCCGCGCGGAGGCCATCCAGGCCGCCGTGGACGCCTGGGAGGCCGCCTTCTGGGCCTCCGTCCCGGAGTGGGAGCACCAGGTCGTCGTGGGCCCGCGCCCCGGCGTCTTCTCCTGCTACAACGAGGCGGACGTGCTGATCGCGGACGTGTCGTCGGTGATCTCGGACTACCTGTCCAGCGAGAAGCCCTACGCCGTCGCCAACACCAGCGGCAAGCCGGAGGCCGACTTCATCGCGGAGTTCCCGACGGTACGGGCCGCCACGATCCTGACGCCCGACGCGAAGCAGGTCGGCGACCTGCTGGCGTACGTCCGCGACCCGTCGCTGGACGTGCTCGTCCAGGCCCGTACGGAGCTCAAGGAGCACCTGCTGGGCCCCTCGGACCCGCCCTCCCTGGTCCGCTTCGACGCGGCGGCACTCGCGCTCCGCGACAAGGCGGAGGAGCGCGCCCGCCGCATGGAACTCCGCGGCGAGAGCGACGTCCCGAGCCAGCGCGGCGAGGAGCGCGCCGACGCGGCGGAGGAGCTCGAACTGGAGCCGGCGGAGCCCGCGGAGGTCTGATCCGCGCCCGCTGACGCACGAAACGGCCCCCCGGCAGCTGCTGCTGCCGGGGGGCCGCCGCGTTGCTACGGCTTGCCCGCCAGGCCGTGGTGCAGCAGGTTGGTGAGCAGGTCGATCGCCTCGTCGTCGGAGATGGTGCGGCCGTCGGCCGGGTTCACCACCAGCCAGGTGTACGCGAAGCCGTCGAGCAGCGCGTTGAAGGCGGAGATCTGCAGCAGCGGGTCCGGCTTGGGCTCCGGCAGCGCGTCCAGGTGGCCGATCAGGTCCGCGTCGTCCGCGGCCATGATCCGCTGCAGCCGGCGGCCCAGCTCGGGGTCGAGCATGGCGGCCTGCTTCACGGCCACCATCTCCGGCAGGTGCGCCTTGTAGAACCGCCAGCCCGCCTCGACGTGCCAGCGGATCGCCTCGATCTTGCTGAAGTCCGCCTCGTGCCCGGCGCGCTCGACCACCTCGTCGTCGGCCGCGGCGAGCAGGTCCCTGAGCAGCGCCTCGAGCAGCTCTTCCTTGCCGGCGAAGTGCCGGTAGAACGACCCTGTCGCCCGCCCGGCCGCCGCGGTGATGTCGGTGATCTTGGTGTTCAGATAGCCGCGCTCGGCGAACACCCGCCGGGCGGCCTCCTTCAGCGCGGCCTCGGTCTCCGCCGCTTGCTGCCTGCGCTTCGTGGCCACCCGTACACCTCCCGTCTTGACAGCGAACTCTATCCGGGCACAAGATGAATCCTAATTCACTGAATCTAAATTCATCCAACCGGAGGCATGATGACCGTCCTCATCGCAGGAGCCGGCCCCACCGGCCTCACCCTGGCGATCGACCTGGCCCGTCGCGGGATCAACACCCGGATCGTCGACAAAGCGACGGAATACTTCGCCGGCTCCCGCGGCGACGGCATCCAGCCCCGCACCCTGGAGGTCTTCGAGGACCTCGGCGTGCTCGACCAGGTGCTGGCGCAGAGCCTCGCCGCCCCGCCGATGAAGATCCGGATCGGCGGCGCGGACTTCGGCATCCGGCATCTGCACGAGGAGGTCGCCGCGACGCCGGACCGCCCGTATCCGAACGGCCGGATGCTCGGCCAGTCCCGCACCGAGGCGATCCTCCGGGACAAGCTCGCCGAGTACGGCGTGAAGGTGGAGTCCGGCACCGAGCTGCTCGGCTTTACGCAGAACGGGGACGCGGTCACGGCGACGCTCGCCACCGGCGAGACCGTGGTCGCGGACTATCTGGTGGGTGCCGACGGCGGCCGCAGCACCGTCCGCAAGGCGCTCGGGATCGCCTTCGAGGGGGTCACGGACGAGTCGATCAGGATGCTCGTCGGCGATGTGTCCGCGGCGGGGCTCGATCACGCCTTCGGCTACTGGTTCGCGAAGGAGAGCAACCCGATGGAGGGCATCGCTCTCACCCCGCTGTCCGGCGGCGACCAGTTCCAGTTCGCCGCGCCGCTGGTCCGCGACGGCCTCGAGGCCGATCTGGCGACGCTGCAGGCGCTGGTCGACGAGTATGCGGGCCCCGGCGCCGCCACCCTGCACCACCTCACCTGGTCGACCGTGTGGCGGTCCAATGTGCGGCTCGCGGAGCGGTTCCGCAGCGGCCGGGTGTTCCTCGCCGGCGACGCGGCCCACGTGCACCCGCCGACCGGCGGCCAGGGCCTCAACACCGGCGTCCAGGACGCGTACAACCTCGGGTGGCGGCTCGCCGACGGCCGCGAGCCGGTGCTCGCCGCGTACGAGACCGAGCGCCGCACCAACGCGCAGCGGGTCCTCGGCATCAGCACGGAGCTGCTGCACAAGCACCTGGACGGCGACGAGTCGGCGCTGGAGCGCGGCGAGAACACCCGCCAGCTCGACATCTCCTACCGCGACCCGTCCGACCCGGCCCGCATCACCACCGGCGACCGGGCCCCGGACTCCCCGCTGCTACGGGCCGACGGCACCCGGCTCCGCCTCTTCGACCTCTTCCGCGGCCCGCACGAGACACTGCTCCGCTTCACGCCGACGGCACCGTCCGCGCACCCGCACGCGGTCGATCTCTTCCGCCCCGCGGGCCGCCCGGACGGCTACGTCTCACCGGAGGCCTTCGCGTTCTACGACGCGCGGGACGGACTCGAGCTGCTGGTCCGCCCGGACGGCTACCTCGGCTGACCGGGCGGCGGGCCCGTAGAGCGGGCCCGTAGAGCGCCCTATACGGGCCCGTCGGCCCCGAACGGGTCGAAGTCGTTGTACTCCTCGTCCGCCTGCTCCGCCTCGCGGTCCTTGCGGCGCTGGGCGGCGGGGCGGGGGGTGTCGAAGCGGTTGTCCTCGCCGCGGCGGCCAAGCATCTCGGCGCCGGTGGCCATCGTCGGCTCCCAGTCGAAGACGACGGCGTCGTCGCCTGGGCCGATGGCGACCGCGTCGCCGGGCCGGGCGCCGGCCTTCTTGAGCTGGTCCTCGACGCCCAGGCGGTTCAGCCGGTCCGCCAGGTAGCCCACGGCCTCGTCGTTGGAGAAGTCCGTCTGCCGCACCCAGCGCTCCGGCTTCTCGCCCCGTACGCGGAAGACCTCGCCCTCCTGCTTCACCGTGAAGCCGGCGTCGTCCACCGCCTGCGGCCGGATGACGATCCGCGTCGCCTCCTCCTTCGGCTTGGCGGCGCGCGCCTCGTCGACGAGCTTGGCCAGCGCGAAGGACAGCTCACGCAGCCCTTCCCGGGATACGGCCGACACCTCGTAGACGTGGTACCCGCGGGCCTCCAGGTCCGGCCGGACCATGTCGGCGAGATCCTTGCCGTCCGGGATGTCGATCTTGTTGAGCACGACCACCCGCGGCCGGCCCTCCAGCCCCCCGTACTCGGCCAGCTCCGACTCGATGATGTCCAGGTCGCTGACCGGGTCGCGCTCGGTCTCCAGCGTGGCGGTGTCCAGCACGTGCACGAGCACCGAGCAGCGCTCGACATGCCGCAGGAACTCGAGCCCGAGCCCCTTGCCCTGGCTGGCCCCCGGGATCAGCCCGGGGACGTCCGCGATGGTGTACGTAACGGCGCCCGCGGTCACCACCCCGAGGTTGGGGACGAGGGTGGTGAAGGGATAGTCCGCGATCTTCGGCTTGGCGGCCGAGAGCACGGAGATGAGGGACGACTTGCCGGCGCTCGGGTAGCCGACGAGGGCCACGTCCGCGACGGTCTTCAGCTCCAGGACGACGTCGTCGGTCCGCCCCGGCTCGCCCAGCAGCGCGAAGCCGGGGGCCTTGCGGCGGGCGGAGGACAGGGCCGCATTGCCGAGGCCGCCGCGGCCGCCCTGGGCGGCGACGTAGGTGGTGCCCTGCCCGACCAGGTCGGCGATGACCTCGCCGTCCTTGCCGAGGATGACGGTGCCGTCGGGGACCGGCAGGACGAGGTCCTTGCCGTCCGCCCCCGCGCGGTGGCCGCCCTCGCCCGGCTTGCCGTTGGTGGCCTTGCGGTGCGGCGAGTGGTGGTATTCGAGCAGCGTGGTGACGTCCTGGTCGACGACGAGGATGACATCCCCGCCGCGGCCGCCGTTGCCCCCGTCGGGGCCGCCCAGCGGCTTGAACTTCTCCCGGTGCACGGAGGCGCAGCCATGCCCGCCGTTGCCCGCGGCGACGTGGAGCTCGACGCGGTCGACGAAGGTGGTCATTTTCGGGTGTCCTCCGATACGTACGGAATGCTCTAAGACGTAACACGACGAGGGCGGACCCGCTTCCCGTAGCCCTGGAGCCCGGGAAGCGCGATCCGCCCTCGCGTGGTGCTAAGTGGTGGGGCTGCCTTATTCGGCAGCGGCCGGAACCACGTTCACGACCTTGCGGCCGCGCGCGGTGCCGAACTCCACGGCGCCCGCGTCCAGCGCGAACAGCGTGTCGTCCTTGCCACGGCCGACGCCGGCGCCCGGGTGGAAGTGGGTGCCGCGCTGGCGGACGATGATTTCACCGGCCCTGACGACCTGGCCGCCGAAGCGCTTCACGCCAAGGTACTGGGGCTTGGAGTCGCGACCGTTCCGGGTGGACGATGCGCCCTTCTTGTGTGCCATGTCTCCTCAGTCCTTACTTCGCGGCCGGCGAGGGGATGCCGGTGATCTTCAGAGCGGTGTGCAGCTGGCGGTGACCGATCCGCTTCTTGTAACCGGTCTTGTTCTTGTACTTCTGGATGCGGATCTTGTCGCCCTTGTGGTGGTCGACGACCTCGGCCGTGACCTTCACGCCGTCCAGCACCCACGGGTCGCTCGTAACCGACTCGCCGTCCACGACGAGCAGGGTGGAGAGCTCGACGCTGTCGCCGGGCTTGGTGGTGGAAAGACGGTCAACCTCGATGACGTCGCCAACAGAAACCTTCTGCTGACGGCCGCCGGTGCGCACGATCGCGTACACGCGGAACTCTCTCTCTTGCTCGCGGTGGAGCCTCTGACGCTAGCCCTCGGAGCCGGGCGGGCCGATGGCCCGACTGACCCTGAGCGGCCTCTCCTGGCCGGGGGCCGGGAGGGAAGGTGGCTCAGAAGCAATCGGCATGCGCTGTTCACACACCGACGCTCTAGATTACGGGGCCCGCCACGACCAGGTCAAACCGGGTCCTGGTGGGCACGGACGACTGACGGCTGTACCCACCCACCCGC
>NZ_JAAKZV010000322.1 GCF_011044975.1 Streptomyces coryli | reverse complement strand
GACGGCGCATGCGGCGGAGGGGGGCGGGGCGGAGTTCCGGGTGGTGTTCGAGAGGGTGGTGTGACTCTCAGGACCGAAGCCCCGCTCGCAGCATGCGGCTCAACTCCCGCGCCGCCCGCGGCGGTGACACATCCGCCCGGTGCGCCAGCGAGATCGTCCGGTGCAGCCCGGGCGCCGCGAACGGCGTCGTCCGCAGGCCGCTCCGCTGCGCGACCATCCGCGGCACCACCGCGACCCCGAGCCCGGCCCGTACGAAACCGAGCACCGCGTCCATCTCCCCGCCCTCCACCGAGAATTCCGGCTCGAACCCCGCCTCCCGGCACGCCGCCAGGGTGAAGTCCCGCAGGTCGTAGCCCCGCCGGAACATCACCATCGGCCGCCCCCGCAGATCCCCCACCCGGATGTGCTTGCGCGCCACCGGCGCGGGTCCGTCCGGCGCGGACACCACCACCAGGTCCTCCCGCAGCAGCTGCGAAGTGGAGAGCACCGGCCCCTGACCGGCCAGCGGCGTGATGATCAGCGCGAGATCCAGCTCCCCCGCGGCCAGCGCCCGGACCAGGTCCTGCGAGCCGTCCTCGTGCACCACCAGCTCAACGCCCGGGTACTCCGCGTGAAAGTCCCGCAACACGTCCGGAACAACCGACGCGCACAGACTCGGCGGCGCCCCCAGCCGGACCCGCCCCCGCCGCAGCTGCGCCACCTCCTGCACTTCCCGCCGCGCCGTCTCCGTATCGGCGAGGATCCGCCGCGCCAGCGGCAGCAGCGCCTCCCCCGCGTCCGTCAGCCCGATATGCCCACGTGCCCGGTGGAAGAGCTCCGCGCCCAGCTCCTTCTCCAGCGCCCGGATCTGCTGCGACAGCGACGGCTGCGCGACATGCTCGCGCTCGGCGGCCCGCGTGAAGTGCCGGGTGTCGGCCACCGCCGCGAAGTACCGGAGCTGATGGAGCTGCATAGGCGCAGGCTATCGAATACAGCGGAATCATGTCTTGGACGTATGGCCGCCACCCTCCCTACCGTCACTATTCATGGCCCTGGCAACGAAGACGGACCGCCGACCGTCCGCCCCCGAACTCCTCTGGAAATCGACGCTCGGCAAGAAGACGGTCATGGCGGTCAGCGGCGTGATCATGCTGCTCTACCTGGTCGCGCACATGGTCGGGAATCTGAAGATCTTCTTCGGCCCCGACGAGATGAACCACTACGCCCACTGGCTCCGCACCATGGGCGAGCCGGTCCTCCATTACGAGTGGGGCCTCTGGCTGGTCCGCGTCGTGCTCCTCGCCGCCGTCATCGCACACGCGACGGCCGCTTACCAGCTCAGCCGCCGCGACATCAAGGCGCGCCCGAGCAAGTACGTCCACGCGAAACCCAAGGCGAGCTATGCCACCCGCACCATGCGCTGGGGCGGCATCATCCTCGGCCTCTTCATCGTCTGGCACATCCTCGACCTGACGACCGGCACGGTGCACCCGGCCGGATACGAGCATCTGCACCCGTACCAGAACGTGATCGACACCTTCTCCACCTGGTACGGCAACGCCATCTACATCGTCGCGATGGTCGCCCTCGGCTTCCACATCCAGCACGGCTTCTGGGCGGCGGCGCACACGCTCGGCTACGGCGGCCGGGTGCCGAAGGGGCTGTCCATCGGGCTGGCCGTGGTCCTGACGGCCGGATTCGTCGCCGTTCCCATCGGAGTCATGACGGGAGTCGTGAGCTGACATGACCGACTACACCGACTACACCACCGGCGAGCCGATCGCCGACTCCGCTGCCCCCGCGGGCCCGGTCGCCGAGCGCTGGGACACCCGCCGCTTCGAGGCCAAGCTGGTCAACCCGGCGAACCGCCGCAAGCACACCGTCATCGTCGTCGGCACCGGCCTCGCCGGCGGCTCCGCGGGCGCCACCCTCGCCGAACAGGGCTACCACGTGGTCCAGTTCTGCTACCAGGACTCCCCCCGCCGCGCCCACTCCATCGCCGCCCAGGGCGGCATCAACGCGGCGAAGAACTACCGCAACGACGGCGACTCCATCCACCGCCTCTTCTACGACACCGTCAAGGGCGGCGACTTCCGCGCCCGCGAGTCCAACGTGCACCGCCTGGCGCAGATCTCCGTCGAGATCATCGACCAGTGCGTCGCCCAGGGCGTCCCCTTCGCCCGCGAGTACGGCGGCCTCCTCGACACCCGCTCCTTCGGCGGCGTCCAGGTCTCGCGTACGTTCTACGCCCGCGGCCAGACCGGCCAGCAGCTGCTCCTCGGCGCGTACCAGGCGCTCTCCCGCCAGATCGCCGCCGGCAACGTCGAGATGCACCCGCGCACCGAGATGCTCGACCTGGTCATCGTCGACGGCAAGGCCCGCGGCATCGTCGCCCGCGACCTGGTCACGGGCCGTATCGACACCTATTTCGCGGACGCGGTGGTCCTCGCGACCGGCGGCTACGGCAACGTCTTCTACCTGTCGACGAACGCCATGAACTCCAACGCGACCGCCATCTGGCGCGCCCACCGCCGCGGCGCCCACTTCGCCAACCCGTGCTTCACGCAGATCCACCCGACCTGCATCCCGCGCACCGGCGACCACCAGTCGAAGCTGACGCTGATGTCGGAGTCGCTGCGCAACGACGGCCGCATCTGGGTCCCGAAGGCGAAGGGCGACGACCGGCCGCCGAACCAGATCCCGGACGACGAGCGCGATTACTACCTGGAGCGCATCTACCCGGCCTTCGGCAACCTGGTCCCCCGCGACATCGCCTCCCGCGCCGCGAAGAACGTCTGCGACGAGGGCCGCGGCGTCGGCCCCGGCGGCCAGGGCGTGTACCTGGACTTCGCCGACGCCATCGAGCGGATGGGCCGCAAGGCGGTGGAGGCGAAGTACGGCAACCTCTTCGACATGTACCAGCGGATCACCGACGAGGATCCGTACCAGGTCCCCATGCGCATCTACCCGGCCGTGCACTACACGATGGGCGGTCTGTGGGTGGACTACGACCTGCAGACCACCGTCCCCGGCCTCTTCGCGATCGGCGAGGCGAACTTCTCCGACCACGGCGCCAACCGCCTCGGCGCCTCCGCGCTGATGCAGGGCCTGGCCGACGGCTACTTCGTCCTCCCGGCGACGATCAACGACTACCTGGCGAAGAACCCGCACGCGGACCGGGTCACCCCCGACCACCCCGCCGTCCAGGAGGCGCTCGCCGACACCGAGGACCGGCTGCACCTGCTCCTCGCCGTCGACGGCGACCGCACACCCGACTCCTTCCACCGCGAACTCGGCGAGCTGATGTGGGAGTTCTGCGGCATGGCCCGTACCGACGAAGGGCTGCGCAAGGCCCTCGACCGGATCCCGCAGATCCGCGAGGAGTTCTGGCGCCGGATCAAGGTGCCGGGCACCGGCGAGGAGTTCAACCAGTCCCTGGAGAAGGCGAACCGCATCATGGACTACCTCGAGCTCGCCGAGCTGATGTGCCTCGACGCCCTGCACCGCGCCGAATCCTGCGGCGGCCACTTCCGCGAGGAGTCGCAGACCCCCGACGGCGAGGCCGAGCGCCGCGACGAGGAGTTCTCGTACGCCGCCGCCTGGGAGTTCACCGCCACCGGCGAGGCGCCCGTCCTGCACAAGGAAGACCTGGTCTTCGAGTACGTCCACCCCACCCAGCGGAGCTACGCATGAGGCTCACCCTGCGCGTCTGGCGCCAGCGTTCGGCCGACGCCGACGGCGGCATGTCCACGTACGAGATCGACGGCATCTCCCAGGACATGTCGTTCCTCGAGATGCTCGACACCCTCAACGAGGAGCTGATCCTCAAGGGCGAGGACCCCGTCGCCTTCGACCACGACTGCCGCGAAGGCATCTGCGGCGCCTGCTCGCTCGTCATCAACGGCGACGCGCACGGCCCGGAGCGCACCACCACCTGCCAGCTGCACATGCGGTCCTTCAAGGACGGCGACACGATCGACATCGAGCCGTGGCGCGCCGCCGCCTTCCCGGTCATCAAGGACCTGGTCGTGGACCGCTCGGCCTTCGACCGGATCATCCAGGCCGGCGGCTACATCACGGCCCCGACCGGCGCAGCGCCCGAGGCGCACGCCACCCCAGTACCGAAGCCGGACGCCGACTTCGCCTTCGAGCACGCCGAGTGCATCGGCTGCGGCGCCTGCGTGGCGGCGTGCCCCAACGGGGCGGCGATGCTGTTCACTTCGGCCAAGGTCAACCACCTCAATGTGCTGCCGCAGGGCGCCCCGGAGCGCGAGTCCCGGGTCCTGGACATGGTGGCGCAGATGGACGACGAGGGCTTCGGCGGCTGCACGCTCACCGGCGAGTGCGCGACGGCCTGCCCGAAGGGGATCCCGCTCTTCTCGATCACGAAGATGAACAAGGAGTTCTTGCGGGCCGCCCGGCGCGGTGCTTGACTGAGTCAATGACTTCGACGATAGCCGTACTCGGCCCCGGCGGGGTCGGCGGCCTCCTCGCCGGCCTGCTCGCCCGCGCAGGCCACCGCGTGATCTGCCTGGCGTCCGACACGACCGCGAGCGCGATCCGCGAGCGCGGAATCACCGTGCGGAGTGGGCACTTCGGCGACTTCACCGCCGCCGTCGAGGCCGATACGGAGCTGCGCGAACCGGTGGACGCGCTGTTCGTCACGGTCAAGGCCACCGCGATGCCGGAGGCGCTGGACCGCGCCCCGGCGGCAGCACTCGGCGACGGTCTCGTCGTACCACTGCTCAACGGCGTCGAGCACATGGACATGCTGCGCGAGCGCTACGACCCGGCGCAGGTCACCGGCGCCGTGATCCGGGTCGAGTCGACCAGGACGGCACCCGGCGAGATCGAGCACGGCAGCCCGTTCTGCGACCTCGACCTGGCAAGTGCGACCGCCCCACGCGAGCGCCTGGAGCAGCTGGCCGGACTGCTGAAGGACGCGGGCGCGAGCGCGACGGTGCACGACGACGAGGCCACGATCCTGTGGGCCAAGCTGGCCTTCCTCGCCACCGCCGCGCTCCTCACCACGCAGCACGCCGCGACCGTCGGCGATGTCCGTACGACCCACGCCGACGAGATGCGCGCGCTCGTGTCCGAGGCGGTGGCGACGGGCCGCGCCTGCGGGGCGGATGTGACGGCGGAGCCGGTGCTGCGGCTCTTCGAGCGCATGCCGTACGACACCAAGTCCTCGATGCAGCGGGACGCCGAGGCCGGGCGCCCGCTGGAACTCGACGCGATCGGCGGGGCGCTGCTGCGGGCGGCGGACCGGCGCGGGGTGCCGGTGCCGGTGGCGAAGCGTTTGGTCAGTTCGCTCCGCGAGCGTCACCACTGAGCCACCAGTCGGGCGGCCGCGACTCCTGCCGGTGCTGCCGGCGGCTGTCCACTCCCTCCAGCACCATGGCGTGCGCGAGACAGCTGATCGGCACACCGCAGACGGCGGCGACGGCACGCAGTTCTGCGAACTCCGCTTCGGTCAGATCCACCGTGAGACTGGGCATGCACACAGGCTAGAACCGGCCAGCCCGGGACGACCGCAAGTTCACCGCGACGGGCGACGTGGTGGACTGACGTTCCCCGGCACGTGATCGCGTCCGAACCGCAGGCGAAATCCGGGCGAATCTTCCCCCCTGCCGGGGCAGTTGCGGGTACCTGCCAGTAACCTGATCGGCCGTGACCAGTCAACACGCAACTCCCGCGTCCCATTTGCCCCGCCGGCGCACGGTCGTCAAGGCCGCTGCCGCCACCGCCGCCCTCGCCGCGCCCCTCTCCGGCGCCGCGCTCCCGGCGCACGCCGCCGAGGGCCCCGCCTTCCTGCACGGCGTCGCCTCCGGCGACCCGCTCCCCGACGGGATCCTGCTGTGGACCCGGGTGACGCCGTCCCCGGACGCGCTCCCCGGCTCCGGCATCGGCGCGGACACGGAGGTGACCTGGGAGCTCGCGGAGGACAAGGACTTCGGGACGGTGGTGGCGAAGGGCGCGGTGACCGCCCGGGCCGCCTCCGACCACACGGTGAAGGCGGACGTACGCGGCCTGCGCCCGGCGACGAGCTATTGGTACCGCTTCGGCGCGGCAGGCGGCGCGACGTCGACTGTCGGCCGCACCCGCACCGCCCCCGCCGCGGACGCTACGCCCGACGGCCTGCGCTTCGGGGTGGCGTCCTGCGCCAACTGGGAGTCGGGCTACTTCGCCGCGTACCGCCACCTGGCGGCGAGAGGTGACCTGGACGCGGTGCTGCACCTGGGCGACTACATCTACGAGTACGCGTCTGGCGAATACCCGGCGACGGACACGCCGCTACGCGCCGCCGCACCTGCGCACGAGATCCTGACGCTCGCCGACTACCGGACTCGGCACGCCAGTTACAAGGGCGACCCGGACCTGCAGGCGCTGCACGCCGCCCACCCCATCATCGCCATCTGGGACGACCACGAGTTCGCCAACGACACCTGGTCCGGCGGCGCCGAGAACCACACCCCCGGCGCCGAAGGCGACTGGGCAGCCCGCGCGGCGGGCGCGAAGCAGGCGTACTTCGAGTGGATGCCGGTCCGGCAGTCGGTGGCGGGCACGACGTACCGCCGCGTCCGCTACGGCAAGCTGGCCGAACTGCACCTGCTGGACCTGAGGTCGTACCGCTCCCAGCAGACCGGCATCGGCAGCGGGGATGTGGACGACCCGGACCGCACGATCACCGGCCGCGCCCAACTGGACTGGCTGAAGACGGGCCTGGAGTCCTCGGACGCGAAGTGGAAGCTGGTAGGGAACGAGGTCATGATCTCCCCGGTCGCCTTCGGCTCACTACCGACCCACCTGCTCAAGCCCCTGGCGGACTTGCTGCAGATCAAGATCCCGGAGGGCGGCCTGGCGATCAATGTCGACCAATGGGACGGCTATACGGACGACCGGCGGGAGCTGCTGACGCATCTGACGGAGCGAGGGATCTCGAACACGGTCTTCCTGACGGGGGACATCCACATGGCGTGGGCGTGCGACGTGCCGGTAAAGGCGGCGACGTATCCGCTCTCGCGATCGGCGGCCACGGAATTCGTGGTGACGTCGGTGACCTCGGACAACCTGGACGACATCCTGGGCGTGGCCCCGGACACGGTGTCTCTGGTGGCCGAGGGAGCGATCAGGGCAGCCAACCGCCATGTGAAATGGCTGGACATGGACGCGCATGGATACGGCGTCCTGGACGTGACGGCCGAGCGGGCGCAGATGGACTATTACGTCCTGTCGGACAAGTCCTCCCGGGATGCGACGACGGCCTGGGCGCGTTCGTACCGGACGCGGAGCGGGACGCAGCGGGTAGAGCGGGTGGAGGGCCCGGTGCGGTAGGGCTCAGCACCCGACCACCAACCGGCCTGCCGGCCAGGCCGCCTGGCAGCCTGGCCGCCTGGCAGCGGAACCCGGCCGTCCGCCGTCCGCCCGCCGGCCTGCCCGCCCGCGTATTCCGCTGGCCCTCGCCCGCCCCGCTGCCCGGCGACCCACCGCCGCCCGGCAGCAGGGCCCGGCCATACGTCGCCCGCCGTCCGCTACTGCCGCCCGCAGCGGGGCCCGGCCCGCCTTACGTCGCCCGCTGTCCGCCGTCCGCCACCGCCGCCCGGCAGCAGGACCCAGCCCCGCCCCTTCTCCCCTTCCGTAGCC
>NZ_JAAKZV010000321.1 GCF_011044975.1 Streptomyces coryli | reverse complement strand
GGTGGGTGGGAAGAAATCAGCGGCGCTTGCCGGACGGACGGCCCCGCCCGCGGCCACGCGACGGCGGCTGCCGCCGCGGCCCCGCGGACCGCACCGTGCGCTGCCCGACGACCCCACCGGCGGCAGCCGGCTCCGGGTCGTCGTCCGGCACGGTGTCCTGCGGCTCCGCGTCGTCCTCCGTACGCCCGGCGCGCGCGTCCGCGGCCCGCCGTGCGGCGACCCGCTTCGTGTGCGCCCTGATCTCCGGGTCGCGCTCCTTGAGGTCCACGACCAGCGGAGTGGCGATGAAGATCGACGAGTACGCACCGGCCGCGAGGCCGACGAACAGCGACAGGGCGATGTCGTTGAGCATGCCGCCGCCCAGCACGCCGCCGCCGATGAACAGCAGCCCGGCGACCGGCAGCAGCGCCACCACCGAGGTGTTGATCGACCGCACCAGGGTGCCGTTCAGCGAGCGGTTCGCCAGCTCGCGGTAGCTGAACCTGGTCTGCTTGGTGATGTCCTTCGTGGTCTCCTTCAGACCGTCGAAGACCACCACCGTGTCGTACAGCGAATATCCGAGAATGGTCAGCAGACCGATCACCGTGCCCGGCGTGACCTCGAAGCCGACCAGTGCGTAGACGCCGACGGTGATCGTCAGGTCGTGGATCAGCGCGATCAGCGCGGCGACCGCCATTCGCCACTCGAAGGCGATGGCCAGATAGATCACCACAAGGACCATGAAGATCCATAGACCCTGCCAGGCCTTGTTGGCGATCTGCTCACCCCAGCTCGGCCCGACCAGCTGCGCGTCGATCTTGTCGGAGGGGACGCCGACCTCCTCGGCGAGCGCCTCGCGCACCTTGTCGGACTGGCCGGTCTCCACGCCGCTGACCTGGACCCGCAGCTTGTCGCCGCCGACCTCCTGGACGATGGCCATGTGGCCGGAGACCTTCTCGGCGGTTTCCTGTGCCTGGTTGACCGTCACGCTCGACTTCGGCGTGGTGAAGACCGCGCCGCCCTCGAACTCGATGCCCATGTTGAGCCCGCGCACCAGGAAGCCGGCGACGGCGATGATGGTGATCAGGATGGAGACGCCGTACCAGAGGAACCGCTTGCCGACGAAGTCGTAGCCGATCTCGCCGCGGTGCAGCCGGGCGCCGATGTTTCCGAGCTTCGACATCTCACGCCTCCTTCGGGTCGATGGGGCCGGTGGCCGGCGCGGAGCGCCGGCGGCCGCGGCGGAGCGGCGGATCCATCCCCAGGCGCTTCGGATCGAGCCCGGACCAGGGATGGCCGTCCGCGAAGAACGGCTTCCGCGCCAGCAGCGTCATCAGCGGCTTCGTGAAGAAGAAGACCACCACGACGTCGAGCAGGGTCGTCAGACCCAGCGTGAAGGCGAAGCCCTGCACCTTGCCGACGGTCACGGCGAAGAGCACCGCGGCCGCCAGGAACGACACGAAGTCGGAGACGAGGATGGTGCGCCGGGCCCGCGGCCAGGCACGCTCCACCGAGGGCCGCAGCGTACGGCCGTGGCGCAGCTCGTCCCGGATGCGTTCGAAGTACACGATGAACGAGTCCGCCGTAATACCGATCGCGACGATCGCCCCGCAGACGGCCGGCAGGTTCAGCGCGAAGCCGATGGCCGGGCCGAGCAGCGTCATGAGCGTGTACGTCATGATCGCGGAGACGATCAGCGAGGCGATGGCGACGAGCGCCAGGCCCCGGTAGTACGCGACCAGGTACACGATCACCAGCGCGAGGCCGATGGCGCCGGCGATGAGGCCGGCCTGCAGCTGGTCGCTGCCGAGGGCCGCGGAGACGGTGTCGACCGAGGCTTCCTCGAAGGACAGCGGCAGCGCGCCGTACGAGAGCACGTTGGCCAGCGAGTCGGCGGTCTCCTGGGTGAAGCTGCCGGAGATCTGCGCGTTGCCGCCGGGGATCGGCTTGTCCACGGAGGGAGCCGAGATGACCTCGCCGTCGAGCTCGATGGCGAACTGGTTCATCGGGGGCTGCTGCTTCGACAGGTCGGTGGTGACCTTGGTGAACTTGCCGGTGCCCTTGTCGTTGAACTGCATCTCGACGATCCAGCCGGCGCCGCCCTGCTGGTCGAAGGTGGCCTGCGCCTTCTTGATGTCGACGCCCTCGACCTTGACCGGGCCGAGCGCGTACTTGGCCTGGCCCTTCTCGTCACAGGCGACGACGCTCTCGCTGGTCTTGGAGGCGGCCACGTCCTGGCTGGCCTTGGAGCGCGCTTCCTGGGTGGTGCAGTTCAGCTTCTCGAGCTTCTTCGCCAGGTCGCCGGGGACGCCGGGCGGCTGCGGCTGCTGCTGCGGCAGCTGCGCCTTCTTGGCGGCCGGGTCGGCGTTGGTCAGGCCCTCGCTGAGCGCGCGGCCCTGCTTGGTCTCGCTGGCGGAGGGGCTCGGCGACTTCTTGTCGTCGCCCTTGCCGTTGCCCGACGCGCTCGGCGACGGGTCCGGCTTCTTCTCCGGCTGCTTCTTCGGGGCCGCGTCCGCCACCGTCAGCACCGGGCGGAAGTACAGCTGCGCGGTCGTGCCGACCTGCTCGCGCGCCTGCTTCTGGTTGGTGCCCTTGGGGATGTTGACGATGATGTGCCGGTCGCCCTGGGTCTGGACCTCGGCCTCGGAGACGCCAAGACCATTGACGCGGCGCTCGATGATCCCGACCGCCGTGTCCATGTTCTTCTTGTTGATCGCGCCCTTCTTGCCGGCGAGCTCCTTCGCCTCCAGCGTGATGCTGGTGCCGCCGGCGAGGTCGATCCCCAGGCGCGGCGTCTGCTTCGGGGCAAAGAAGATTCCCCCGGTCAGCGCGACCAAGGCGATGAGCATGAAGACCAGCGTCCTGCCTGGCCTGCCCTGTGCTCCCCGGGCCCTCTTCTGACCCCTGTTCGGTGCTGCCACCTTCTCGTTTCTCCTGTCCAGACCCACGCCGCGGAGCTGCTCGCCGCGCGCACGCGAAGTTGTGCCGTCGCTAGGACGTGCCTATGGAGCCTAACCGCCCGGGAGCCCGGGACGGGCTGCCCCGGCAGGCGGCCCTTGGTCGGGCGCCACCGGCGCGCCCTTCTTCCGGGCCCCGGGGAAGCTCCTCGGCTACTTCGCGGCGGAGCCGCCGTCCTGCTTGCCGTCCTGCGCGTCGGCGTCGGCGTCGTCGGCGGAGCGCTTGCCGAGGTCGACGCTGTCGTCGCCGGCGTCCGCGGTGGCCGTCTCGTCGGTGTCCACCGGGTCGGTCAGGCTGGAGGCGTCGTCAGGAGCGGCGACCTCCTCCTCCGGCGCGGCACCGTGCACGATGCGGTTGTACTCCGCGTCGTCGAGGACGGCACCGATGGCGTTCTTCGCATAAATCGCGTGTACGCCGGGGGCGACCTCGAGCGTCACCGCCTCGTCCTGGACCTCCTTGACCACGGCGTACATGCCGCCGATCGTCCGCACGCCGGAGCCCGGCTGCATCGATTCCCGCATCTGCGAGGCCTGGCGCTGCTTGTTCTTCGCCGACCGCGTCATCAGGAACATGGCCCCGATGAGCACGATGAACGGCAGGAGAGTCACGATATCCACGGTGTCCGGAATTTCCTTCGCGCGACCGCGTCGTCAGCGGCCTGATTTAGGGGGTGTGCTGCGGGCTGGTGCCGTCCGAATGTGCGGATGGCGTCGGCGGAGTCTAAGCGAGTCCGCGTCTGATGGACAACGACCAGCATGGCATTACCGTTCCTGCGGGGGCGAGTCCCCGCGCCGGACCGGGTTTCCGGGGCAGCGTCTCACTCTTTCTCGTTACTCGTCGAACATGGCCTGCTGCACACCGTTGGCCTGCGCCTGGGGCGGTACGAGCCCGAGATGGGTCCACGCGGCCGGGGTCGCGATCCGCCCGCGGGGCGTGCGCGCGAGCAGCCCTTCCCGTACGAGAAAGGGCTCGGCGACCTCCTCCACGGTCTCGCGCTCCTCCCCCACCGCGACGGACAGGGTGCCGAGGCCTACGGGCCCGCCGCCGAAGAGCTTGAGCAGGGCGCTGAGCACGGCGCGGTCGAGGCGGTCGAGGCCGCGCGCGTCCACCTCGTAGACATCCAGCGCCTTGGCGGCGATGTCGCTGGTCACGGCGCCGTCGGCGCGGACCTGGGCGTAGTCGCGGACGCGGCGCAGCAGGCGGTTGGCGATCCGCGGGGTGCCCCGCGAGCGGCCGGCGATCTCGGCGGCCCCGGCCGGGTCGACGGCGACGTCGAGGAGGCCGGCGGAGCGGTGCACGACCTGCTCCAGGTCGCCGGACTCGTAGAAGTCCATGTGGGCGGTGAAGCCGAAGCGGTCGCGGAGGGGCGGGGGCAGAAGTCCCGCGCGGGTGGTCGCGCCGACGAGGGTGAAGGGCGGGAGCTCCAGCGGGATCGCGGTGGCGCCGGGGCCCTTTCCGACGATGACGTCGACCCGGAAATCCTCCATCGCCATGTAGAGCATTTCCTCGGCCGGCCGCGACATCCGGTGGATTTCGTCGAGGAAGAGCACCTCGCCCTCCTGGAGCGAGGAGAGGATCGCGGCGAGATCGCCGGCGTGCTGGATGGCGGGGCCCGAGGTGATCCGGATCGGCGCCGCCATCTCGGACGCGACGATCATCGCGAGGGTGGTCTTGCCGAGGCCGGGGGCGCCGGAGAGCAGGATGTGGTCGGCGGTGGCTTCTCGCTGGCGGGCGGCCTTGAGGACGAGGTCGAGCTGCTCGCGGACCCGGTGCTGGCCGATGAACTCGGCCAGCGACTTGGGGCGGAGCGCGGCCTCGACGGCGTCGTCCTCGCGGTCGGCGACCGCGCCCACGAGGCGGCTGTCGTCGCTTTCACCATGCATCGGGTCGGTCACCTCGGGATCAGCGCGCGCGGTTCAGGGTCTGGAGGGCGGCCTTCAGCAGGGTGCCCACATGCGGGTCCTGGCCCTCGGCCTGGGGGGCCACCGCCTCGACGGCGGTCTCGGCGTCCCGCGGGTTGTAGCCGAGCCCGGTGAGGGCCGCGTGCAGCTGCTCGCGCCAGCCGGGGGCCGCGGCGGCCGCGCCCTGCCGTACGACATGGGCGCCCGTGCCCAGGGGCGCGCCGAGGCGGTCCTTGAGCTCCAGGAGGAGCTTCTGGGCGCCCTTCTTTCCGATGCCGGGGACGGCCGTCAGAGCCTTCTCGTCGCCCGTGGACACCGCGAGTCGGAGATTGTCCGGCGAGTGCACCGCCAGCATCGCCTGCGCCAGCCGCGGGCCGACGCCGCTCGCGGTCTGCAGCAGCTCGAAGACCTGCCGCTCGTCGTCGTCCGCGAAGCCGTAGAGGGTGAGGGAGTCCTCCCGTACGACCAGGGACGTGGCGAGCTTGGCCTCCTGGCCGATGCGGAGGGTGGAGATGGTGTTCGGCGTGCACTGGACGGCCATACCCACGCCGCCGACCTCGAGGACGGCCTGGTCGGGGGCGATGGCGGCCACGGGGCCGCTGACAAAGGCGATCAACGGACGGAGCCTTTCTGAAGCCGGGTCTGGAGCGCGGCGGCCTGGCGCAGCCGGTCCTGCGCGGGGGCGCGCCAGATATGGCAGATCGCGAGGGCCAGGGCGTCCGCCGCGTCGGCGGGCTTCGGCGGCGCGGCCAGCCGCAGCAGGCGCGCGACCATGGCGCCGACCTGGGCCTTGTCGGCCCGGCCCGAGCCGGTGACGGCGGCCTTCACCTCGCTGGGAGTGTGCAGCGCGACCGGCAGCCCGCGGCGGGCGGCGCAGAGCATCGCGACAGCGCTGGCCTGGGCGGTGCCCATGACCGTGGCCACATTGTGCTGGCTGAAGACGCGCTCGATGGCGACGACATCGGGCCGGTGCTCGTCGAGCCACTCCTCGAGGCCGCGCTCGATGAGCAGCAGCCGCTCGGCGATGTCCGCGTCCGCGGCCGTCCGCACGACGCCGACGCCGATCATCTTCAGCGGCCGGCCGGCGGTGCCCTCCACGACGCCCACACCGCACCGGGTCAACCCCGGGTCAACCCCGAGCACTCGCACCGCAGGCCCCCTTCGCCGACAACGTTCCTGCAGGCTATCGGCTCGTACCGACAATGGCGGCGGAGCGACCCGCGGGCCCGGGCGCGGACCGCCCGAGCCCGCCGCGCGGCGTTACGCGTCGACCTTCTCCATGACCTCGTCCGACACATCGAAGTTGGCGAAGACGTTCTGCACGTCGTCGCTGTCCTCCAGCGCGTCGATCAGCTTGAAGATCTTCTTCGCGCCTTCCTCGTCCAGCTCCACCTGCATGGTGGGGACGAAGTTGGCGTCCGCCGAGTCGTAGTCGATTCCGGCGTCGACCAGGGCGGTGCGCACCGCGACCAGGTCGGTCGCCTCGCTGATCACCTCGAAGGACTCGCCGAGGTCGTTGACCTCCTCGGCGCCCGCGTCGAGGACGGCGCCGAGGACGTCGTCCTCGCCCAGCTCGCCCTTCGGGACGATCACGACGCCCTTGCGGTTGAAGAGGTACGACACCGAGCCCGGGTCGGCCATCGAGCCGCCGTTACGGGTCATGGCGACGCGGACGTCGGAGGCCGCGCGGTTGCGGTTGTCGGTGAGGCACTCGATCAGGACGGCGACGCCGTTCGGGCCGTAGCCCTCGTACATGATCGTCTCGTAGTCGGCACCGCCGGCCTCGAGGCCGGCGCCGCGCTTGACGGCCGACTCGATGTTCTTGTTCGGGACCGAGGACTTCTTGGCCTTCTGGATGGCGTCGAAGAGGGTGGGATTGCCGTCAGGATCAGCGCCCCCGGTCCGGGCGGCGACCTCGATGTTCTTGATCAGCTTGGCGAAGAGCTTGCCTCGCTTGGCATCGATCACGGCCTTCTTGTGCTTGGTGGTTGCCCACTTTGAGTGGCCGGACACGGCAGTGCTCCATTCAACGACGCGTAAGGGGTCCTGACTGAACGACGCGATCCTACCGGGATCCCGTCACTGTGCGTCGCGCACCATCGCGACGAACAGCTCGTGCACCCGGTGGTCCCCGGTCAGCTCCGGGTGGAACGAGGTCGCCAGCAGATTCCCCTGCCGTACGGCGACGGGATGCCCGTCGACGGTGGCCAGCACCTGCGCGCTCGCGCCGACCGACTCCACCCACGGGGCGCGGATGAAGACGCCCTCGACCGGGCCGCCGTCGATGCCGTCGACGTCGATGGCGGCCTCGAAGGACTCGTTCTGGCGGCCGAAGGCGTTGCGGCGGACGATCATGTCGATGCCGCCGATGGTCTCCTGCCCGGAGCGGGGGTCGAGGATCTTGTCGGCGAGCATGATCATGCCGGCGCAGGAGCCGTAGGCGGACAGGCCGCCGTGCACGCGCTCACGGAGCGGCTCCATGAGGCCGAAGATGTGCGCGAGCTTGGACATGGTCGTGGACTCGCCGCCCGGGATGACGAGACCGTCGACGGCCTCGAGCTCCTCGGGGCGCCGGACGCTCGTCGCTTCCACGCCGGCCTCGGTGAGGGCGGCGAGGTGCTCGCGGACGTCGCCCTGGAGGGCGAGGACGCCGATGCGGGGTGCGGACAAGGTGTACCTCTCGTACTACTTCGGGGTGCCGCGCTTCGCGCGGATCGCGCCTGGCGGCGCTCGGCCTCAAACGCCGGACGGGCTTGATTCGGCGCAGGTCAGGCCAACATCAAGCCCGTCCGGCGTTTGAGGACGAGGCGCGGAGCGCCGATACGGGGGCCCGGGGGCGG
>NZ_JAAKZV010000320.1 GCF_011044975.1 Streptomyces coryli | reverse complement strand
ATCCAAGCCGCCACCACCGCCCCCGACACGTTGTGCCACACCGAGAACACCGCCGCAGGCAGCGCCGCCAGCGGGCTGAAGTGGGCCGAGGCCAGCGACGCCGCCAAGCCCGAGTTCTGCATGCCGACCTCGAAGGCCATCGCCCGCGACGCAGGCTGCCCCATGCGCGTGAGGCGGCCCGCGCCGTAGCCCAGCGCCAGGCCCAGGCCGTTATGCAGGACCACCGCCAGGAAGACCAAAGCCGCCGCCGACTTGATCGCATCCGCGCTCGCCGCCACCACCACCGCCACGATCACCGCGATCGTCGCCGCCGACAGCCATGGCAGTGCGGGCTGGGCGCGGTCCACCCACCGGCCGAGCCACAGCCGCACCAAGAGCCCCGCCGCCACCGGCAGGAGCACCGTCTTCACGATGTCCCAGACCATCGAGCCCGCTTCCACCGGCAGGTATTCGCCCGCCAGCAGCAGCGTCAGCGGTGGCGTGATCAGCGGGGCCAGGACCGTCGAGACCGTGGCCACCGACACCGACAGCGCGACATCACCCCTGGCCAGGTACGTGACGACGTTCGACGCCGTGCCGCTCGGCGCGCAGCCGACCAGGATGACGCCGGCCGCGAGTTGCGGCGGCAGGTCCAGAGCATGCGCGATCAGCCAACCCAGACCCGGCATGATCACGTAATGCGCCACCAGGCCCAGCGCCACCGCCCACGGCCGCTGCGCGACGCCCTTGAAGTCCAGCGGCGTCATCGTCAGACCCATGCAGAACATGACGATGCCGAGGAGATACGGCACGCTCTCCGACCAGCCGGCGAAGGTGGACGGCGTCACCAGCCCCAGGCCGCCGGCCGCCAGCACGAGGATCGGGAAGACCGTTACCGCGCGCTTGGCGGCGCGGTTCTGAGCGGCTTCGGGTACGGGCGTCTGTTCGGTCTGCACCGGGCGATGTAAAACCTGACCGCCCCCGGCCCGCAAACCCGTCTCGAAATGTGGCCTCTACAACTACTCGGCGGAGTCCCCGGACTCCACCTCGGCCTCGGCCTCGACCTCGACCTCGAGCGAGTCCGCCCCCATCTCATCCAGCACCGGCGGCGCCGGACGCGGCGGCTTCGGCATCACAGCCGCCTCCGAGTGCCCGCCGCAGCCATACGCCAGCGAGACCATCCGCCCGTCCGCGGGCGAGAACTCATTCGCGCACACCCCGAAGGCCTGCCGCAGCGACCCCGCGATCGGCACCAGGAAGCCGCAGCTCACGCACGACGCCGGGGCGGACTGGGCCATCGGCGTCTTGGAGCCGTAGTGCTCCTCCCAGCGGTCGGCCGCGCTGTGCAGCCCGTACCGGGACAGCACCCGCGCCCGGCGCATGCCGAGCTCGTCGGCGACCGCGGCGATCTCCGCGCGCCGCGGCTCGTCGGGCTCGACCAGCTCCTCCGGCTCCGGTACCTCGGGGGCCTCGGGCGCGCCGTCCGCCTCCGGCGTGTAGCCCTGCTCGAGGCGCAGGTCCTCGGCCTCGGTCGGCAGCAGGTCGCCGGGGCCGAGGTCGCCCGGGCGCAGCCGCTCGCTCCACGGCACCCACTCAGGCGGCAGCAGCGCGTCGGGACCGGGCAGCAGCACCGTCTCGTCCAGCGTGACCGTGCGGGCGCGGGACGCGCGGGCGACGGTCACCGCCCAGCGCCAGCCGCGATAGCCGATCAGCTTGCAGTCGAAGAGGTGGGTGACGACCCGGTCGCCATCGGCCACCACGCCGAGGTGATCGCCGACCAGCTCGGCGCCCGCGGTCTCCTCGGCCGCGGCCCGCGCCAGCTCCAGCGCGTCGGCGCACTGGCGGTCAGGGGTACGGCTTCGCATCGCAGCACTCACAAGAATCGATTCTCTCGTACGGAGGGGGCCAGACCTCCGACAGAGCAGCAACGGAGCGGAAACCATGGACCGCGTCAACGTCACCGCACCACCAGAAGCCGGGGCGCAACTTTCACCCTACCGGGCGACCGGCGTGCTCGTAGCCGCCCCGCGCCCTGGCCCACCCGTCACAGGCGCTCGGCAGGCCGCCGAGCGTGCGGCACTATGGCTGAGTGGTTGCCGATAAATCTGCGGATGTCGGCCCCCTGCGCCAGGTGGGCCGCACCATCGGGCACGCCGCGGGGCGGCCCATCGTCGGCACCGCGCGCCGGATCCGTAAGGCCACGCATGCCGAGGGCGCGGGTGAGACCGGACTCGGCAGGTTGATCGAGCTGCACGCGGTCAACGGCGCCGGCGACATGATGATCACGATCGCGCTCGCCTCCACGGTCTTCTTCTCCGTGCCGACCGACCAGGCCAGAGGCCGGGTCGCGCTCTATCTGCTGATCACGATGGCGCCGTTCGCGCTGCTCGCGCCGGTGATCGGCCCGCTGCTCGACCGCATCCCGCACGGCCGCCGCGCGGCGATGGCGGCGACCATGCTCGCCCGCGCGCTGCTCGCCCTGATCATCGCGGGCGCGGTCGCCAGCGGAGACCTGGAGCTGTATCCGGCGGCGCTCGGCGTCCTGGTGGCGTCGAAGGCGTACGGGGTGGTCAGATCCGCGGTCGTCCCGCGCCTGCTGCCCCGCAAGATCTCACTCGTAAAAGCGAACTCCCGCGTCACCCTCGCCGGCCTCCTCGCCACCGGCCTCGCCGCGCCCATCGGCGGCGGGCTGCATCTGATCGGCCCGTCCTGGCCGCTCTACGGCGCCTTCGTGATCTTCATCGTCGGCATGTTCCTCAGCTTCTCGCTCCCGCACGACGTCGACTCCGCCAAGCGCGAGGACAAGGCCGCGCTGCTGCCCGCGCGCCGCCGCCCGGGCCTGCGCAGCGTCGGCCCCTCCGTGCTGCACGCCCTGCAGGCGAACGCCGCCCTGCGCGCGGTCTCCGGCTTCCTCACCTTCTTCCTGGCCTTCCTGCTCCGCGATCACGCGCCCGCCGGCATCCGCCCGGAGCTGGCGCTCGGCATCGTCGCGGTGGCGGCCGGCATCGGCAACGCGGCCGGCTCCGTCATCGGCTCCTGGCTCCGCGCCCGCGGCCCGGAAAAGATCATCGTGGTGGTGCTGACCATCGCGCTGGCCGTGGACGTGGTGGCGGCGGTCTTCTACGTCTTCCCCGCCGCGATCGCGGTCGCCGCGACGGCCGGCCTCTCCCTCTCCCTCGCCAAGCTGTCCCTCGACGCGCTCATCCAGCGGGACGTGCCCGAGCAGGTACGGACCTCCGCCTTCGCCCGCTCCGAGACGGCCATGCAGATGTCCTGGGTGATCGGCGGCGCCATCGGCATCCTGCTCCCGCTCAACCCCGTCCTCGGCATGGCCACCTCGGCCGCGCTGGTGCTGATCGGCGCGCTGACCGCTGTCCGGGGGCTGCTCGGCGCGGCCCGGCGCGGCACGCCGCACCCGCGCGTGGCCTGACTTCGGGCGACAGGTAGCCTGCGACGCATGACCATCGCGTTTTCTCCGGGCCGGCGCCGGCGCGCCGCCGCCGCACTTGGTGCCGCCGCCGTCTCCATCGCCGCCCTCGCCGCCTGCGAGAAGCCGACGCCCCTGGCCACGCTCACGGTCGGCTCCGACACGGTGACGACCGAGGCCGAGTGCTACAAGAAGGGCGAGGTCATCCCCCAGAACGAGCTGAGCAAGTGCCTCGAGGAGAGCAGCGGCAAGTCCGTCTCCCTCGGCCCCGGCGACAAGCTGCGCATCGGCGTCGACCCGAAGATCGCCGAAACCGGCTGGGTGATGTTCGTCAACGGCCAGCCCGCGATCACCGAGCCCAGCGACCGCACCTACATCTCCTTCCAGGGCGACGCCTTCTTCCAGGGCGCCCAGGGCCCGGACGGCCAGCAGCAGCAGGTGAAGCAGGCCAAGGTCGCCATCGTCGAGGTCGACGGCGGCAGCTCCAAGGGCGTGTGGAGCTTCGACCTGAAGAAGAAGTGACGCGCCGCGCGGTCGTCGTCACGGCGGTAGCGGCGGAGGCCGAGGCGGTACGTGTCTCCGGTGACTGGCATGTCATCGCGGGTGGCGTCGGTCCTGCGGCGGCTGCCGCGGCTGCTGCGGATGCCCTCGCCCGCGGCTCGTACGACCTCGTCATCTCCGCCGGAATCGGCGGCGGCTTCGCCGAAGTCGCTCCCGTCGGCTCGCTCGTAGTCGCCGACGAGATCGTGGCCGCCGACCTCGGGGCGGAGACCCCGGACGGCTTCGTCCCGGTGACCGGACTGGGCTTCGGGACCGTACGACACGAGCCGCCGCGTGAACTCGCCAACGCCGCGGCGGAGGCGACGGGCGCCGTGCTCGGCACGATCCTGACCGTCTCGACGGTCACCGGCTCCGCGGCCCGGGCCGAGACCCTGCGCCGCGCCCATCCCCGCGCCGCCGCGGAGGCGATGGAGGGCTTCGGCGTCGCCGAGGCGGCGGCCCGCGCGGGCGTCCCGGTGCTGGAGATCCGCGCCATCTCGAACCCGGTCGGGCCGCGGGACCGCGAGGCATGGCGCATCAAGGACGCGCTGACAGCACTCACGGCCGCCTTCGAGGTGCTACCCGCAGCTCTCCGCTCGTAGGGCCCAGGCGTAGCCTCGCTCGTATGCGGATTGCGTACTCGCCCTGCCCCAACGACACCTTCGTCTTCCACGCCTGGGCCCACGGCCGCGTCCCCGACGCCCCGCCGCTCGACGTCACCTTCGCCGACATCGACGTCACCAACGGCCTCGCCGAGCAGCGCACCGAGGACCTCGACATCCTCAAGGTGTCGTACGCGGTCCTCCCCTGGGTCCTCGACGACTACGCGCTGCTCCCCGCCGGCGGCGCACTTGGCCGCGGCTGCGGTCCTCTGGTGCTGACCAACGGGCCTCGGCAGCCCGCGGATCTCAACGGCAAGGTGATCGCCGTACCCAGCGAGCGCTCCACGGCGTACCTGCTTTTCCGCCTCTGGGCCGCCGCCGAGGCGCCTCGCATCGGCGAGGTCAAGGTGCTCCCGTTCCACGAGATCATGCCCGCCGTCCGCGACGGCAAGGTGGACGCGGGCCTGGTCATCCACGAGGCGCGCTTCACGTACGAGCAGTACGGCCTGCACTGCCTCGCCGACATGGGCGAGCACTGGGAGGCCACCACCGGCCTTCCCATCCCGCTCGGCGCGATCATCGCGCGCCGCTCCCTCGGCGAGGCGAAGCTCAAGCAGCTCGCCGAGGCCGCGCGCGCCTCCGTACGCATGGCGTGGGACGACCCCGAGGCTTCCCGCGCATACGTCATGGAGCACGCGCAGGAGATGGACCCGGGCGTGGCGGACCAGCACATCGGGCTTTACGTCAACGAGTTCACCGCCGACCTGGGCGAGGACGGCTACGCCGCCATCCGCGGGCTGCTCACCCGCGCCGCGGCCGAGGGGCTGGTGCCCCCCATCGCGCCGCACGCGCTCGACCCGGTTTAGTCAGCGGCTACACGTCCAGCTGGTCGGCCACCGCGCGCAGCATGCCCGCGATCTTCCGGCCGTTGGTCTTGTCCGGGTACCGGCCGCGCTCGAGCTGCTGTGAGACGCCGTCGAGCAGCGTCGTCAGGTCCTGCACGATCGACGCCAGCTCGTCCGGCTTGCGCCGCTGAGCCGCCGCCACCGAGGGGGCGGGGTCGAGGACGGTGACGGACAGCGCCTGGTCACCGCGCTGACCGGCGACGACGCCGAACTCCACGCGCTGGCCGGGCTTGAGCGTCTCCACTCCGGCAGGCAGAACGGACGAGTGCACGAAGACGTCACCGCCATCGTCGCGGGAGAGGAAGCCGAAGCCCTTCTCGCTGTTGAACCACTTGACCTTGCCGGTGGGCACGTGTCGCCTTCCTCGCCTCGTACGGGGTGCCAAAGAGCAGTACAGCGGGCCACCCAGACCCGCCACCACAAGGCTAACGGCCTGCTCGCCGGTGACAAGATGTCGCCGGACGCTTCCTGACCGTCTCCATCACACTGCTTCTACCCCGGCCACACCCTGCACCTACCCTGGTGGCGTGAGCAATGAGATTTCCGGCGCCGGCACCACGGCCGGCACCGCCCCCGGCGACCGCCTGGTGCGCGCGGGCGCCATCGTCTTCCTGATCGGCGCGGTGGCGACGGTGGCCACCTTCGTCCCGTTCTTCCTGAACGCCGAGCCACTGCCCACCGCCGCCTACTTGGTGTCGATGCTGATGGGCGCGGGCTTCGCGCTGGCGCTCGCCGGGCTGTTCCGGCAGGCGGCGGAGAGCCGCCGTCAGGCGCGCTCGGCGAGGTAGCCCGCCAGCCAGGCCGGGAAGGCGGTCAGGTCCGGCTCCAGCACCACATCCGCGCCCTCGGCCGCGAGCTCCGCGGCGGAACACGGGCCGGTCGGCACCGCGACCGACAGCGCCTCGGCCGTACGGGCCCCGCGCACGTCCCCGACGTGGTCGCCGACATACGCCGCCGCCCCGTACTCGCGGAGCGCCTCCGCCTTCGCCTCGGCCCACAGCCAGCCGATGACGGCGTCCGGCGCGATGCCGAGGTGGCTCAGATGCAGCTTCGCGTTCGGCTCGTGCTTCGCGGTGACGACGATGGCCCGGCCGCCGGCCTGCTGCACCGCGGTGATCGCCTCGCGGGCGCCCGGCATGGCAAGCGTCGGCTCGATGGCGTATGTGGGATAGATCTCTCGGTAGCGATCCCCCATCCCGGGGATCTGCTCCGGCGGGAACCAGTGCGCGAGCTCCTCATCGAGCGGCGGCCCGAGGCGGGTGATCGCCAGGTCAGCGTCGATATGCGTGCCGGTCTCCGCGGACAGCGCCTCATAGGCGGCTTTGATGCCGGGCCGGGAGTCGATCAAGGTCATGTCGAGGTCGAAGCCGACCGTCAGGGGGTGTATCGCCACCCGACCATTGTGCCCACCATGAGCGCTTAGACTGCTTAGCCAAGCCTTACCTGCCCTCTCCCCCTGACAGTTCGCGAAGGACGTACGGAATGCGCACGCTGCGCGCCCGCCGCATCGGCTGGCTCCTCGCCGGCACCGCGGCCGTCGTCTTCGCGGCGCTGCTGAGCCTCGCGGTGGGCAGCCGGGCGATCGCGCCGAGCGCGGTCCTCGACGCGCTGCTGCACGGCGGGTCGAGCGAGGCGGCGCAGATCGTACGGTCGATGCGGCTGCCGCGGACGCTGGTCGGGATCATGGTCGGCGCGGCGCTCGGCCTGGCCGGCTGCGTGCTGCAGGGCCTGACCCGTAACCCCATCGCCGAGCCCGGCATCCTCGGCGTCAGCCAGGGCGCGTCGGTGGGCGTGGTGCTGGCGATCGCGTACGCGGATGTGCACTCCCTCTCCGGATACGTCTGGTTCGCCTTCGTCGGCGCCGCCGGGGCGTCGGTGGCGGCGTACGCGATCGCGGCGAGCGGCCGCGACGGGGCGTCGCCGGTGAAGCTGGCGCTGGGCGGTGCCGCGATCAACGCGCTGCTGACCGCGGTGGTCGCGGGCGTGCTGACGACGAAGTCGGCGGCGCTGGACGAGTTCCGCTTCTGGCAGGTCGGGTCGCTGCAGGGGCGGGACGCGGAGATCGCGGGGCAGGTGTGGCCGTTCCTGGTGGTCGGCGTGGCGATGGTGTTCGCGGTGGCCCGCGGTCTTGACGCGCTGGCGCTCGGCGATGACGTGGCGACAGGGCTCGGGCAGAACGTGCCGGTGATCCGGATCGTGGGTGGGCTGGGCGCGACGGTGCTGGTGGGGGCGGGGG
>NZ_JAAKZV010000031.1 GCF_011044975.1 Streptomyces coryli | reverse complement strand
AGTCGAAGCCGTCCCGCCAGTGGTCGAGCAGCGTCCGTCCGCTCCGTCGCGACAGCGACAGCGGCGTCCCGGGCCTCCGAGGCCTCCTCGACCGTCAGCGTCCGGTCGGCCGCGCGGAAGCGCAGCGCGTAGGCCAGCGACTTCTTGCCCTCGCCGACCTGCTCGCCCTCGTATACGTCGAACAGCCGCACCGACTCCAGCAGCTCCCCCGCGCCAGCGCGCAGGGCCGCCTCGACCGACGCCGCGGTCACGGACGCGTCGACCACGAGGGCCACATCCTGCGTCGCCACCGGGTACGTGGAGATGACCGGCGCGGTCATCCGCACATCGCCGCCCGCCCGCTGCAGCAGGTCGAGGGACAGCTCCATCGCGCTGGTGCGCTCCGGCAGCCCCATCGACTTGACCACCCGCGGGTGCAGCTCGCCGGCGTGGCCGATGAGCGTCTTCGCGCCGCCGACCTGCGCGTACAGCGCGGCGCACCGGCCCGGATGCCACGGGGCGTGCTGGTCGGCCTCGATGACGAGCTCGACGCCCGCCTCGCGGGCCACCGTACGCGCCGCCTCCACGGCGTCCGCCCAGCTCTCCGGCCGGCCCTTGCCCCACCAGCCGGCCTGCTCGCGGGCGCCCGCGAGGACGGCCGCGACCCGGCGCGGCTGGTCCGGCAGCGCGGCGCCGAGCTGCTTGATCTCCGCGTCCGTCGGCCGCCGGTCCACGGGCAGCCGCGGCGAGGCCGCGGCCGCGGCCGGACCCGATGCCGGGTGGAAGACCAGGCCGGTCTCGAAGAGCGCCAGGTCACTCGCGCCGCGGCTGACGTTGCGGCGCAGCGCCGCCAGCAGGCCCGGCAGCATCGTGGTGCGCAGCGCCGGCTCCTCGTCGCTGAGCGGGTTGACCAGCTTGACCGTGGAGCGGCGGGCGTCGTCCGCGTCGAGACCGAGCTGGTCGAGGGCGGCGTCGCCGATGAACGGGTAGTTCGGCGCCTCCACGTAACCGGCCCCGGCCAGCGCCCGGCCCACCCGGCGGTGCAGCCGCTGGCGCGCGGTCAGGCCACGGCCAGGCGGCGGCTTCGGCAGCGTGGAGGGCAGGTTCTCGTAGCCCTCGAGCCGCAGCACCTCCTCGGCCAGGTCGTTGATCTCGCGCAGGTCCGGGCGCCAGGACGGGACCGTGACGGTCAGCTCGTCGGTGCCGTAGACATCGCAGCCGACCTCCTGCAGGCGGCGTACGACGATCTCCCGGCCGTACACGACACCCGCCACCCGGTCGGGGTGATCGACGCGCATCTGGATGGTGTGCGGACCGCTGGGCGTGACGACCTCGGTCACGCCGGGGTCAGCGGTGCCGCCGGCGAGCAGCACCAGCAGGTCCACGGCGCGCTGCGCGGCCGCGGGGCCCGCCTCCGGGTCGACGCCGCGCTCGAAGCGGCGGGAGGCCTCGGACGACAGCTTGTGCCGGCGGGCGGTGCGGGCGACCGACACCGGGGCGAAGTGCGCCGCCTCGATGACGATCTCGGTGGTGCCGGTGGCCTCGCCGAAGAGGTGGTCGTTCTCCTCCACGTCGGCGATCTCGGTGTTCTGGCCGCCCATCACACCCGCGATGCCGATCGGGCCGCGGTCGTCGGTGATCAGCAGATCGGCCTCGTCGAGCGTGCGCTCGGCGTCGTCGATCGTGGTCACCTGCTCGCCCTGCCGGGCGCGCCGGACCACGATCGGGCCCTGCAGGCGCTCCTTGTCGTACGTGTGCAGCGGCTGGCCGAGTTCCATCATCACGTAGTTGGCGATGTCGACGGCCAGGGAGATCGGGCGCATGCCGACCTTCTGCAGCCGGCGCTGCAGCCAGAGCGGCGAGCGCGCCTCCGGGCGGACGCCGGTGACGACGCGGGCCGTGAAGCGGTCGCAGCCGGCCGGGTCCTCGACCTTGACCGGGTAGCCCTGGTCGTTGGGCGTCGGCACGTCGAGCAGCGCCGGGTCGTGCAGCGGCAGCCCGTACGCGGTCGCCGTCTCGCGGGCGATGCCGCGCATCGACAGGCAGTAGCCGCGGTCGGGGGTGACCGCGATGTCCAGGACCTCGTCCTTGAGCTCGAGCAGCTCGATGGCGTCGGTGCCCGGCTCGTACTCCGGCGGCAGCACGATGATGCCGTCGTGGTCGTCGCCCATGCCCAGCTCGCTGGCCGAGCAGATCATGCCCTCGGAGACATGGCCGTAGGTCTTACGGGCGGCGATCTTGAAGTCGCCGGGCAGCACGGCGCCCGGCAGCACCACGACGACCTTGTCGCCGACGACGAAGTTGGTCGCGCCGCAGACGATGTTCTGCGGCTCGCCGGTGCCGTTGGCGTCGCCGACGTCGACCTGGCAGTAGCGGATCGGCTTCTTGAACTCGGTCAGCTCCTCGATGGCCAGCACCTTGCCGACCACCAGCGGGCCGGTCAGGCCCGCGCCGAGCTGCTCCACGGTCTCGACCTCGAGACCCGCGGAGATCAGCTTTTCCTGGACGTCACGACCGGTGACGTCGGCCGGGAGATCCACGTAACTCCGCAGCCAAGAAAGCGGGGCTCGCATCAGATCTCCATCCCGAAGGGCCGGGTGAAGCGGACGTCACCCTCGACCATGTCTCGCATGTCCTGAACGTTGTGGCGGAACATCAGCATCCGCTCGATGCCGAAGCCGAAGGCGTATCCGCTGTACTTCTCGGGGTCGACGCCGCAGGCGATGAGCACCTTCGGGTTGACCATGCCGCAGCCGCCGAGCTCGATCCAGCCCTCGGAGGAGCAGGTGCGGCAGGGGCGGTCCAGGTTGCCGACGGACTCGCCGCGGCAGACGTAGCAGACCATGTCCATCTCGGCGGACGGCTCGGTGAACGGGAAGTGGTTCGGCCGCAGCCGGGTCTTCATGCCTTCGCCGCCGAAGAGCTGCTGGACCATGTGGTCGAGCGTGCCCTTCAGGTCGGCCATGGTCAGGCCCTCGTCGATGGCGAGCAGCTCGACCTGCGAGAAGACGGGCGTGTGCGTCGCGTCCAGTTCATCCGCGCGGTACGTACGGCCGGGGCAGATGACATACACCGGCAGCTCGCGCTCCAGCAGGGAGCGGATCTGCACCGGCGAGGTGTGCGTGCGCAGCACGACGCCGGAGTCCTGCTCGGGGTCCTGGCCCTGCACGAAGAGGGTGTCGCTCTCGCCGCGCGCCGGGTGGTCGGGGCCGATGTTGAGGGCGTCGAAATTCAGCCACTCGGCTTCCGCCTCCGGGCCCTCGGCCACCTCGTAGCCCATGGCCACGAAGATGTCCTCGATCCGCTCGGAGAGCGTGGTCAGCGGGTGCCGGGCGCCGGCCGGGACGCGGTCGTACGGCAGCGTGACGTCCACCGCCTCCTCGACCAGCACGCGGCTGTCGCGCTCCGCCTCCAGCTCCTCCTGGCGCTTCTTCAGCGCCTGGTTCACCGCGCCGCGGGCCTGGCCGACGCGCTTGCCGGCGTCCGCCTTGGCGGACGGCGGGAGGGCGCCGATCTCGCGGTTGGCGAGGGCGAGCGGGGAGGTGCCGCCGGTGTGGGCGGTCTTGGCCTCCTGGAGCTCCTCGAGGTCACCGGCGGCGGCAAAGGCGGCAATCGCCTCGTCGCGCATCCGCTCGACCTGCTCCGGTTTCAGTGCCTCGACCTCGACAGGGTCGTACGACTTATTGGGTGCCGACATCTCTTCCCGTGTCTTCCGATTGGCTGGCTGTGGCGTCCTCGCCCGACGCATGGGACACCGCTGGTGCCAAAGGTCGAGTCTAGAGCCTCGAGAGAGTGTGCTGAGCCCGTCGCGCCGCTCAGGCCAGATAGGCCGGGGCCCCGACGGGCAAGGTAAATCGGAACCGGGCACCGCCGCCGTCGGCCCTGGTGACCGCGATGGTCCCGCCGTGGGCCTCGACGATCCCCTTGACGATGTACAGCCCAAGCCCGGTGCCGCCGCGCTTGGAGCCCCGCCAGAAGCGGGTGAAGACGCGGCTCATCGACTCCTCGGGGATGCCGGGGCCCTCGTCGCTCACGGTGACGGTCGTCCCTTCCTCATCGCGCCGTACAGTCCGGGTCACCTCGATCGTGACAGTGCCCGCGCCGTGCCGCACGGCATTTTCCAGCAGGTTCCCGAGCACCTGGTCGATCTTGTCGGGATCGGCCCAGAGCTCCGGCAGCCCCTCCGAGACCTGCACGGCGAACCGCACCGGGTCCTCCCCCGCGGTGATCTGCGCCTCGACATGGCGCCGGATCGCCGCCGCGATGTCGATCTTCTGCCGCCGCACCTCGAGCCGTCCTGAGTCGATCCGGGAGATGTCCAGCAGCTCCGCGATCAGCCGGGTGACGCGGTTGGCGTCGGCGTGCACGGTCTCCAGCATCAGCCGCTTCTGGTCGTCCGTGAACCGCTCCCACTTGGCCAGCAGCGTGGCCGTGAAGCCCTTCACTGACGTCAGCGGCGACCGCAGCTCGTGCGCGACGGTGGCGATCAGCTCGGCATGGCTGCGCTCGTCGCGCCGCCGCGCCTCGGTGGAGCGGAGCGTGACGACGAGCCGGTGCAGCGGCCCCGCGGGCCGGCGGCGGACGTACTTGGCGGCGACCAGCACCTCGTGATTGCCCGGCAGCAGCAGATTGCGTTCCGGCTGTCCGGTACGGACCGCGAGCCCGCCGTACGGATCGGTGATCGACCACCAGCTGCGGCCCTTGAGATCCTCGAGCGCGAGGGCCTCCTCGAAGCGGCTGCCGAGCGCCTTCGCCGCGTCCTGGCCGGTGATCTTCGCAGCCGCGGCGTTGAAGATCACCACGCGGCCTTCCGCGTCGGCGACCACGAGTCCGTCGGGCAGATCATCGGGGTCGCAGGACGCCGTGGAAGCGCTCTCACCATGTGAGATGTCCACCTCGCAACCCCCTCTCCTGACACGGGGATTGGTCCCGGAATTCGCCCGGTCCCCCCGATCAGGCACACCTTACTCGGTCGTCGGCGCGAACCGGGAGCCGCCGGCCGGGCGTTGTGCGCGCGCGGAGGCGTAGAGGCACACGGCGGCGGCCGTGGCGAGGTTGAGGCTCTCGGCCCGCCCGTGGATGGGGACGCGCACCACCTCGTCCGCCAGCGCCCGGGTCTCCTCGGGCAGCCCCCAGGCCTCGTTGCCGAAGACCCACGCGGTCGGGCCGCCGAGGGCCCCGTCGTCCAGCTCGGCGTCCAGGTCCCGCTCCCCCGCCCCGTCGGCGGCGAGCACCCGCACCCCGGCCCCGCGCAGCCCGGCGACGGCCTCGGCCACGGGCACGCCTACCGCCACCGGTAGGTGGAAGACGGACCCTGCGGAGGCCCGTACCGCCTTCGGGTTGTACAGGTCCACGGAGGCGTCGGTGAGCACCACGGCGTCCGCGCCCGCGGCATCGGCACAGCGCAGCACGGTGCCGGCGTTCCCCGGGTCGCGGACGTGGGCGAGGACGGCGACCAGCTTCGGCCGCGCGGCGAGGATGTCGGCGTACGGCGTGTCCAGGAAGCGGCACACCCCGACCAGGCCCTGCGGCGTCACGGTGTCCGAGAGCCCCTCGACGACCTCGTCGACGGCGAGATGCACCCGCGCCCCGGCTTTACGGGCGTCCTCGACGATCTCCGCGTACCGCTCGGCGGCCTCGGGCGTCGCGAACAGCTCGTCCAGCACCGGCTCCCCGCCCCGTACGCACGCCACCGCCTCCCGCACGGCCTGCGGCCCCTCGGCGAGGAAGCGGCGCTCCTTGCCGCGGGCGCTCCGCTTCTGCAGCTTGCGCGCGGCGGTCACGCGCGCGGACCGCACGGACGTGATCTGGGGGGTCTGCACGACGCTCCTGGCCTCGACGAAGTGATCCCGGCAAAGGGATACGGCAACAACAGGACCCGCAGGGCAAGCCCTGCGGGTCCGTCAATTCTGACCTGCCAGCGGGTCAGGCAACCGACTTCGGCGCGTTCACGTCGCTCGGAAGGGCCTTCTGGGCCACCTCGACGAGGGCGGTGAAGGCGTTCGCGTCGTTGACCGCGAGGTCGGCCAGCATCTTGCGGTCCACCTCGATGTTGGCGGCCTTCAGACCCTGGATGAAGCGGTTGTAGGTGATGCCGTTGGCGCGGGCAGCGGCGTTGATCCGCTGGATCCACAGCTGACGGAAGTCGCCCTTGCGCTTCTTGCGGTCGTTGTAGTTGTAGACGAAGGAGTGGGTGACCTGCTCCTTGGCCTTGCGGTACAGGCGCGAGCGCTGGCCGCGGTAGCCGCTGGCCTGCTCGAGGATTGCCCGGCGCTTCTTCTGGGCGTTCACTGCCCGCTTGACGCGTGCCACTTTGATCTTCTCCTAGTACGAATGGGTCCCGGTCGCGTAAGAGGCGGCGCCCCGGTCGGGGGCGCCTCGCCTCACTTGCCGAGAAGCTTCTTGACCTTCTTGGCGTCGCCCGGGGCCGCCTCGACGGTGCCGGCAAGGCGACGCGTCAGGGTGGAGGGCTTGTGCTCGAGGTAGTGGCGACGGCCGGCGCGCTGGCGGAGCACCTTGCCGGAGCCGGTGATCTTGAAGCGCTTCTTGGTGCCGCTGTGGGTCTTGTTCTTCGGCATGGTGGCCGTCTCTCCTCAGTGTTGGCGCTCCATCCGGCCGTAAACCGGCAGGCTGAAGCGTCAGCTGCTGTTCGTTACTGCTCGCTCGGGGCGACCCCTTCCGGGGCACCCCGGAAGACTCACGCCTCGGCGGGCTCCTCGGCGGGTGCCTCAGCGGGGGCATCCCCGCGACGCTCCGCCTTGCGGGCGGCCTGCGCCTCGCGGGCCTCTGCCATGGCCTCGGTCTTCTTCTTGTGCGGACCGAGGACCATGATCATGTTGCGGCCGTCCTGCTTGGGGTTCGACTCGACGAAACCCAGGTCCTGGACGTCGTCCGCGAGCCGCTGCAGCAGTCGGTAGCCCAGCTCGGGGCGGGACTGCTCGCGACCACGGAACATGATCGTGATCTTGACCTTGTCACCCTGCTTGAGGAACCGGACGACGTGACCCTTCTTGGTGTCATAGTCGTGCGGGTCGATCTTCGGCCGGAGCTTCATCTCCTTGATGACCGTGTGCGCCTGGTTCTTGCGCGCTTCACGGGCCTTCATGGCCGACTCGTACTTGAACTTCCCGTAGTCCATGAGCTTGCACACGGGCGGACGGGCGTTCGCCGCGACCTCGACCAGGTCGAGGTCGTACTCCTGCGCAAGCTCCAGGGCTTTGGCAAGCGGCACGATGCCGACCTGCTCGCCACTGGGACCGACGAGTCGCACCTCGGGGACGCGAATCCGGTCGTTGATGCGGGGCTCGGCGCTGATGGGGCCTCCTCGGGCTTCCTACGCGGATGCCTGGCGGACAGCCGCGTAATCGTCTGTGGTGACCACTCGCTGCGGGGCATGAAAAATGCCCCGAACGGGACACAAGTGACGGGGCTCCTGCCGGGGGAGCACCGCCACGGCAGGCCGCGGGGCGCATCTTGACCGGTGACCTGCCGACCGTAAGGCCGATCAGGTGGGAGTTCGGAGCCTCCACTTGCGGGCCGGACACACACGTATCCGGCCGGTCTGACACCCAAGAGTAGCAGGCCGGGGCGGAAGCAAGCACATCGGCGGTCTCGCGGATGAGCGGGGCCGAGCGCGCCAGCGGCCTATCCGGCCGAGCGGCGAGCGTGCGTGCCGGGCGTCGGGGCGCAGGCGGGGGCTCGGCCCCGCTCATCTAGGCTACGGGGCATGAGTGAGCCCACCCCTCCCGCCGCTGACGCGCAGCCGAACTTCGACGCCATGACCCGTGACATCGCGGATGTGCCGGCGGTCGAGGTGATCACGACCCTGTCGGTGCACCTGATGAGCGCCGCCGCGGTGAACCTCGGCCTGTCCGAGGAGGGCGAGCAGCACAAGGACCTGGACGAGGCCCGGAAGCTGATCACGGCCCTGGCCGGCCTGGTCACGGCGAGCGCGACGGAGATCGGCTCGTATCACGCGGCACCGCTGCGGGACGGGCTGAAGTCGCTGCAGCTGGCCTTCCGCGAGGCCTCGACGGTGCCGGACGAGCCGGGCCAGGGGCCGGGCGAGAAGCTTACCGGCCCGGTCTTCGGCTGATCGGGCGATTACGCCTTGGCGGCGGCGGCCGGCTCCGGCTCGTCCGCCGTGTCCGCCGTGTCGTCGCCGTGGACGACGGCGTGCACCGCCGCGGCCAGCGCGCCGCCGACCAGCGGCGCCAGGATGAACAGCCACACCTGCGACAGCGCCTGCCCGCCGGCGAAGAGCGCCGGGCCGAGGCTGCGGGCCGGGTTCACGGAGGTGCCGGTCAGCGGGATGCCGATCAGGTGGATGGCGGCGAGCGAGATGCCGATCGCCAGGCCGCCGAAGCCCGCGGTCAGCTTCGCGGACCGGTGGGTGACCGCCAGCACCACGAAGACCAGCAGGAACGTCAGCAGCACCTCGGCGATGAAGGCGCCGCCGGTGTTGATGTGCACGGCCGAGCGGTCGGCGAAGCCATTGCTGCCGAAGGCCTCGGAGGTCTGCAGGCCCGGCACCTGCTTCGCCAGCAGGTACAGCAGCGCGGCGCCGGCGATGCCGCCGAGGAACTGGGCGATCCAGTAGCCGACGGCCGTATTCACGCCGATCCGCTTCGAGAGCAGCATGCCGAGGGTGACGGCCGGGTTCACGTGGCAGCCCGAGACCGGGCCGAGGGCGTACGCCAGGGCCAGCAGGGTGAAGCCGAAGGCCAGGGCGATGCCGAGGGTGCCGATGTATTCGGCGGCGAGGACGGCCGCGCCTACGGCGAAGAGCACCAGCAGCAGTGTGCCGATGAACTCGGATACCAGTTTGCGCGTCTCCATGACCTCTCCCTTGTGGACGTGTGGAGATCGTTTTGCCGCTCTCTGCATTGTGCGATGGATGCCTGGCGGCTGCCTGTCGGGCTCTGCCGCGCTGCGCGCGGATATCGCGCCTGCGGCGCTCGGCCTCAAGCGCCGGCCGGGCTTGAAACGAGGTCAGCGCTCGTAGATCGGTTCCCCCGTGAGCCTGGCCGCCGCCTCCGGCGGGAGCAGCGCCAGCGTCATGCCCCGCCCCAGCCGCGCGCGCAGCGCCTCGTGGGAGGCGAGCGCCCGGGCGATGCGCTGGGCGGCCTCGGCGGTCTGCTCCTGTGTGCCGGGCTCCAGCACCAGCGCCAAAGTGCCGTCCGCGTCCGCCCCGCCGGGCCCGAGATGGGCCAGCCGTACCGCCTCGTCCCCGGCCAGCACCTCCCGTACGGCCTCCCGCACGGCCGGATCCGTCAGCGGGTCGGCGCTGTCGCGGCCCTCGGCGGCGGCCAGCAGGGCCGGGCCGCTGAGCTCGTACGGGGCCGGGCCCGCGATGTCGAGCGCGAGGGTGTCGGCGCGCTCGCTGACCGCGGCCTGGATGGCCTGGTGCAGCGGTACGGCCACGGGGCGGGCCTCGGGGTCCCAGCGGGTGAGGGCTTCGGTGGAGGTGAAGGCGGGGAGGGCCTTGCGGCCGCCGGGGCCCTTCAGGGTCGGGATCGCCATCTCGCTCGTCTTGTCCCGCCGCAGCCCGTCCGACCCGGTCTCGGCCTCGGTCAGCAGCGCGACGACCGGCACGAGGAGGCGGGCGCCGCGCAGCGCCGCGAGGACGGCGGCGTGATTGCCGGCGGTGGGCTCCTTCGCATGCGCGGCGAGAGCTTCGGCCAGGCGAGGGTCGGCGGTGCCGTCGTCAGCGGCGAAGGGAGAATCCGGGATGTTCTTGGGCGCTGCCACGCGCACGAGGGTATCCGGCGGCCATGAGGCTGCCGCTCGGGGGCAGGCGTCCCGCAAGGCGGGACGGGTGGGCCCGGATGTTCCGGCGGCCGCCGACGTGAGGGCACCGGACCCGGACGGCGGCGTCAGTCCTCGTCCGGATCCCGCCGCGGCCCCCGCCACACGATCCACGCGCCGCCCAGCAGGCCCACGCCCACGAAGCCCGCCGCCAGCGCCACGGGGCCGGGGCCGCTGTCGGACGTGCCCACGCCCGCCAGCGCGGGACCCGCGCCGAAGTAGCGCGGGGGCTGCGAGGCCGCGCGGGGCTTCGACGCTCGCGTCGAGAGCTTCCCGCCCGCGCTGATCGCCGCCGCCGCGTCCACCAGGCCCGCGCCCAGCGAGTCGCTCCGGCCGCCCTCCGGCCGATACCGCGCGGTGTCCTGGAGCAGATCGCGGATCTGGGCCGGGGTCAGCTTCGGGTGGGCCGAGCGGACCAGGGCCACCACGCCGGAGACGAAGGCGGCAGCCGCACTCGTGCCCCAGCCCTCGTAGTAGCTGCGGTCCGGGTCGGCGATGACCACGTCGACGCCCGGCGCGCACACCGTCGCGTACCAGCGCCGGGTGGAGAACGGTGCCCGGATGCCGCCGCGGTCCACCGCCGTCGCCGCGATCACGCCCGGATACGCCGCCGGGTACGAGATGTGGTCGCCCTTCTCGCCGCTGTTGCCGGCCGAGGAGACCACCACGACGCCCTTGCGCAGCGCGTATTGCACCGCCGCGTCCTCCCCCGGCTCGGGGTGCGCGGAGCGGCTGTCGTCGCCGAGCGAGAGGTTGATGACATCCGCCCCGTGGTCGACCGCCCAGCGGATGCCCTCCGCGAGCGCGCCGCCCCGCTGCGACCGTGCCTTCTTACGCTCCGAGTCGCTGTCCTCGAGGATGACGCGGATCGGCAGGATCTTCGCCTCGGGTGCCACGCCGGTGACGCCCTCCGTATCGCCGGACCCGTGTCCGTGGCCCGCGATGATCCCGGACATCGCCGTGCCGTGCCGGGCCCACGACTGGTCGCCGCGCTCGGCGCCGAAGCCGACCAGGTCCTTGCCGGGCAGCACGGAGCCGGTCAGGTCCGGATGCCGGTCGTCGACGCCGGTGTCCAGCACGGCGACCGTGACATCCTCGCCCTTGGTCGTGGCCCAGGCCTGCGGCGCCCGTACGGCGTCCAGGCCCCACTCCAGGTCGCGCACGCTGTCGGCGTGCGCCGACGTGGGCGCGAGCAGGGCGCCGGCGAGGGCGAGCACGCTCGCGGCGCGGGCGGCCCGGCGCGTACGGGAAGCTCCGATACGGAAGATACGGCTCACTTGACGCCCCCGGCCTCTGCCGCCGCCTCGCCCGCCTGGCTGCGCAGCTTGCTCTCGATCCGGTCGGCGATGCCCTGCGCGTCATGGCCGAGACCGGCCTGCGCGGGCGCGGTGGTCTGCCCGGCGCGCACGGCCGTCTGGGCCGGCTGCGGATCGGACACCTCACGCCCGTCCGCGAAGCCGCTCACCGAATACACCACCACCGGCGCGTCCGTCACCACGCCCACCGTCCAGCTGGCCCGCTGCCGCTTCCCGAAGTCGGCGGCCGGGGTGCCCGGCACGGCGTACGGCAGCGGCAGCAGGTCCTTGCGCTCGCCCAGGTCCTCGTCCGCGAAGCGGGCGCGCAGCGCCTGCATCCGCTCGGGGCCTGCCTTGGTGAACAGCATCCCGACCGTGGTCACATGGGTCCCGGTGGCATCCGCGTACGTGGCCCGCAGCAGCCGCTCGCAGCCGACGGGGGCGAGCGCCTTGGCGAGATTCGGGTCGAAGGCGCGGCGGCAGTCGCCGTCCCCGGCCACCCCGATCCGCTTCCAGGTGCGGTCCGCGTCGCCGGGCCCGGCCGCCTCGCCGCGCAGCGTGCGCGGGAAGAGGGTGCCGACCTCGGCGGTGTGCCACAGCTCGCGCGCGGTCTCGTACGCGGCCTGGTCCGGGTTCTCGTCGCCGCCGCTGAGCCAGGTGCCGGCCACCGATCCTGCGAGCAGGCCGAGGCCCAGGATGGCGCAGGCCACCGCGATGATCGTGCGGCGCAGGCTGCGGCCCTGCGGCTCCTCATCGGGTTCGGCCGGCTTCGGGGCGTCCTTCGGCAGCACCGCGGCGATGTGCAGCGGGGCGCCGACGCGGGCGGGCGGTTCGACGGGTTTCGGCGGCGCGAAGGGGCGCGGCGGCGCGGGCGGCGGCTCGAGTTGTGACTCGGGTGACTGTTCCGCGGACGCCTCCCCGGTATCCGTGCTCACCGCAGCCCTCCCCTCTGTCCCCTCTGACCTGCGGCACCTGCTCCCCGATGCGCTCGGACACTTTACTTAGGTCTCGGCGCCGATGGGCACCCAGTCCACCCCTTGACTCGATGACACCGCTCTTTCCGGCCTCTACCGGCCGGTACGGATACTCTGGCACGCTGCACGCATGCACGGACCGACAGCAGACCGGGCACGGTACGACCGGGCCACCGCGCACCTCGACGCCCCCTTGGCGATCGTCGACCTCCAGGCCTTCGACGCCAATGCCGACGATCTCGTACGACGGGCGCGCGGCAAGCCGATCCGGGTGGCGAGCAAGTCGGTGCGGGTGCGGGCGCTGCTGGAACGCGTCCTGGAACGCCCCGGATTCGCCGGAATCATGAGCTTCACCCTCGCCGAGTCGCTGTGGCTGGCCCGCTCCGGCTTCGACGACGTGCTGCTCGCCTATCCCTCCGCGGACCGCACCGGCTTCGCCGAGCTGGCCGCCGACCCGAAGCTCGCCGAGGCCGTCACCGTGATGGTCGACGACCCGTCGCAGCTGAACTTCATCGACGCGGCGCGGGAGGGCGGCCGCGAGGAGATCCGGGTCTGCATCGAGCTCGACACCGCCCTGCGCATGCTCGGCGGCCGGATACGCGTCGGCGCCCGCCGCTCCCCCCTCGCCACCCCCGCCCAACTGGCCGAGCTGGCCCGCTCGGTGGTCCGCCGCCCCGGCTTCAAGCTCGTCGGCATCATGGCGTACGAGGGCCATATCGCCGGCGTCGGCGACGCGGTCGCCGGGCGGCCGCTGCGCTCCCGGGCGATCCGGCTGATGCAGGCCAAGGCGCGCAAGGAGCTGGCCGACCGGCGGGCGGAGGCGGTCGCGGCGGTGCGGGCGGTGGCCGGGCCCGACGGGCTCGAGTTCGTCAACGGCGGCGGCACCGGGAGCGTGCAGCACACCGCGGCCGAGGACGCGGTGACGGAGGTGGCGGCGGGTTCCGGCCTGTTCCAGCCGCGGCTGTTCGACAACTACACGTCGTACCGGGGCCGTCCCGCGGCGCTGTTCGCGCACCCGGTGGTGCGGCGCCCGGGCGTCGGCGTGGTGACGGTGCTCGGCGGCGGCTACCCGGCGTCGGGCGCGGCCGGCGCGGACCGGCTGCCCGTTCCGTATCTCCCGGAGGGCCTGCGCTACGACCCGCAGGAGGGAGCCGGGGAGGTGCAGACGCCGCTGCTCGGCGCGCCCGCGGACGACCTGCTGGTCGGCGACCGGGTGTGGTTCCGGCACGCCAAGGCGGGCGAGCTGTGCGAGCGCTTCGACGAGCTGCACCTCATCGACGGCGACGGGGTCGTCGAGACGGTGCCGACCTACCGGGGCGAGGGGCGCACCTTCTTGTAGCCGGCGGCCGGCTCGCCGCCGCGGGCCCGCCCGGAGGCCCTCCGCAGGCGCAGGGCGGCGAGCACGGCCAGGACGGCCACCGCGGCGAGGGCGAGGAAGGTGTCGGAATACGGCGGCGCCGCGTCCGTATAGAGGGGATTCACCGCGTCGTCCGCGCCGCTCAGCCGGGCCGAGAGCAGGGCGGAGAAGAGGGCGGGTCCCGCACCGGCGCCCAGGAACTGGGCGCCCTGGAAGATCCCGACGCCGACCCCGACCTGGTCGGGCGGCAGCACCTGGCTGACCGCGGTGGTGGTGAGGGTGACGACGATCGCGAACCCGGCGCCGAGCGCGAACACCGCCACCCCGGCGAGCACCGGCGAGCCGCCGTCGGCCAGCGTGGACAGCAGCAGCATCGACGCACCGATCACGGCGAGCCCGGTCACGATCAGGGTCCCCGCGTCCGCGCCGCGGCTGCTGAGCCGTCCGGCCAGCGGCGAGGTCGCCGCCAGCGCCAGCCCTCCGGGGATCATGACCAGGCTGCCCTCGGTCGGTGTCAGGCCGCCTTCGTCGATGAGCAGGATCGGCACCAGGACGAGCGTCGCCAGGTTCACGACCATGGCCAGGAAGATCACCAGGACGGCCGCGACATAGCCGCGGTTCGCGAAGAGCGAGGGCGGTACGAAGGGGTGCTCGGCGGCGCGGATCCGCCAGCCGAAGAGCGCGAGCAGGCCGGCCCCGGCGGCCATCGAGCCCCAGGAGGACGCCGAGCCGAGCCCCGCGCTCTCGATCCGGGTGATCCCGAACAGCGCGAGACCGACGCCGGCCCCGAGCACGACGCCGCCGAGCAGGTCGATCGACCGCCGGTCGTCCGGGGTCGCGTCGGTGAGGATCCGCCGGACCACCGGTACCAGCACCAGCGCGACGGCCGTCATCAGCCAGAAGAGCGCCGACCACCCCAGCGCGTCCCCGAGAATCCCGCCGACGGCGGGCCCAGCCGCCGTACCGGCGCCCGCCGCCGCCCCGAGGAACCCGATGCCGACCGCGGCCTCGCGCCCGGACAGCAGCCGCGCCGCGGACACGATCGCGAGCACCGGGATGGCGGCGCCGCCCGCCCCCATGACGACCCGGCCCGCCACCAGGACGATCAGGCTCGGCGCCACGGCGCAGATCAGGCTGCCGGCCGCGAAGACCACCAGCGCCACCGTGAACAGCCGGCGCAGGCTGAACCGGTCGGCCAGCCGCCCGTAAACGGGAATCCCGATGGCGCACGCCAGCAGAAAGCCGGTCACCACCCAGGCGGCCTGCGCGGTCGAGGCCGAGAACTCCGCCGCGATCCGGGGCAGCAGGAGCGAGACCATGTCGGCGGCGATGGGGATCAGCAGCATCGCCGGGATCAGCGCACTCAGCAGACGCGAGAGCGGGACGGTCGTTGGCTGCACAGCTACTCCGTTCATCGAAACTGTAACTACACTGGTTGCAGTTAAGGCAAAGAAATAGACCGGAGCTGGACTCCGGCCAATTCCCGGCGGCTAACCGCTTATCGGCGGTGCGCTTTCGCGCCGCTGAATGCGGCGGTGCATGTCGGCGATGCTCGTCTCGGCAAGCTGCCGCTCCATCGCGCGGCGCGCGGCGCAGAACTCCTCCTCCAGGAGGGACTGCATATGCCGGCCCACCGCGCAGTTACGGCTGGGCGGATGGGCGTGCGTCGGCAGCAGCGTGAGGTCGTCCTCGACGGCGGCATACGTGTCGAGCAGGCTGATCTCCGCGGCCGGCTTCGCGAGCCGCCAGCCGCCTCCGCTGCCCTCGACGGCATCGACGAGGCCCTTGCTCCGCAGCTGCCCGAGCACCCGGCGCACCAGCACCGGGTTGCTCTCCAGGCTCTCCGCGATCCGCGCCGACGACTGCAGCCCGTCCGCTTCCCGGCCGGCCAGGAACGTCAGCGCGTGCGCCGCCACCGCGGTACGGGTACTGACCGCCATCACCACTCCCTCGGCGCCGACCAAACTGCAATCAGGCTAGTTACAGTTCCCGTGTCCGTCAATGAGCGCCCGCGCTCAGTACGCCTTGTCCTCCTGGTCCGGGACCACGTCGCCGTTCTCCCGGAGCACCGGCCCGTGGGTGCCGTCCTCGTTCGCGTACGCGCTGGTGGCGCACGGATACGGCGCCTGCTGCTGCGGCAGCGGCTCGATGAACATCGGGTTCACCACCCACTTGCCGTCGGCGTCGTCGTAGCCGCGGCACATGATCTCCGGCTTGTTACGGTTCAGGACCAGGTGCGCGGCCGTCGCGTCGCCGACGAAGGTGACGTCGGTGTCCGCGTCGCCGCCGCCGATCGCGATGCGGTGCTTCTCCCCCTGCTTCTTCCAGGCATCGGCGCCCTGCACGCCGAAGATTTCCTGGTTCACCGCGCAGCGCTTGCCGTCGATGTACGGGATGTACTCGCCCTCGGTGACGCCCACATCGCCGCAGCCGTAGTTGTACGGCGTGATCCGGCCGTCCTTCAGCACGCTGCGGATCGCGATGGTGTGCTTGCGGTCGATGCCGACGCCCTTCGACCACACCTCGGTCACCGGCTCGGACCCGGCGGAGACGATGTAGACGTCGAAGCCCGCCTTCTTCAGGGTCTTCAGCAGGTCGCGCTGCTGGTCGTAGTAGCGCACGTAGGCGGGGATCTCGTGGGTGCCGACGGTCTGCTTCGCCCCGACGGGCGCGGCCAGCGCTTCGGCGCGCGACTTCGCGGCGTACGAGCGCAGCTCCGCCACCGTGTGGCCGACGAACAGCTGCGGCACCCAGGCGTACTCGGGGACGGTGCGGCGGTGGTTCCAGGTGCCCTCGAAAGCCTCGTCGCCGGCCATGGTCTTGGCTTCGGCGCGGATCTCGAAGATCTCGTCGGCGCAGTCGGTGTCGGTCGAGGTGGGCAGCGGCTCGCCGACCGGCACCTCCGTGCCGCACGCCTCGGTCAGCGCCTTCTCGGCGGCCGGGGTGAGCCACTTGCTCGTGTCGCTCCAGCGCTCGGGCCGGAGGATCTTGTCGTGCCGCAGCGACCAGGCGATGACCGCGTCGGTGACGTCGTTCTTGGTGATCGTGTTGTCCCAGTCGAAGGCGGCGACGGGCCGGGCGCGGTGGCCGCCGGAACAGCTTCCGGCCTCGTCGATCGCCTGCTGCAGCTGCTCCCGGTTGTCGCCGTGCCAGGCGAGCTCGCGGGAGAGCTGCGGGCAGTCACGCCCCTCCTGTTGCGGGGCTGCGGCGCCCGCCGGCGCGGCCGTCAGGGTGGCGGCCGCGGCCAGGCTCAGGGCGGACAGCAGCGGTGCGGTGCGCAAGGTGGTGCCTCCGTACGTACGTCATCGTCTTACGGATCGAAACCCATGCACCGTACATCCATTTGTCAGACCGGCGTCACATACGCGCCGGAAATTCCTCCGTCGACCAGGAAGTCGGCGGCATTGACGAAGGACGAGTCGTCGCTGGCGAGGAAGGCGACAGCGGCGGCGATCTCGTCCGCCTCCGCGAAGCGGCCCGCCGGGATGTGCACGAGGCGGCGCTGCGCCCGCTCCGGGTCCTTGGCGAAGAGCTCCTGCAGCAGCGGGGTGTTCACGGGCCCGGGGCACAGCGCGTTGACCCGGATGCCCTCGCGGGCGAACTGCACGCCCAGCTCCCGCGACATCGCCAGCACGCCGCCCTTGGAGGCGGTGTAGCTGATCTGCGAGGTGGCGGCGCCCATGCGGGCGACGAAGGAGGCGGTGTTGATGATCGAGCCGCGGCCCTGGCGCTGCATGTACGGGATGGCGGCCTTGCAGCACAGGTAGACGGAGGTGAGGTTGACGTCCTGGACCCGCTTCCAGGCGGCCAGGTCGGTGGTGAGGATCGAGTCGTCGTCGGGCGGTGAGATGCCGGCGTTGTTGAAGGCGACGTCGACCGAGCCGTACGTGTCGTAGGCGGTCTGGAAGAGGGTCGCCACATCCTCCTCGCTCGTCACATCGGCCCGTACGAACAGGCCGCCGGTCGCCTCCTCGGCCGCCTTCCCGGCCCGGACGTCGACGTCGGCACAGACGACCCTCGCCCCCTCGGAGGCGAGCCGGCGGGCGGCGGCGAGGCCGATGCCGCTGCCCGCGCCCGTGACGACGGCGGTGCGGCCGACCAGGCGGCGGCAGACGGGGGCTGCTTCAGACACTTAGCTCTCCTCGGTGCTGATGAACACGTTCTTCGTCTCGGTGAAGGCATGCAGCGCGTCCGGGCCCAGCTCGCGGCCGAGTCCAGACTGCTTATAGCCCCCGAAGGGGGTCCAATAGCGCACGCTGCCATGGGAGTTGACGGACAGATTCCCCGCCTCGACCGCCTGCGAGACGCGCAGCGCCCGGCCGGCGTCGCGGGTCCAGATGGAGCCGGAGAGCCCGTACGGCCCTGCGTTGGCGAGCCGTACCGCCTCGGCCTCGTCGTCGAAAGGGGTGACGATGGCGACCGGGCCGAAGATCTCCTCGACCGACCGCCGGTCGTCGGCCGGGATGTCGGTGAGGACGGTGGCCGGGTACCAGAAGCCGGGCCCGTCGGGCACGCTGCCGCGGATGGCGGCGGGCGCGTCCTCGGGTACGTAGGAACGCACCCGCTCCCGGTGCGCGGCGGAGATGAGCGGCCCCATCTCCGTGGCCGGGTCGGCCGGGTCGCCGACCGTGAAGCCGAGGACGGCCGGCTCCAGCAGCTCCACGAAGCGGTCGTAGACGGAGCGCTCCACCAGGATGCGGCTGCGGGCGCAGCAGTCCTGCCCGGTGTTGTCGAGGAACGAGGACGGCGCTGCGGCCGCGGCCCGCTCCAGATCGGCGTCGGCGAAGACGATGTTGGGGCTCTTGCCGCCCAGTTCGAGCGTCACCCGCTTCACCTGGGCGGCGCACTTGGCCATGATCTGCTTGCCGACGGCGGTGGACCCGGTGAAGACGACCTTGGCGACGCCTGGATGCTCCACCAGCGCGTCCCCGGTTACGGACCCGGGCCCCGGCAGCACCTGGAAGAGCCCCTCCGGCAGCCCCGCCTGCAGCGCCAGCTCGGCCAGCAGCAGCGCCGTCAGCGGCGTGGTCTCGGCGGGCTTGAGGATGACCGCGTTGCCCGCCGCCAGCGCCGGGGCGACGCCCCAGGAGGCGATCGGGAGCGGGAAGTTCCAGGGTGCGATGACGGCGACGGTGCCGAGCGGCTCGGCGAAGGTCAGGTTCACCCCGCCGGTCACCGGGATCTGCCGCCCCGTCAGCCGCTCCACTCCCCCGGCCGCGTACTCGAAGAGGTCGCGCGCATTGCCCGCCTCCCAGCGGGCGCTGCCGATCGGGTGCCCGGCCTCGCGCACCTCCAGCTGCGCCAGCTCCTCCAGGTGCGTATCGATGGCGTCGGCGACCTTGCGCAGCAGCCAGGCCCGGTCGCCGGGCACGAGGGCGGCCCAGGCCTGCTGCGCCTTGGCGGCCCGGGCGACGGCGGCGTCCACCTCCTCGCGGGTGGTGCCGGGGACGGTGGTGACGGGCTCCCCGGTGGCGGGGTTGACGATCTCGAGTTCCAACTGCCTGCTCACATCCGCTCGAAGGACCGGAACCGCTCCCAGTCCGTGACCGTGCTGTCGTACGCCTCCTGCTCCACCCGCGCCATGTTCAGGTAGTGCTTGACGACGTCCTCGCCGAAGGCCTCGCGGGCGAGCGCGCTGTCGTTCCACAGCTCGGCGGCCTCGCGGAGGGTGGTGGGGACGTGGGCGATGCCGTCGAGGTCGTACGCGTTGCCGGTCACCCGCTCCGGCAGCGCCAGCTTCTGCTCGACGCCGTGCAGCCCGGCGGCGATCATCCCGGCGACGGCGAGGTACGGGTTCACGTCGCCGCCCGGCATCCGGTTCTCCAGCCGCAGCGAGTGGCCGTGGCCGACGACGCGCAGCGCGCAGGTGCGGTTGTCGGGGCCCCAGGCGACGGCGGTGGGGGCGAAGGAGCCGGGCTGGTAGCGCTTGTAGGAGTTGATGTTGGGCGCGTACAGCAGCGAGAACTCGCGCAGCGCGGCGAGCTGTCCGGCGAGGAAGTGCTCCATGACCTCCGACATCCCGCCCGGCCGGTCCCCGGCGAAGACCGGCGCGCCGTCGCCGTCCCGCACCGACAGGTGAATATGGCAGGAGTTGCCCTCCCGCTCGTTGTACTTCGCCATGAAGGTGAGCGACATGCCCTCCTGCGAGGCGATCTCCTTGGCACCGGTCTTGTAGACGCTGTGCTGATCACATGTCGTCAGCGCGTCCTCGTAGCGGAAGGCGATCTCGTGCTGCCCGAGATTGCACTCGCCCTTGGCGGACTCGACGCGCATGCCGGCGTCGCCCATCTCGTTGCGGATCCGGCGCAGCAGCGGCTCGATGCGGCCGGTGCCGAGGATCGAGTAGTCGATGTTGTACTGATTGGCCGGCGTCAGCTCGCGATAGCCGCTCGACCAGGCCTCCTCGTACGAGTCCCGGAAGACGATGAATTCGAGCTCGGTGCCGACGTACGGCGTCCAGCCGCGGTCGGCGAGGCGGTCGAGCTGGCGGCGCAGGATCTGCCGGGGCGCGGGGGCGACGGGCGCGCCGTCGTGCCAGGCGAGGTCGGCGATGAGGAGGACGCTGCCCTCGTTCCAGGGGGTGAAGCGCAGGGTGTCCAGGTCCGGGTGGATGGCGAAGTCGCCGTAGCCGAGGTCCCAGGAGGACATCTTGAAGCCGTCGACGGTGTTCATGTCGGCGTCGACGGCGAGGAGGTAGTTGCACCCCTCGGTGCCGTGCCCGAGCACGTCGTCGAGGAAGTGGCGGACGGCGAAGCGCTTGCCCTGGAGGCGCCCCTGCATATCGGCGAAAGCGACGACGACGGTGTCGATGCTGCCGTCGTCGGCACGCCGGCGCAGCTCGTCGACGGTGAGCGGAGGTGTGCGGTCTGGCACTGCAATCGCCTTCCTCTTTCGGGGAGGTGGAGCTGCCGGGAGGCCACTGAAAGGTAATCCTGACTACCCTTGATCGGGAACGGGCATTCCCACGCCGGGGAGAACTCATGCGACGTCCGCTGATCGGCATCTCGACCTACCTCGTGGACGAGGCCGCCTGGTCGCACTGGCGGCTGCCCGCCGCGCTGCTGCCGTCGGGCTATCACCGCCTCGTGCAGCGGTCGGGCGGGATGGCGGCGCTGCTGCCGCCGGACTCCGTGCCAGGCGCGGCCCATGAGGCCGTCGCGCGGCTGGACGGGCTGGTGGTGGCGGGCGGTCCGGACGTGGAGCCGGGACGTTACGGGGCCTCGCCCGAGGAGCGTACGGGCCCGCCCGCGCCGGAGCGGGACGCCTGGGAACTGGCCCTGATCGAGGCGGCGTTGGAGCGCGAGCTGCCGCTGCTGGGGATCTGCCGCGGCTCCCAGCTGCTGAACGTGGCCTGCGGCGGCACGCTGCTGCAGCACCTGGACGGACACGACGGCCCGCCCGGCGTCTTCGCCGAGCACGCGGTGAAGCCGGTCCCCGGCACGCGGCTCGCGGCGCTGCTTGAGGACGCCGGGACGGTGGTCCCGACGTATCACCACCAGGCGGTGGACCGCGTGGGCGAGGGCCTGGTGGTCTCGGCGCACGCGGACGACGGCACGGTGGAGGGCCTGGAGCGCCCCGGCGACGCCTTCGTCCTCGGCGTGCAGTGGCACCCGGAGATGGGCGACGACCTGCGGGTCATGCAAGGGCTGGTCAGAGCCGCTTCCTGAGCCAGGCCAGGGCTTGGTCCCCCTGCGCCTTTTGAAAGGCGCGCAGGGTGGGGAGCCCGGGCGGCGCGGGGAGACGGGCGCCGCCGAGGAACAGGCCGGTGACGGCGACGAGGACGGTGGTGACGTCGTCCGGGTCCGCGTCCCGCCCGAGCGGGTGCGCGGCGAACGTCTCCTCCGGGTCCGGCCCGCCCTGCATGGCGATGCAGGGCAGCGAGATGAGGAGGTCGAACCAGGGCGCGGCGCGCAGCGTGTGCGGCCAGTCGACGAAGACGGCGCCGTCGGCCGTCAGAAGGATGTTGTCGGCGCGCACGTCGCCGTGGGCGAGCGTGTCACCGGCGGCGGCCACCGCCCAGCGGTCCTCGCGCTCGGCGAGTTCGTGGATACGGTCCCGCACCCAGGGGTCGAGCCCGTGCAAGTCGTCCTCGCCGGCGTCGTACGCGGCGACGATCTCGCGCCATCGCCCGAACCCGTCCTCGCGCGGCGCGTGGACGCCGTCGGGCGCGGGGATACGGGCAAGTTCGCCGAGGGCCGCCAGCACGCGCCGCAACTCGTCGCGCTCCCAGGGGATATGGGGCTGCCGCCCCTCGACCTCCTCGAAGACGAGCACGACCCAGGTCCCGTCGTCGTACGACCCGAGCAGCCGCGGCGCGGGGGTCCCGGGCGGCAGGAGGGCGACCTTCCGGGCCTCTTTGCGGTGCATCCGGGCGGAGATGTCGTTGGTCTCGGCGCTGACGGCTTTGACGAACACCCGGCGCCCGTCGTCGAGCCGGAGCCGGGCGGCCACACCCGGGGAGAACCCACCGGTCTGCGTCACGGCCGCGACGACGGCGGCGCCGAGTTCGGCCTCGACGGCACGCCGGACGTGGTCCGGGACCCCTTCCCAGGGAAGCCGGACGCCTTCGGCGGGGACGATGGTGTGGCTCATCGATCAATCGTGGCAGCGCCCCGGGACTCGGTCGAACGAATAACGCGCGCCCTGCCGACCGCCTGGCCGCAAGCTGTACTCATGATCGCCCCCGCCACGGCGGGCCCGCTCACGGGCCACCGTCTCTCGGTCCGCAACCTCGGCCCGAACTGGTACGCGGCGGTCATGGGCACCGCCATCGTGGCGACGGCCGGCGCGGCCCAGCGCTTCCAGGTCCCCGGACTGCTGCTGCACGCCGTCTGGGCCCTGTCCCTGCTGATGCTCGCGACCATCCTCGCCGGCCGCGCCGTGCACTGGACGCGCCACCGCGACCAGGCCCGGCTGCACCTGCTGGACCCGGGGGTCGCGCCCTTCTACGGCTGCCTCTCCATGGCCCTGCTCGCGGTCGGCGCCGCCACCAGCGCTGTCGGCGTCGACCTCCTCGGCGAGCACGCCGCCGTCGTCCTCGACGCGGTCCTGTGGATCGCCGGCACCGTCATCGGCGTCGTGGCCGCGGCCGCCGTCCCGTATCTCATGGTGGCCCGCCATCGCATCGAGACCGGCTCCGCCTCCCCCGTGTGGCTGCTGCCGGTGGTGGCGCCCATGGTGTCCGCCGCCACCGGCCCGGCCTTCGTCCCGCACCTGCCGGAAGGGCAGTGGCGGCTGGCGATGATCATGGGTTGTTACGCGTTCTTCGGCATCAGCCTGTTCGCCACCCTCATCATCCTGCCCGTCGTCTTCTCCCGGCTGCTGCACGGCGGGCCGCTGCCGCTCACCCTGACGCCGACGCTCTTCCTGGTTCTCGGCCCGCTGGGGCAGTCGACGACGGCGCTCAACAACATCGCCGCCGCGGCCCCGCTCGGGTCCCCGGAGTACGCCGGGGCCGCGCAGGCCTTCGCCTTCCTCTACGGCGCCCCGGTGATGGGCTTCGCGCTGCTCTGGTTCGCCTTCGCCGCCGCGCTGGTGGTCGGGGCGGTCCGGGACGGCATGACCTTCGCCATGACCTGGTGGGGCTTCACCTTCCCGGTCGGCACCTGCGTCACCGGCGCGGCGGGGCTGGCCCGGCATACCGGTCTGGACGCGCTGTTCTGGCTGTCGGCCGCGCTCTACGCCTTCCTGGTGGCGGCCTGGCTGATCGCCCTGGTGCGCACGGTGCGCGGGGTCGCCTCCGGAGCGCTGCTCCCGTACAGCTGAGGCCTTATCCGGGACGGGCGGCGGCCAGCGCGGCCCGCAGCACCTCCGGCGCCTCCACCAGCGACGGCCCGTACCAGGTCAGGTGCCGGCCGCTGACGAGCGCGGCGGGAAGGCCGGGGAAGGCCTCCGGGCCGTCGTCCGCGGCGAAGGCGTAGGGCTCGTCCGGCAGGACGACGAGGTCGGCGGCCTGGAGCTCGGGCAGGGGGATCTTCGGATAGCGCTCGGGATGGTGCGCGTATACGTTCTCCACGCCCAGCCGCGCCAGCAGATCCGCGGCGAACGTGTCCCGTCCCAGCACCATCCACGGCCGCCGCCAGATCGGCACCACGGCCCGCCGCGGCGGCTCCGCCCGTACCACCGCCGCCCAGGCCGCCTCGGCAGCATCCAGCCAGGAAGGCCGCGGCAGTCCGCAGCCGTCCACCAGCACGCGATGCAGCTCCGCGAAGCCCTGCTCCAGGGTCCGCACCTCGGTCACCAGCACGTCCAGCCCGGCCTCCCGCAGCGCGGCGAGGTCGGGCTCGCGGTTCTCTTCCTCGTTGGCGATGACCAGGTCGGGTCCGAGCTCGATGATCCGCTCGACATCCGGGTTCTTCGTGCCCTTTACGCGCTCCACGTCCAGGTCCGCCGGATGGCTGCACCAGTCGGTGGCCCCGACCAGCAGGCCGGGGGCGGTCTCCGCGACCGCCTCGGTCAGCGACGGAACCAGGGAAACGACGCGACGCACGCGTACGGTGCCGGAGTTGTCCACCCCGGCACCGTACGCCCCCAGTCAGGCCGCGGTCTCCCACGGCCAAGCGGCCACGCGATCGTCGCTGAGCAGCCCGACCATGCTGAACAGCTTGTCGCTGAAGCCGCCGATCTCGTACCGGTTCCGCCGGGTGGCGTCGATCGACACGGTGGCGTAGCCGGTGGTGTTGACCCCGAACATCGGCACCTGCGCCGGGATCGCGTCCGACACCGACACATTCCCGAGCCCGTAGCCGGGGTACGCGAACGCCTGCATATCCGAGACGATCACGACCCGGTCGTGCCCGCGATACGTCGCGCGCAGCGCCGCCACCGTCTCCGTGCCGTGCCCGACCTCGCCGATCCGCGCGCAGAACGCCTCGATGTCCCGCAGCACGGAACCCCCCGGCGTCAGTCCGTGCCGGAAGTGCCCGTTCGCGAAGCCGACCAGGTCGACATCGCAGCCCCGGTGCGCCAGCGCCGCCCCGAAGAGCGCGCCGACGTCCACGTGCCGGACCTCCGACCGCCGCGAGAGCCGGCCGCCCATCGACGCCGAGGTGTCCACGAGCACCAGCGAACGCCCCGGCAGCACCGGCACGTTGCCCGTGGCCGCGGTCAGCGCCTTGTCCAGCGCGTGGCCCCAGCGCAGCGAAGGGGCGGCCCGGTACGCCGACAGGAAGCGGTACGGGAACTGCCGCGACGCCGCGACCTCCGCGGGGTCGGCGAGCTGCTCGGCCACCTGCGCGGCGGCCTCGTCGCTCAGCCCGGCCTCGTCGAAGTTCCGCAGGTTACGGAGCTTCGCCATGTACCCCATCGACGGCAGCACGGCCTCCCATGCCTCCGCGTCCATCGGCCCCTGCAGCCAGCCGGCCAGCGCCTCCCAGGTCATGCCGGCCGCACGCAGCCGCGCGGGCGCGTCCGGCGCGGCGAGCAGCTCCCGCCGCCCGGCCTCGGGCAGCGCCATCAGCTCGCCCCGCGCCCGTACGGTCCGCAGCGCCTCCGGCACCGCGCCCTCGCGGCGGCCGTGCCGCCGGTCGAGCGCGTGCTGGAACAGCGGACCCTGCCACGGCTTGCCCGCGTCGGGCGCCGCGTGCACCAGCTCCAGCACGTCCGCGAAGCGGAAGTCCCGGGCGCCGCCGGTGTCGTACTTCAGCAGCGCACGCTCGGTGTAGAGGCGGCGGACGGCGTCGGCGAGGCCACGCTTGACCGGCTTCGGCAGCGTGCGGCCGTACGCACCCATCCAGTACGCGAGGAACTCGCCCGGCTCGTCGGCGCGCCGGCACGCGGCGGCGACGATGGCGCGGTTACCGCCGTGCAGCCCCTCGGCCAGCCGGGCCGCGACCGCCTCGGCGGCGGCGACCAGCGAGGCCGACCGCATGTTGGCCTCGCCGCGCAGCCAGGCCACGAAGCCCGCGGTCCACGCGCCGTCGGCCACGGCGACGGTACGCACCAGATCGCGGAACCGGTCGTCGCGGTCGGCGGCCTTCTCGTAAAAGGTGCCCTCGCCGACCATGTTGACGACGGCGAGCAGCACGAGATCGGACTTGCTGTCACGGGTATAGGCCGCGCCGCCCTCGTACGTGAACTTGCCCATGATTCCCCCGTCATTTTCCGGAGCGCCCGAGTTCAGAATTCGGCGGCGGATTCATTCCAATGCTCTATCCGATTTGAGCTACGCCACCCCAGAGGTGACGACGGGACTCGAACCCGCAACCTTTGGATCCAGAGAAGTAACCGCAGCCTGCGCACCGGGCGCTCCGCTCTCTCCGGTAAATACCGTACGAGCGCCGGGAGTCGGTGTCATCCGAATAAACGCCGAAGGCCCCGCCCCGGCCGTCGCGATGACGACCGGGGCGGGGCCCCTCGGTGAGATGCGGCGTCAGCAGCCGCGGGCAAGTGGCGTCAGCCGACCGGAGCCAGCTTGTCCACGATGCCGGGGTGGGCGTCCATCCACTTGCGGGCGGACTCCTTCTCCTTGCCCTGGCCGCCCTTCTGGATCTCGGCCTCCAGGGAGGCGAGGTCCTTCTCGGACATCTTGAAGTTCTTCAGCCAGCCGTTCAGCTCGGGGAAGTCCTTCTTGAAGTCCTTCTTGCCGGTGATGTGGATGTCATCACCCTTGCCCCAGGCGCCCTTCGGGTCCTTGAGCTTCTTCAGGTCGTGCTGGGCGTAGGCCCAGTGCGGCGACCAAAGGGTGACCACGACCGGCTCCTTCTTCTTGATGGAGCGGTCGAGCTCGGAGAGCATCGACGCGGTGGAGGACGAGACGACCTTCCAGTCCTTCAGGCCGTACTCGTTGACCACCTTGTCCTTGAGGATCCCCATCATGCCGGCGGAGGCCTCAATGCCGATGATCTTGCCCTTGAACTCGCCCTTGTGGTCCTTCAGGTCCTCGAGGGAGTTCACGTCCTTCATGTACGACGGCACGGACAGCTCGAGCGAGGTCGGGCCGTACCACTTGCCGATATCACTCAGCTTGTCGCCGTACTTGTCCATGTACTGCTTATGCGTCGTCGGCAGCCAGGAGTCCATCTGGACATCCATGTCGCCCTTCGACAGCGCCGTGTACAGCGGACCCGGGTCGAGCTGCTTGACGTTCGGCTTGTAGCCGCGGTCCTCGAGGATGTTCTGCCACAGGTAGGTCGAGGCGATGGCCTCGTCCCACGGGAAGTAGCCGAGGTTCACGGTCTTGCCGGCGTCCTTGCCCTTGGCGGTGTCACCACCGCCGCCGGCGACCGGAGCCATCTTGTTGACGTAGCCGGGGTGCTTCTTCAGCCACTCCTTGACCGCGTCCTGCTCCTTGCCCTTACCGGCGTCGGTGATCATGCCCTCGAGGTCGGTGAGGTCCTTCTCGGACATCTTGAAGCCCTTCAGCCACTTGGCGACCGTCGGGTCGTCCTGGCTGAAGCCCTTCCGGGCCACCGTGTGGATCTTGTCGCCCTTGCCCCAGGCACCCTTCGGGTCCTTGAGCTTGGTCAGGTCGTACTTGCTGTACGCCCAGTGCGGCGACCACAGGGTGGTGACGATCGGCTTCTCCTGCTTGTACGAACGGTCGAGCTCGGCGAGCATCGACGCGGTCGACGAGGAGACGATCTTCCAGTCCTCGAGGCCGTACTCCTTGACGATCTTGTCCTTGAGGATGCCCATCTCGCCGGACGAGGCCTCAATGCCAATGATCTTCTTGCCGAACTTGTCCTCGTTCTTCTTCAGGTCCTCGAGGGACTTGATGCCCTTCATGTACGAGGGCACGGACAGCTCCAGCGAGGTGGGGCCGTACCAGTCGCCGAGGTCCTCGAGCTTGCTGCCGTACTTCTTCCAGTACTGCTCGTGGGTGGTCGGCAGCCAGGTGTCGGTCTGGAAGTCCAGGTCGCCCTTCGAGAGGGCGGTGAACATCGGGCCCGGGTCGAGCTGCTGCAGGTCGACCTTGTAGCCGCGCTGCTCCAGGGCTTCCTTCCAGAGGTACGAGGAGGCGATGCCCTCGTCCCACGGGATGTAGCCCATCTTGATCTCTTTGCCCTTGCCGACGTTCGTGGACGCCGAGGCCTGCTGGCTGTCGTCGTCGGAGCCGGCGAAGCTCATGCCGCCCGCGACGAGCGCGAGGACGATGACGCCGACGCCGGCGACCGAGGTGGCCGGACGGTAGTGCACCAGCTTCCAGCCGCTGGCCATGGCCGCGGCCTTGGCCAGGGCGCGGCGGCCGAGCGGGGAGACGCGCTGGTTCAGCGCGGCGGTCATGCGGTCCAGGTACATCGCCAGGATGACGACGCCGAGGCCCGCCTCGAAGCCGGCGCCGATCTCGACGCGGGTGACCGCGTTGTAGACGTCCTCACCGAGGCCCTCGCCACCGGCCATACCGGCGATGACGACCATGGACAGGGCGAGCATGATGACCTGGTTGACACCGGCCATGATCGTCGGCAGCGCGAGCGGCAGCTGGACCCGGCGCAGGGTGTTGCCCGGCGTCGTACCGAAGGCCTCGGCGGCCTCCACGAGCTCGGGGTCGACCTGCCGGATGCCCAGCTCGGTCATGCGCACGGCCGGCGGCATCGCGAAGATGACGGTGGCCAGCAAGCCCGGCGTGACGCCGACGCCGAAGAAGACGACACCCGGCAGCAGGTAGATCATCGCCGGCATCGTCTGCATGAAGTCGAGCACCGGGCGCACGGCCGCGGAGACCGTCTTGCTGCGCGCGGCCCAGATGCCCAGCGGCACCGCGATGATCAGCGTGATCACGGCGCAGACGAGGACCTGGGACAGCGTCATCATCGCGTGTTCCCACAGCTCGACCGAGTCGATGACCATGAAGCCGATCATGGCGAGAATCGCCGGGAACAGGCCGCGCAGCCAGAACGCGATGACGGCGAGGATGCCGCCCATGAGCAGCGGCTCGGGGCCGCTGAGAACGGCGTTGACGCCGTCGAAGCAGTTGGTCAGTACGGTGCTGATCGCATCGAACAGCCACGTCAGATGGGTCTGCAGCCAGTCGATGAACGACTCGACCTTCGACCCGAAGTCGATCCTAGGCACCGGCCGTCACCTTTTCGCTCTCACCCTCGTCGGCGTCCGTGTCGCCCTCGGCGCCGGTGACCGACTCACCCAGCACGGACAGCAGCCGGTCCCGCTCGACGCGGCCGACCAGGTCGCCGTCGTCGCCGGTCACGCCGACGGCCGAGTCGCCGCCCGCGAAGGGCGCGAACAGCTCGGCGACCGGGGTGTCCTCGGGGACGCTGACCGCGGCCGTGAAGCCCTTGATCCCGCCGTCCTGCGGCTGCTCCATGATCGAGCCGGCCGTGAGCACGCGGGTGCGGTCGACGTCCTCGACGAAGCGGCGGACGTAGTCGTTCGCCGGGCGGACGAGGATGTCCTCGGGGGTGCCTATCTGAACTATCTCGCCGTCGCGCATGACCGCGATGCGGTCGCCCAGGCGCATGGCCTCGTTCAGGTCGTGGGTGATGAAGACGATGGTCTTCTTCAGCTTCTCCTGCAGTTCAAGGAGCTGGTCCTGCATATCGCGGCGGATCAGCGGGTCCAGGGCGGAGAAGGACTCGTCCATCAGGAGCAGGTCGGCGTCGGTGGCCAGCGCGCGGGCCAGGCCGACGCGCTGCTGCATGCCGCCGGACAGCTCGTCGGGCCAGGACTTCTCCCAGCCCTCGAGACCGGTGAGATGCAGGGCCTCGGTGGCGCGCTCCTCGCGCTCCTTCTTCTCGACACCCTGCACCTCGAGCCCGTACCCGGCGTTCTCCAGAACGCTGCGGTGCGGGAAGAGGGCGAAGTGCTGGAAGACCATGGAGATCTTCTTGGCGCGGACCGCGCGGAGGGCGGCGGGGCTGAGCTTCGTCAGATCCTCGCCGTCGAACTTCACGGCGCCGGACGTGGGCTCGAGGAGCCCGTTCAGCAGCCGCAGCAGGGTGGACTTGCCGGAGCCCGACAGACCCATGACGACAAAGATCTCGCCGGACTCGACCTCGAAGGAAGCGTCGATGACCGCGGCGGTGGTGCCGTTCTTGCGCAGTTCGTCGCGGTCGACGCCGGATTCGAGCCGGCTCACCGCCTGTTCCGCTTGTTTGCCGAACACCTTGTACAAGTGCTCGGCTTGCAGCCTGCTCACATACACCTCACGAGTCGTACGTAAAACGACCCGCCTCCCCCGCCGGCGGGTCGCAGAGTGGTGCGGGTTCTGCCCGTTTTGCCCCGTTCTGCCCTAAGGCAGGCCGGATCCACTCCGGATGCGCCGCTGCCCAGACTTATGTGTCTCAAACACATCGGTGACGCGCGTCACGCTCAACACACGCGTCCCTCCGGGAGGTTTCCGCACCCGTCGCCAAACGCCTTCGTTGGCAACTGCACCAAGTTTTACACCTTTGAACCCTGGGCCCCTGAGGCGCGGGCCCCGCCGGGCGCGACCCTCATCCGGGTCATCCGCCTTGCCCCCGGCAGGCCGAACTCCCCGGTGGGAAGGGGTATGACGACCTCGTCACGGGTACGGACCGACAGCCGCGCGCGGCCACGGACACCCCCTCGCGCCGGTGATCGACTTCACAGCGCGCGCACGGAACCGCGCCGCCGCGAGCGAACTGCGTCACACCCCCGCAGGGCGCGACGCCGTAAGGCATCATCGGTCGCGTGACCCGACGCCTGATGCTTCTCGACACCGCCAGCCTGTACTTCCGCGCCTACTTCGGCGTCCCCGAGTCGATCAAGGCCCCCGACGGCACCCCGGTGAACGCCGTCCGCGGCCTGCTCGACTTCATCGCCCGGCTCACGGCGGACCACCACCCTGACGACCTCGTCGCCTGCATGGACGCCGACTGGCGCCCGCAGTGGCGGGTGGACCTCATCCCCTCCTACAAGGCGCACCGCGTCGTCGAGGAGCACCCGGGCGAGGAGGACCCGGACGTCGAGGAGGTGCCGGACACCCTCTCCCCGCAGGTGCCGGTGATCGAGGAGGTCCTCGACTCGCTCGGCATCGCCCGCGTCGGCGTCCCGCACTACGAGGCGGACGACGTCATCGGCACGCTGACCGCCAAGGCCACCGGACCGGTCGACATCGTCACCGGCGACCGCGACCTCTTCCAGCTGATCGACGACGCCCGCGGCATCCGCGTCATCTATCCGGTACGGGGCGTGGGCAACGCGACGGTGATGGACGAGGCGGCCCTGCACGAGAAGTACGGCGTCAACGGCCCCGGCTACGTGGACCTCGCCCTGCTGCGCGGCGACCCCAGCGACGGCCTGCCCGGCGTCCCCGGCATCGGCGAGAAGACGGCCGCGCGGCTGCTCGACGCGTACGGCGACCTGGCCGGGATCATGGCGGCGGTCGACGACCCGAAGTCGGGCCTCACCCCGTCCCAGCGCCGCAAGCTGGACGAGTCCCGCCCCTACATCGCGGTGGCCCCGACAGTGGTCAAGGTCGCCGCCGACATCCCGCTCCCCCCGTACGACCCGGCCCTCCCCCGCACGCCGAAGGACCCGGAGCGGCTCCAGGCGCTGGCAAAGCGATGGGGTCTCGGCGGCTCTCTTGACCGGGTGCTCTCCACTCTGCAGGCCTGAACTGTTAGGTTAGGGTCACCTAACTAACATCGCGTCGGGGAGGCCCCTGGTGGCAGACCGTCCAGCCCGCAAGAAGCCCAAGGTCAACCGCGCCCGAGTGGTACGCACCGAGCGGCTCACGCCGCACATGGTGCGGCTGGTGCTCGGCGGGGAAGGGCTGGCCGGCTTCGGGGCCGGCGAGTACACCGACCACTACATCAAGATCGTCTTCCCGCTCCCGGACGTCACGTACCCGGAGCCGTTCGACATGGCGCAGATCCGCGAGGAGTTCCCGCGCGCCGAGTGGCCGGTCACCCGCACGTACACGGTCCGCAGCTGGGACCCCGAACTCCTCGAGCTCACCGTCGACTTCGTCGTCCACGGCGACGAGGGCCTGGCGGGCCCGTGGGCCGACAAGGCCGTGCCCGGCGACGAGGTGCTCTTCCTCGGCCCCGGCGGCGCGTACGCCCCGAACCCCGACGCCGACTGGCATCTGCTCGCCGGCGACGAGTCCGCGCTCCCGGCGATCGCCGCCGCGCTGGAGGCCATGCCGGCCGGCGCCAAGGTGCACTGCTTCGTCGAGGTCGCCGACCGCGAGGAGCGCCAGCCGCTGCCCGCGCCCGCCGGCGCGGACATCACCTGGCTGTTCCGTAACGGCATGCCGGTCGGCGCCGCCCTGGTCGACGCCGTCCGCACCCTCGACTTCCCCGAGGGCCGGGTGCACGCCTTCGTGCACGGCGAGGCGGGCATGGTCAAGCAGCTCCGCCGCCACCTGCGGGTCGACCACGAGATCCCGCGCGAGCAGCTGTCCATCTCCGGCTACTGGCGCCTGGGCCACAACGAGGACGGCTGGCAGGCGTCGAAGAAGGACTGGAACGCCGAGGTCGAGGCGGAGCAGGAGGGCGTGGCCGCGTAAGGCCACACCCTCCCGCGGGGACGGCTCAGACGGACCGCTGGTACGTCCGGAACGTCCGCGTCGACAGCCACACCGCCGCGACCGCCAGCGCCAGCAGCGCCCCGCCGCGGGTCAGGACGTCACCCCAGTCCGGATCCGCGGCCATGGCGGAACGGCCCGCCACGATCGCCCAGTTGACCGGGTTGAAGTCGGCGATGTGCCGCATCCACGACGGCATCAGCTCCGGCGCCATGAAGGCCGACGAGAGGAAGGTCAGCGGCAGCAGCAGGAAGGTGTTGATGCCGATGATCGACTCTCGCTGGCGGACGGTCATGCCGATCGCGTTCGACATCGCCCCGAAGATGGTGCCGAGCAGCACGCCCGCCACGACGAGGATGATCAGGCCGGCCGCCCCGCCCGGGTAGTCGGCCCCGCCGAGCTTGCCCAGCACCACGATGATCACGGACTGCAGGGCGACGCTCAGCGCGTTCTGCACCACGTTGCCGTTCATGATGGCGCCGCGGCTGACCGGCGTGGTCAGGAAGCGGTTGAGCGTGCCGCGCTCGATCTCCTCCAGCGTCCCCATCCCGGCCCACATGCTGGAGCTCAGCGCGCTCATCACGACGACGCCGGGCACCAGATAGTCGAGATACGAGCCGGAGCCGAAGCCGGGCAGCTCGGTGACCTTCTTGAAGAGGTTGCCGAAGAGGAACAGCCAGATCACCGGCTGGATGAGCGTGATGACCAGGAAGGCGGGCTGACGGACGAGCGCCATCAGCTGCCGCTGGGTCATGAACCAGGTCTGGGTAAGGGAGTTGCTCATCGCGCACCCCCGGCGTCCACGTCGGGGAAGCGCCGGCCCGCGTACCGCAGATACACGTCGTCCAGCGACGGCCGCGCCACGGTGACGGCCGCGACCTTCGCGCCCTCCCGCTCCAGCACGGCGAGCACCTGCGGCACGGCGGCCGCCCCGTCGTCGGCGCGGGCGCTCAGCCGGCGCCCGTCGATGGCGGCGTCCCGCACGCCCGCGAACTCGGTCAGCGCGGTCGTCAGCAGCCGCGCGTCCACCTCCCCCACCGGATCGCGCAGCTCCACATGCACGGCGTCGCCGCGCAGTTCACCCTTCAGCGCGTCCGGGGTGCCCTCGACCACGACCCGGCCGCGGTCGACGATGGCGATCCGCTCGGCGAGCTTGTCGGCCTCCTCCAGATAGTGGGTGGTGAGGAGGATGGTCAGCCCTTCGTCCCCGGCCAGCCGCGCGATCTCGTCCCACATCGCCTGCCGGGCCTCCGGGTCGAGCCCGGTGGTCGGCTCGTCGAGGAAGAGCACCTCGGGCCGGTGGACGAGCCCGAGTGCGACGTCGAGGCGCCGCTGCATGCCACCGGAGTAGCCCTTGACGGGCCGCTTCCCTGCGTCAGTCAGGTCGAACCGCTCCAGCAGCTCGTCCGCCCGCCGCTGCAGCTCAGGCCCGCGCAGCCCGTAGAGCCGCCCCTGCAGGATCAGATTCTCCCGCCCGGTCGCCACCGGATCGGCGCCGGACTTCTGCGATACGACGCCGATCGCGCGCCGCACCTTGCCGGGCTTCTTCGCCACGTCGTGCCCCGCCACGCTGGCGGCGCCGGAATCGGGGCGGGCCAGGGTGGTGAGGATCTTCACGGTGGTGGACTTCCCGGCGCCGTTCGGGCCGAGCAGGCCGAAGACGGTGCCGGCGGCCACCTGGACGGACATGCCGTCCAGGGCCGTGACGCCTCCGGAATAGGTCTTGATCAGTTCGCGCGCATCCACTGCAAGCGCATCGTTTCCGGGCATGACAAAGCTCCGCTTCCTACGAAGATGGGTGATCTCCGCCGAGCGGCGCCGGGCTATCCTGGAAGTGCTGCGTCTCGGACGTCCGGCGCCCGCCTCCGGCGGGTTCTTGGAAATGTCTCGGGTCGTTCCCCGGCGGGGCTGTTGCCGCAGCGCCGCCGGGTTTTCTCTTGTGCTCTTACGTGTCCGTGCCGGGCTCCTCCAAGTCCTTCCACTTCTCGGGCACTTCGCCCGTCGCGCGCATCTGCCGCCACTCCTCGACCCCGTCCAGCGAGCCGGACTCGATCTCCTTGACCAGCCCCCGCACCCAGGCGGCCTCGGCCGCCATCATGTGGGCCTGATACTCGGTCTCGACGAGGAAGAGCCGCGGCAGCTTCGTGCCGAGCCCCTCGGCCACCCCGCGCACGCCGGCGGCCCGCACTTCGAGCTCCGCGGCCCGCGAGGTGAGCAGCTCGCACACCTCGTCCGGGCCGAGCACCCCCATCAGCGAGAGCGCGGCCCCGAAGAGCGGGTACTCCTTGGCGGGCACCGACACGAGCTCGGTCAGCCACTCGTGCAGCTCGGCGCGGCCGGGGTCGGTGAGCGCATAGACGGTGCGCTCGGGCCGGTTGCCCTGCCGCTGCACACCCGCGACCTCCACGAGGCCGTGTTTCTCCAGGCTCTGCACGACGGTATAGAGCGAGCCATAGTTGATCTTGATGGTCTCGGCGTTGCCCCGCTGCCGCAGCAGCTGCCCGATCTCGTACGGATGCATCGGCCGCTCGCTGAGGAAGGCCAGTACGGCCAGCGCCAGCGGATTGCCGCGCCTGAACCGGGCCATGTCGCCCACCTCCTCGTAGCCGTATATCCGTAACCGAACATATCGCGATGGCAGGCTTCGGTCAACACGCGATACATCGCAACCTGCCGCCAAGCGCCTTCCCCCATGCGGAGCGACCATGGAGCAATGAGCGATCAAGGCATACGGCCGACCCAGCCGGACGAGCCGGACCCGAACCGCTGGTGGGCGCTCGTCGTCATCGCCCTCGCCCAGCTGATGGTCGTGCTCGACATGACCATCGTGAACATCGCGCTCCCCTCCGCGCAGCGCGAGCTCGGCATGAGCGACAACAACCGGCAGTGGGTCATCACCGCCTACACGCTCGCCTTCGGCGGCCTGCTGCTCCTCGGCGGCCGCATCGCGGATCTCGCGGGCCGGAAGCGGACGTTCATCATCGGCCTCATCGGCTTCGCCGCCGCCTCCGCGCTCGGCGGCGCGGCCACCGGCGAGGGCATGCTGTACGCCGCCCGCGCCCTGCAGGGCGTCTTCGCGGCACTGCTCGCGCCGGCCGCGCTGTCGCTGCTGACGACGACGTTCACCGACCCCAAGGAACGCGGCAAGGCCTTCGGCATCTTCGGCGCGATCGCGGGCGGCGGCTCGGCGATCGGCCTGATGGCGGGCGGGCTGCTGACCGAGTACCTGGACTGGCGCTGGTGCCTGTACGTCAACATCCCCATCGCGATCGTCGCCGCGGCAGGTGCCCTCCGGCTGCTGCACGACTCCCCCGGCCGCCCGGGCGCGCGGCTCGACGTACCCGGCGTGCTGCTCGGCTGCGGCGGCCTGCTGGCCATCGTCTTCGGATTCAGCGAGGCCGAGCCGCGCGGCTGGGACGACGGCCTCGTCCTCGGCATGCTCATCGGCGGCGTGGTGCTGCTGGCGCTGTTCACGTTCTGGATGACGCGTGCCCGCCACCCGCTGCTGCCCCTGCACATCGTGAAGGACCGGCAGCGTGCCGGCGCCTTCCTGGCGATGGGCCTGACGACGATCGGCATGTTCGGCGTCTTCCTCTTCCTCACGTACTACCTGCAGGGCGTCCTCGGCTACTCGCCGCTGAAGACCGGCTTCGCGTACCTGCCGATGACCGCGATGATCATCATCGGCTCGACGCAGGTCTCCGCCCGGCTGCTGGACCGGCTGCCGCCGCGCGCGCTGATGGTGCCGGGCCTGCTGCTGGCTTCGCTCGGGCTGGTGCTCCTGACCCGCATCGGCGTGGAGCCGGCCTACGCGAGCCGCGTGCTGCCCGCGATCATGATCCTGGGCTTCGGCATGGGCTGCACCTTCATGCCGGTCTTCGCCACCGCCACCTCCGGCGTGGCGCCGCACGACTCAGGCGTCACCTCGGCGACGCTGAACACCGCCCAGCAGGTGGGCGGTTCGGTCGGCACCGCGCTGCTGAACACGATCGCGACGAGCGCGACGACGGCGTACGCGAAAGACCACGCGGTGCCGGGCATGGGCCCGGCGCAGCAGCGGGCCCTGGGCCTGAAGTCGACCGTGGAGGGCTTCCACACCGCGACGTGGTGGGCGGCAGGCGCGCTGCTGCTGGCGGCGGTGGCCGCGGCGGTCCTGGTCAACGGCGGCCCGGTGCACGGGACGGGCCCGGCGGTCTCCGACGCCGCCGCGGACGCCGAGCCGGACGACGCGGCGGTCAGGTCCGGTTCAGAGTCCGACTGACCCCGGCGACGACGGCGGTGGTGAGAATCCACCCCACCGCCACCAGCACATACGCCAGCGCCTGCACTCCCCCGTGCTCCCACCGCCACTCGTCCCGCATGCCGAAGCCGCCGATGGGGACGAGGAGGTCGAGGGTGTAGACGAGCGAGTGAAAGCCGGGCTCGTCGTCCGGCTTGACCTGGATACGCTCCGCCAGCCCGAACACCACCGACCCCGCCGCCGCGACCACCGCCAGCCACAGCCCGGCCAGCCAGGGCCGGTAGCCGTAGCCGACGGCGCCGTCGAGCAGATAGCCCCATAGGCGCGCGAGCGGGCGCAGGGTCCGGCGGCGGGCCCGCTGCTTCTCCAGCAGCACTCCGCGGGCGTTGTGGTCATGCCCGATCCTCCGGTACCAGGCGGCGAGTTGCTCGTACGGCTGCGGGCTGTAGCCGCGCGAGCGGCGCAGCCAGGCGATGCGCTCCGGCATGCCCACGTTCTCGGGGTCGGTGTGGTGCAGGGACTCGTACTGCAGGTCGCCGAGGCGCACTTCGGCGGGCCAGGAGTCGGGCCCGTGGTGCAGCGTGGCGACCTTGGCGCCGCGCAGGTCCACGGACTTCGCGGGCGCCGCCGCGGGAGTGAAATCCAGGTCGCCGCCCTGCAGCCGGCGGCACACGACGGTGTCGGTCTCCGACAGGTCCGCGCGCGCCAGCGACAACTGGTCGGTGACCTGTACGCCGGTGAAGTCCAGCGTGCCGGCCGCTGCGAAGCCGTCCGTCAGGTCCATCACCGACGCGCTCGCGCCGTCCGCGGACAGCGCAAGCCGGCCCGGGGCAATGATGCGGGCGCCCTCCATGAACAGCCCGCCCCCCAGCCGCGCACCTGCGAACCGCACGCTGCCGTGCGCAGAGAACCCCAGCCGGCAGAAGACACCGCCGCCCATCTCCAGGCCCCCCGCGGGCAGCGCCCAGTCCCCCGGGGCGGTGATCCGCACCCCCGTCAGGTGCAATTGCCCTGATATCCGCGCGTCGTTGAGACCGAGCTGGCCGTCCAGCTGGGTCCCGTAGAGATTGAGGCTGCCCTCGATGCGGCACAGGTGGGCGTCGATGCCGGGGATGCGGCAGTCGTGCATACGGACCGACGCCAGCGTGGCACCCTGCAGCGCGATTCGCTCGTCGAGCCGGCAGCCACGCAGCCAGAACAGGTGCGTGACCTCGGCACCGCCCAGGTCCAGCGGCCCTGTTATCCGCGCGCCCCGCAGCCGCAGCCCGGCAACCGCCCCGGGCCGGGCGGGGTTGGCGCCCAGCAGCAGGGCCGACAGGACGGCGGCCCGTACGGTGCGGTCCGCGCCCCACTCGGCAGCGCCCAGAGCCTCCCGCTGCGGCTCACCGCCCGACAGGTCGACCTCGCGGCCCTCGGGGAAGGCGTCCCACAACTCCCGTTCCGGCGCGGTGAGATCGTCGTAGCTCAGCACCCCAGCAGGGTAGACGCTCCGGCGATCAGCCGACCGAGCTGTACGCCACTACCCCGCGCCGCACCTCGTCCACGGCCTTGCGCGCGGCGCGCGCCACCGTGCCGTCGGGCGGCGCCGCCGCCGCGATCTGGCCGAGGACGTCGACGAGTTGCTTGCACCAGCGCACGAAGTCGCCCGCCGGCATTTCCGAGTCGCGCAGCACCGTGTCCAGGCTGGCCCCGGACGCCCACTGATACGCGGACCAGGCGAAGCCGAGGTCCGGCTCGCGCTGCCCGACACCCTCCGCCTCGTCGATCTTGTGGGACTCCTCCAGGGCGTCGAGGCGGCCCCAGATGCGCACCATCTCCCCCAGTGCGTGCCGGGCGTTGCCCGTCGGCAGCTTGGGCGGCATCGCGTCGTCGGACTGCCGGGCCTCGAAGACCAGCGCCGAGGCGCAGGCGGCCAGCTCGGCCGCGCCGAGCCCCTCCCAGACGCCCTCGCGCAGGCACTCGGACGCGAGCAGGTCGAGCTCGCCGTAGAGCCGGGCCAGCCGCTTGCCGTCGGCGGTGACCTTCTCGCCCTCCAGGTAGCCGAGCTCGGTCAGCAGCGCGCAGACCCGGTCGAAGGTCTTGGCGATGGTGTTCGTACGGCCCTCGATGCGCCGCTCCAGCTGGCGCGTGTCGCGGCGCAGCCGGTGATAGCGCTCGGCCCAGCGGGCGTGGTCCTCGCGCTCGTCGCAGCCGTGGCAGGGGTGGGCGCGGATGGCGGTCCGCAGCCGGGCGATCTCGGTGTCGTCGGCGGCCGCCGAGCGGTCCTTGCGGTGCCGGTTCGGCTCGAAGTGCCCCGCCTTCGTACGCAGCGCGGAGGCGAGGTCGCGGCGGGACTGCGGGCTGCGCGGATTGAACGACTTCGGGATTCGCATCCGCTCCAGCGGCTCCACCGGCACCGGGAAGTCACCGGAGGCCAGCCGCTTCACCTGGCGGCCGACGGTCAGCACCAGCGGCCGCGGGCCGTCGTGGTGGTCGTAACCGCGGTGGCCGCCATTGCTGCGCCCGGCCGGCACGCCGGGGTCGAGGACGAGCGCGAGTCCCGCGAACTTCCCCGTCGGCACGTGGATGACATCGCCCGGCTTCAGCTTCTCCAGCGCGACCGCGGCCGCGGCCCGCCGCTGCGCCGCACCCTGCCGCGCCAGCTCCGTCTCGCGGTCCTTCAGATCGCGGCGCAGCCGCGCGTACTCGTCGAAGTCGCCGAGATGGCAGGTCATCGCCTCGCGATAGCCCGCCAGCCCCTCCTCGTTCTTCTGCACCTGCCGCGAGATCCCGACGACCGACCGGTCCGCCTGGAACTGCGCGAACGACGTCTCCAGCAGCTCCCGGGAACGGTGCCGCCCGAACTGCGAGACCAGGTTGACCGCCATGTTGTACGACGGCCGGAAGGAGGACTTCAGCGGATACGTGCGGGTGCCGGCGAGACCCGCGACATGCTCCGGGCTCATCGCCCGCTGCCAGAGCACCACCGCGTGGCCCTCGACATCGATGCCACGGCGCCCGGCGCGGCCGGTCAGCTGCGTGTACTCACCCGGAGTGATGTCGGCGTGCTGCTCGCCGTTCCACTTCACCAGCTTCTCGAGCACCACCGAGCGCGCCGGCATGTTGATCCCGAGGGCCAGCGTCTCGGTCGCGAAGACCGCCTTGACCAGGCCCTTGGCGAAGAGCTCCTCGACGACCTCCTTGAAGGTCGGCAGCATCCCGGCGTGGTGCGCGGCGATGCCCCGCTCCAGGCCCTCCAGCCAGTCGAAGTAGCCCAGCACATGGAGGTCTTCGCGGGGGATGTCGGCCGTACGCTCCTCGACGATCTCGCGGACCTGCACCCGGCCCGCCTCGTCGTTGAGCCGCAGCCCGGCGTACAGGCACTGCTGCACGGCGGCCGCGCAGCCGGCGCGGCTGAAGATGAAGGTGATCGCGGGCAGCAGCCCCTCGGCGTCGAGCCGCTCGATGACCTCGACCCGGCTGGGCGTAAAGACGCGGCTGCGGGCGCGCCGCTCCCGCTCGCGGTCCGCCTCGCGCATCCGGCGGCGGCCGCCGCGGTCCCGCCCGTACGACGGCCGGGAGGCCTCCATCCGCGCCAGCCGTACGAGATCGGGATTGACCTCGCGGGCGGTGCCGCCCTTCTTGCCGGCCTTCTCCTCGAACAGGTCGTACATCCGCCGCCCGGCCATCACGTGCTGCCACAGCGGCACGGGGCGGTGCTCGGAGACGATCACCTCGGTGTCGCCGCGGACGGTGTCGAGCCAGGCGCCGAACTCCTCGGCATTGGAGACGGTCGCCGACAGGGAGACCAGCGTGACCGACTCCGGGAGGTGGATGATGACCTCCTCCCAGACGGCGCCGCGGAAGCGGTCGGAGAGGTAGTGCACCTCGTCCATGACCACATAGCCGAGTCCGGTGAGGGTCTGGGAACCGGCATACAGCATGTTCCGCAGCACCTCGGTGGTCATCACCACCACCGGGGCCTCGGAGTTGACGGAGTTGTCCCCCGTCAGCAGGCCGACCTTGTCGGCGCCGTAGCGCTTCACCAGATCGCCGTACTTCTGGTTCGACAGCGCCTTGATGGGTGTGGTGTAGAAGCACTTGCGGCCCTGGGCCAGGGCGAGGTGCACGGCGAATTCGCCGACGATCGTCTTGCCCGAGCCGGTGGGGGCCGCGACCAGCACCCCCTTCCCGGCCTCGAGGGCCTGGCACGCGTCGACCTGGAATTCGTCCAGAGCGAAGTCGTACAGCTCGCGGAAGGCGTACAGGTCGGTGGCCTGCTCTACGGCGCGACGCCGGGATGCGGCGTACGCCTCGGCGGGCGCGAGGGTCTCGTCGTCGGTCATCTTGGAACCGAGCCTACCGGCCGGGTGTGACAGTGCACGCGATCTTTTACGGTGACCGCCCGCGGCTGCCGCGCCCGGCGCGGATCAGGTGATGTCGTCGTAGCCGTTGCGACGGGCCGGGCCGTCGTCGTCGGAGCTGCCGGTGGACTGCTCGGGCAGCACCGGCGCCGCCGCCACCGTCTCGACGTCGCCGACGTCCTCCGGCAGGTCCAGGTCCTCGGCCTCGTCCGGGTCGGTCTTGGCCGCCTCGATACGGTCCCGGCGCCGGTCATTGGCGAGCGAGAAGAACGACGCGCCGAAGTAGAGGATCACGATCGGCAGCGCCAGCGCCAGCATCGTCAGCGGGTCGGTGGAGGGGGTGGCGATCGCGGCGAAGACCGTGATGCCCATGATCATGCCGCGCCACCAGCCGATCATCCGGCGCCCTGTGATGACGCCGCCGATGTTCAGCATGACCAGCAGCAGCGGCATCTCGAAGGAGAGACCGAAGACGACCACCATGCGGACGATCAGGTCGAGCAGGTCGTCGAGCGGCAGCAGGTTGTCCACGCCGAAGGGCGTGAACTCGATCAGCACCGACGCGGTGGTCGGCAGGACGAGGTACGCGAAGAGGCCGCCGAGCAGGAACAGCGGGAAACCGGCGGCGACGAAGCTGAGCGCGTACTTCTTCTCGTGCCGGTGCAGGCCGGGCGCGAGGAAGGCCCACAGCTGGTACAGCCAGATCGGCGAGGCCAGGACGAGGCCGGCCATCAGCGACACCTTCAGGGCGAGGGTGAAGGGCGTCAGCAGACCATTGATGGTGATCTGCGCGCAGCGCTCACCTTCCTCCATCTTGGCCAGCTGCTCGAACGACTGACTGCAGCCGACCGAATCGAGCACCGGCTTCGTGAAGAAGTCGACGATGTCCATGTAGAAGAACGCCGCCACGATCGTGACCAGCACGATCGCCAGCAACGCCTTCGCCAGGCGGTTACGCAGCTCGCGCAGGTGCTCCGCGAGTGGCATCCGCCCCTCGGGGTCCCTGTCCTCGCGTTCGCTGCGGCGGGCAACCTTCAGCAACCCACGTCCTCATCTCATGCGCATGTCCGGTACGACCACCGTGCGCAGCGTACTAGCGCTGCGTGGTCTGGTCGGACGGCTCGGTGACGGGACGGGAGCTGGTGACGTCGCCAGGAGCGGCCTGGATGGTCTTCGGGGCCTCGTTGGCCGGCGGGTCCGACGGGGCGGCGTCGTCGTCCTTGCCGTCCTTCTTCATCGCCTTGGCCTCGCTCTTGAGGATCCGCGCGGACTTGCCGAGGGACCGGGCCATGTCGGGAAGCTTCTTCGCGCCGAACAGCAGGATGATGACAACGAGGATCAGGATGATCTCGGGTGCTCCGAGCCGTCCAAACATTGGCTATACCTTCTCACCGAGGCGGCGTGGGTCTGGCTGGGATCGTAACCCGACTGGGTGAACGCCCGGCAATGCCTGTGCGGACACCTGGTTGCGGCCCCCGCCTCGCTCGCAGGGCCACGGCCAGCTTGAAGCGTACCCCCCACTACCCCTTGGTGGGGAGGGTCACCTCCGCTTCACCAGTGGCGTTGCGGCCCGCTCCAGTGACTCCGCCGCAGCTGACACGGCCCGCTCGGAGGCCGCGACCTCCCGCGCGAGCCGCCGCACCTCGATCCCGACGCGGATGGCGAGCACCCCGAGCACGGCGATCCCGGCAAACCCGAGCACGACGGCGATCATGGCCCAGAACATGACGGTCACCCTACGCGTCCTCGTACGCCGCCAGCGCCTTGACCGCCGCTTCCCGCGCCGCATCGGCGAGATCGCTCGGCGCCGTGATACGGCCGTCCCGCCCGAGCCGCAGCGCCAGCCGCCGCAGCGACGACGGGTCCGGCGCCCGCAGCGTCACCCGCAGCCCGCCGTCCGGCAGCTCCTCGGCGCTGTCGTGCGGGTAGTACTCGGCGACCCAGCGCCCGCCGGGCCCCACCTCGACCACGACCTCCGGATCCTCGTCCGTGGTCCGCACGATCCCCTCGGACAGGTCCCGCGGCTCGATCGGCGGCGGATCCGACGGCTCGTCGAGGATCTTGATCTCCGCGACCCGGTCGAGCCGGAAGGTCCGCCGCGCCTCCGTCAGCCGGCACCACGCCTCCACGTACGTGTGCCCCACCGCGAACAGCCGGATCGGGTCGACCTCGCGCTCGGTGAGCTCGTCCCGGGCCGGCGAGTAGTAGCGCAGCCACAGCCGCCGCCCCTCCGAGATCGCCCGGTCGACATCCGCGAAGACGCCGCCCTCCGACTCGAAGGTGACCGAGAGCCGCGACGATGCCGAAGCCACCTCCCCCGCGGCCGCCTCCAGCTTCGCCGTCGCCCGTACCAGCGCGTCCCGGTCCCCCGCCCGCAGCCCGGGCAGCGTGGCCACCGCCCGCGCCGCGACCAGCAGCGCCGTCGCCTCGTCGGCCGCGAGCCGCAGCGGCTCGCCGGTGTCGGTGGCGCCGGGGTTGCGGAACCAGATCCGCTCCCCGTCCGTGTCGATGTCCAGCAGATCGCCGCCGCGGAAGGAGGTGCCGCACATCGGCAGCACATCAAGATCGGAGATCAGCTCGTCCTCGCTGATCCCGAAGGCGCGGGCGACATCGCCCACCCGGGCCCCGTTCCGCTCCCGCAGATACGTGACCAGCGACAGCATCCGCCGGGTCTGATCGATGGCATTGGCCATGGCCGTTACGTCGCTCCCCTTCAGCCCTTGGCGACCGCGCGCAGCCGGTCGATCACATCGGCGCGCAGCTCCGCCGGCTCCAGCACCACCACATCGGGACCGAACTCCACCAGCCAGGCGTCGAGCCCGTGCCCGTACGGAATCTCCAGCTCGTCCCACCCCGGCTGGGCCGCCTCCCGCGCCGACAGCGCCTTGGCCCGCAGCGGATAGCCGGCCCCGGTCCGCAGCCGGATCCGGGCCGTACGGTCGGTGAGCTCGCCCGCCCAGGCCGCCACCGTCTCGCGCACGGTGACCCGGTCGGGCACCTCGGCGGTGAAACCACGGCCGCGGTTGCGCACCTTGCCGGTGATCCGGGACAGCCGGAACACCCGCTCGGCGCTCCGGTCCCGGTCGTACCCGGCGAGATACCACTGCCCCCGCCAGCACTCCAGCTGCCACGGCTCGACATGGCGCGGCTGGGGCTGCGGGGAGTTGGACTTGCGGTAGTCGAAGACGACCGGACGCCGGTCCCGGCAGGCGAGCATCAGCGGCTCGAAGGCGGCCTCCCGCGCCGGGATCCGCGGCTCGATGGCGCTGTGTCCACCCTCGTACGGGTCGCCGCCGTCCGGCATGCCGCCCGCGCGCAGCTTCTGCAGCGCGCCGCTCGCGGCGCCCGCCAGCCGGGCGTGCTGCCACACCTTCGCGGCGAGGCCGAGCGCGGCGGCCTCCTCCGGGTCGAGGGCGACGGGCGGCAGGGTGTTGCGGTCGCGGCGGGCCAGATAGCCGGTCTCGCCGTCGAGGCTCTCGACCGTCTCGATGACCATGCCGAGCTCGCGCAGATCGTCCTTGTCGCGCTCGAACATCCGGTTGAAGGATTCATCGGCGGCATCGGGCTCCGGCCGGTACTGCCCCTGGCCGAAGGCCTCGACATACGCCTCGATGGAGCCGCGCAGCTCACGCTTGGTGAGCGGGCGACGCGTGCTGAGCAGGCACAGCGCCAGGTTCATCAACCGCTCTGCCTTGGCGATCGCCATCGACGTCCCTTGTCCCCTTCGCCCGTCAGCCGCGCCCGGGCGGCTGCAAACCTCGACGGTACCGCTACCGCGGCCCGCCGCAAAAGCGCAGGCCCCCGCCTCACAGGACGGGGGCCGCTGGGTACGTCTGTGGTCAGACGGACACCAGGTCGCAGACGAAGATCAGCGTCTCGCCCGGCTTGATCCGGCCGCCGCCGGCGCCGGTGTCGCCGTACGCCAGGTGCGGCGGGATGATCAGCTGCCGGCGGCCGCCGACCTTCATGCCCTGCACGCCATTGTCCCAGCCGGGAATGACCTGGCCGGCGCCGAGCTGGAAGCGCAGCGGCTGGCCGCGGTTCCAGGACGCGTCGAACTCCTCACCGGAGGAGAACGAGACCCCGACGTAGTGCACGGCGACGTTGTCGCCGGCCTTCGCCACCGGGCCTTCGCCCTCCCACAGGTCCTTGATCTCCAGGTCGGCCGGGGGCTCGCCGCCGGGGAAGTCGACCTCGGGCTTGTCGATGCTCACGAATACTCCTCAATGCGATGACGGGCCAAGTCTTCCAGACCCGCCGCCGCTTTCCCGAACAGGCCCGGCTCAGACCGTACCGACGACGTCGACGACGAAGACCAGGGTCTTGCCGCCCAGCTTGTGCGCCTTCTTGTCGGTGCCGTAGGCGTCCTTCGGCGGGACGACCATCAGCACCCGGTCGCCGACCTTCTTGCCGACCAGCGCCTTGTCCCAGCCCTTGACGACCGCGCCGGTGCCGATCTGGAACGGGGTGGCGCCGCCGTTGTCCCAGGAGGAGTCGAACTTCTTGCCGTCCTCCCACGCCACGCCGGTGTACTGCGCGATGACGCCGTCGCCGGCCTTGACCGTCTTGCCGTCGCCCTTGATCAGCGTCTGCTGCTCGAGCTTCTCCGGGGCGTCCTCGCCCTTCGGGATGGTGATCTTGGCGGGCTTCTGCGCCGGGCTCTCGACCTTCGGCAGGCCGGCCTTCACGGCGGCGTTCTTGCCCTCGGCCTCGGCCTTGGAGTCGACCTTGGCGGCGCCCTGGACGTCGAGCACCCAGGTGAGGCCGTCGGTCTTCTTGATGCCCGCCTGCGGGTTCAGCGCCTTGCCGACGATGGCGCCCGCGGTGCCCTCGACGAGCAGCCGGCTGCCGGGCTTGGCGCCGACGAGCGCCTCCTGCACCTTCGGGGGCAGGCTCTGGCTCGGCTGGCCGATCTTCTCGATCAGCTGCTGGTGCGGGCCCTTGTCGCCCTTCTTGGCGGTGGCCCAGGTGGAGCCGAGGTCGCGCTTGTCCTTCATCGCCTGCCCGGCGATGTCCAGGCGCACCTGGTCACCCTTGGCGATCTTGTCGCCCTTGCCCTCGACGAGGGTCTTGACCGCCACCTCGTCCGGAGCCTTGGCGTCCTTGGGCGCGCTGATCTTCGGCTGCTGCCCGAACTTCCCGGACACCTGGGACACCGTGGCGCCCGAGCCCTTCCCGGAGTCGGAGCCGTCGTCGGAGCCGCAGGCAGCGGTGAAGAGGAGGGCAGGAACGACCAGGGCCGCGCCCAGGCGCGTCGTCTTACGGAGGTTCATGGAGGTCCAAACCGAATGTGAGGGGCCAGGCAGTCCTGCCACTGTACGGCCTCGACTGCCCGGCCCCTGAAGGTCACACGCCTGGGCCGGGCCCGGATGGCGTATCCCTTTATGCGGCCATTACGGCCCTCACACCCTCGGTCACAGACCCCTTCCGGCCCGTTACGGACGCAGGTACGGACTCACATCCCGGCGATCAGTTTCTCCACCCGGTCGTCGACCGACCGGAACGGGTCCTTGCACAGCACGGTGCGCTGCGCCTGATCGTTCAGCTTCAGATGCACCCAGTCCACCGTGAAGTCCCGGCGCTGCTCCTGTGCCCGGCGGATGAAGTCGCCGCGCAGCCGCGCCCTGGTGGTCTGGGGTGGCACCGACTTGCCCTCGAAGATCTTCACGTCATTGCACACCCGGGCCGCCTGGCCCTTCCGCTCCAGCAGGTAGTACAGGCCGCGGCGGCGGTGGATGTCGTGATACGCGAGGTCTATCTGGGCGATCCGGGGGTGCGACAGCGTGATGTTGTTCTTCGCCCGGTAGCGCTCGATGAGCTGGTGCTTCATCACCCAGTCGATCTCGGTGGAGATCTTGTCCAGTTCCTCATTGCGGATGGACTCGAGCGTACGGCCCCAGAGCTCCAGGACCCGCTCGATGGTGCCGCTGCGGATACCGCGGCGCTCGCAGAAGTCCACGGCCTTTTCGTAGTACTCCTGCTGGACTTCCAGCGCGGACGCCTCGCGCCCGCTGGCCAGCCGCACCTTGCGCTGCCCTGTCATGTCATGGCTGACCTCGCGGATGGCCCGGATCGGGTTCTCCAGAGTGAGGTCGCGCATGACCGTGCCTGCCTCGATCATGCGCAGGACGAGGTCCGTGGCCCCGACCTTCAGCAGCATCGTGGTCTCGGACATGTTGGAGTCGCCCACGATGACGTGCAGGCGCCGGTAGCGCTCGGCGTCGGCGTGCGGCTCGTCGCGGGTATTGATGATCGGCCGGGAGCGGGTGGTCGCGGACGACACGCCCTCCCAGATGTGCTCGGCGCGCTGGCTCACGCAGTAGACGGCGCCGCGGGGGGTCTGCAGCACCTTCCCTGCGCCACAGATCAGCTGGCGGGTCACCAGGAAGGGGATCAGGATGTCGGCCAGCCGGGAGAACTCGCCGTGCCGGGCCACCAGATAGTTCTCGTGGCAGCCGTAGGAGTTCCCGGCGGAGTCGGTGTTGTTCTTGAAGAGGTAGACGTCGCCGGCGATGCCCTCCTCGTGCAGCCGGCGCTCCGCGTCCACCAGCAGCCCCTCGAGAATGCGCTCACCGGACTTGTCGTGGGTGACGAGCTCGATGACGTTGTCGCATTCAGGAGTGGCGTACTCCGGGTGCGAGCCCACGTCGAGATAGAGACGGGCCCCGTTACGGAGAAAGACGTTGCTGCTGCGGCCCCAGGAAACGACTCGGCGGAAGAGGTACCGCGCCACCTCGTCCGGCGACAGCCGGCGCTGCCCCCTGAACGTGCATGTGACGCCGTACTCGTTCTCCAGCCCGAAGATGCGGCGGTCCATGACTGAACATTACGCCTGATGCCCGGTCGTGAAACCGGGTTCGACCGCACCGATTCGATCATTTTCCGGCAACACTCCTGGTCCGGCGGTGCCTACGGGGCGCATGAGTACCGGAACGGCGGCCAGCAGGACGGCCAGTGCGGCGATCCCGCCGGCCCCCGCGACCAGGAAACCGCCGGGCGCGCCGCCGGTCTCCACGGCCGGTCCCGCCACCCCGGTGCCGACCGCGGCGCCGACGCCGAAGGTGGTCACGAGCCACGAGAACGCCTCCGTCACCGTCCCCGTGGGCGCGACCCGGTCCACGACGACGAAGGAGCAGGCGAGCGCGGGCGCCAGGAACACCCCGGAGACGGCGGCCAGTACGGTCATGGCCGCCACGCCGGGCGTCAGCGCGAGCGGCAGATAGCCCACCGCCAGACAGCCGATCAGCAGCAGCAGCCGCTTCTCCGCCCGCCCCGCCCACTGCCGCGCCCCGTAGGTCAGGCCGCCGATGAGGGCGCCGAAGCCGAGCGCCGAGAGCAGATAGCTGGCGGCCGCGTCGTTGTGCTCCTCGGTCCCGTACGCCACGGCCGCGACGGCGATGGAGCCGAGCGCGAGCCCCACGAAGAAGAAGGTGCCGAGCAGCACGAGCAGGCCCTTGGAGCGCAGCGCGCCGAGCCAGTGCGCCTCCCGCGGCTCGGAGCGCCAGCGGCGGGACGGCCCCGAGATGACGACGGACAGCGCACCGAGGACGCCGGCGGCGTTGATGACGAGCAGCGCGGCGGCCTCGCTCCAGGCGCCGACCAGGAGCGTCAGGAACAGCGGGCCGAGCGCGAACATCAGCTCCTGCGCGACGGCGTCCAGCGCGTACGCGGCGTGCACCTTCTCGCCGCGCCCCACCACGCTCGGCCACAGCGCCCGCAGCCCGCCCTCCAGCGGCGGTGTGAAGACGCCGGCGATCACCATGGCGGCGTAGGCGACCGGCAGCGGCTCGAGGCCCACAGCGGCGTACAGCGCCATGCCGAGGCCCGACAGGATCGCGGCGGGGAGCATGACGCGCGGCTGCCCCCACAGGTCGACGGCCCGGCCGAGCAGCGGCTGCCCGACGGCCGTGCCCACGCCGTACACGGCGGAGAGGATGCCGGCGAGCGTGTACGAGCCGCCTTCGGCCCGGGTGAACAGCACGATCGCCAGGGCGGCGGTGGCGTTCGGCAGCCGGCCCAGGAGGGTGCCGGCGAGCAGCCGCGCGGCATGTCTCGTGCGCAGCAGCTGCATGTAACCGGTGGACATCGGCCCGCCCCTCACCCTGGTGATGCCATGACGTTGTACGTATAACTTGCTGTACGTATACGTACCATGGCGTCCGTTCCCGGGTCTATTCGTAAAGGCGGTGCAGCATGGCTCCACCGGCCGTGACCAGCCGCGATGTCGCGCGCAGCGCCGGCGTCTCGCAGGCCACCGTCTCGCTCGTGCTCGGCGGGAAGTGGCGCGGCCGCGTCTCCGAACGCACCGCCGCCACCGTCCGCCAGGCCGCCGCCGACCTCGGCTACCGCCCCAACCTCGCCGCCCGCAGCCTCCGCATGGGCGGCACCCGGACGGCGCTGCTGGTGGTCCCGGCGCTGACGAACGAGTTCTTCGCCCGGGTCTACGCGGGCGCGTCCCGGGTCGCGGCGGAGCACGGCTTCGGCGTCGTCCTCTACCCCTCCCCCGAGGGCACCGGGCC
>NZ_JAAKZV010000319.1 GCF_011044975.1 Streptomyces coryli | reverse complement strand
GTGTGGGGCGGGGTGACCTGGTCGGGGTGGTGATGGAGCGCTCGGCGGATCTGATCGGGGTGCTGCTGGGCGTGGTGAAGGCGGGTGCCGCCTTCGTGCCCGTCGATCCGTCCTATCCGCGAGAACGGATCGGCTTCATGCTGGCCGATTCGGCTCCGGCGCTGGTGGTGTGCACGGCGGCGACCGCGGACGTGCTGCCCGCCGGCGCGGCGCGATGGGTGTACGACGCCGAAGAGGCAGCTCGCTCGGGCCGGACCGCCCCGCCCCCAGCCGGCCGACCGCAGGACGCGGCGTATGTGATCTATACGTCCGGGTCGACCGGCACCCCCAAGGGCGTCGTGGTCGCCCACAGCGGCATAGGCAATCTCGTGGCCGCCGAGAACGACCGGGTCCGGGTGAGCGCCGACTCCCGGGTGCTGCAGCTGGCCTCGCTGAGCTTCGACGCGGCGGTCTGGGAGATCTGCATGGCGCTGCTGTCGGGGGCCTCCTTGGTGATGGCGGGTACGGACCGGCTGCCGCCGCACGGGTCGCTGGCGGAGGTGGCATCCGCATTCGAGGTCACCCACATAACGCTGCCGCCGTCGGTGCTGGCCACGGTGGAGGAACTGCCGCCCGCGGTGCGCACTCTCGTGGTGGGCGGCGAGGCGCTGCCGCCGGCGTTGGTGGAGCGGTGGTCGGACCGCCGGGTGATCAATGCGTACGGTCCGACGGAGCTGACCGTCGACGCGACGATGAGCGAGCCGTTGTCGCCGGCAGACGAGGGCCCGGTGCCGATCGGGCGGCCGATCGGCAACACCAAGGCGTATGTGCTGGACGATCGCCTGAAGCCGGTTCCCGTGGGCGTGGCCGGCGAGCTGTACGTGGCCGGGCCGGGGCTGGCGCGCGGCTATCTCGGCAGGCCGGGGCTGACGGCCGCGCGGTTCGTGGGATCACCGTTCGCCACATCGGCCGAGCGGATGTACCGGACCGGGGACCTTGTCCGGTGGACCTCTGACGGTGAGTTGGTCTTCGCGGGCCGGGTGGACGAGCAGGTGAAGATCCGCGGGTTCCGGGTGGAGCCGGGCGAGATCGAGACGTTGATCGCCGGCCACCCGGCAGTCGAGCAGGTCGCGGTGGTCGTACGGGAGGACCACCCGGGAGTGAAGCGGCTGGTCGGCTATGTGGTTCCAGCCGCCGCTGCCGCTGCGGGACTGGAGCGTGTGGTGCGGGAGTTCGTGGCCGACCGGATGCCTGACTACATGGTGCCGGCGGCGGTGGTGGTGCTGGAGGCGCTGCCGGTCACGGTGAACGGGAAGCTCGACCGGGCGGCGCTGCCCGCCCCCGATTTCGACGGCGCGGCGGAGGGGCGGGGGCCGGCGACTGCGGTGGAGGAGGTCTTGTGCGGGCTGTTCGCCGAGGTGTTGGGGCTGGAGCGGGTCGGTGCGGAGGTGTCGTTCTTCGCGCTGGGTGGTGACTCGCTGCTGGCGATGCGGCTGATCGCCCGTATCCGCGCGGCCCTGGACACCGAGCTCAGCATCCGGGAGCTGTTCACGACATCGACGGTCGCGGAGGTGGCCCGGCTGATCGAGGGGGGCCATGGTGCGGTACGGGCGGCGCTGACGCCTCAACCGCGGCCTGAGGTACTGCCGTTGTCGTTCGCGCAGCAGCGGATGTGGTTCTTGAACCGGCTGGAGGAGACGGATCGGGGTGCCGGAGCTGCGTACAACATGCCTTTCGCGCTGCGGATGCGCGGTGAGCTGGATGTGGCGGCGCTGGAGGCGGCGCTGGGCGATGTCGCCGACCGGCACGAGAGCCTGCGGACGGTCTTCCCGGAAATCGGGGGTGCGGCCTGCCAGCAGGTGCTGGAGGGTGTCGCGGGCCGGCCCGCGCTGGGGGTCGTGGAAGCCGGTGATCGTCCGGTCGAGGAGGCCCTGGAGGAGTACGCGGGCCGTGGATTTGATCTGAGTGTGGATCTTCCGTGGCGGGTGCGGCTGTTCGTGACCGGACCGTCCGAGCACGTGCTGGTCATCGTGGCCCATCACATCGCCGTGGACGGCTGGTCGCTGGAGGTGCTGGCGCGGGATCTGGGCGTTGCGTACGCCGCCCGTCGGGTGGGGCGGGTGCCCGGGTGGGAGCCGATGCCAGTGCAGTACGCCGACTATGCGCTGTGGCAGCGCGAGGTGCTGGGGGAGCTCGATGACGCGGAGAGCGTGGTCAGCGGGCAACTGGCGTATTGGCGGGAGGCATTGGCGGGTGCGCCGCAGGAACTGGCGCTGCCGGCGGACCGGCCGCGGCCGGCCGTGTCCTCCTTCGCGGGGCGTTCGGTGCCGGTGCGGGTGAGCGCGGAGACCCATGCGGGGTTGGCGGAGCTCGCCGAGCGCGGCCGGTCGACGATGTTCATGGTGGTGCAGGCCGCCGTGGCGCTGCTGCTCTCCCGAGTGGGTGCGGGCAACGACGTCCCGATCGGGACGGCCGTGGCCGGCCGCGGGGACGCTGCGCTCGACGGGCTGGTGGGGTTCTTCGTGAACACGCTGGTGCTGCGTACGGATGTGAGTGGTGATCCGTCGTTCACGGAGCTGTTGTCCCGGGTGCGGGAGACGGACCTGGGGGCGTACGGACATCAGGATGTGCCGTTCGAGCGGTTGGTGGAGGACCTCAATCCGTCGCGGTCGCTGTCCCGTAATCCGCTGTTCCAGGTGATGCTGGCGCTGCAGGCCGCCGGTGAGGAGCGGTGGGAGCTGCCGGGTCTGGACGTCGAGCCGGTGCCGTCGGCGGCGGAGGCGGCGGCTCGGTTCGATCTGTCGGTGACGCTGGCTGAGGAGCGGGACGGGGAGGGGGCTCCGGCTGGGCTGGCCGGCGGGATTCTGTACGCCACGGATCTGTTTGACGAGGTTACGGCGCGGGCGCTGGCCGGTCGTCTGGTGCGGGTGTTGGAGCAGATCGCGGCGCGGCCGGATGTGCGGGTCAGCGAGATCGAGGTGCTGGAGGCGGCTGAGCGGTCGCTGGTGGTGGATGGGTGGAATGACACGGCGCGGTCGGTGTCGGCGGGTTCGTTGGTGGAGCTGTTCGAGGGGCAGGTCGTGCGGTCGCCGGGTGCTGTCGCCGTTCGGTGTGGGGCTGAGGCGCTGTCGTACGTAGAGCTGGAGGGCCGGGCGAATCGGCTGGCGCGGTATCTGCGGGGGCGTGGGGTCGACCGGGAAGTGCGGGTTGGTCTGCGGCTGCCGCGTGGGGTGGACATGGTCGTTGCCATCCTCGCGGTGTGGAAGGCCGGGGGTGCGTATGTGCCGTTGGACCCGGAGTATCCGGCTGATCGGCTGGACTTCATGGTGGCGGACAGCGGATGCGAACTCGTACTGGATGCCGCGCTATTGGAGCAGGCCGGCGAGGTCATTGCGGCGGAGTCGGCGGAGCCGCTGGGGTTGCGGGTGGCGCCGTCGCAGTTGGCGTATGTGATCTACACGTCGGGGTCGACGGGGCGTCCGAAGGGTGTGGCTGTCGCGCATGGCGGGGTGGCGAATCTCGCCGAGGCGATGCGGCCGGTGCTGGGTGTGGAGTCGGGTGAGGTGGCGTTGCAGTTCGCGTCGTTCAGCTTCGACGCCGCGGTGCTGGATGTCGCGGTCACGCTGGCTTCAGGTGGGACGCTGGCGATTGCTGCCAGTTCTAAGCGTACGGAGCCGGAGCTGCTGGCTCAGATGATCCGCACATCGGGTGTCACCGTGGCCAGCGTGGTGCCGTCACTGCTGGGGGTGCTGAACCCGGCGTCGGTGCCGGACGTGCGCAACTGGGTCCTCGGAGCGGAGCGGATGAGTGCCGACCTGGCGGCCCGCTGGACCGGTCAGGCCCACGTGTGGAACACGTACGGGCCGACCGAAGCCACCGTCATCACCACCGCTGTGCCAGTGGATGCAGGCATCACTGCCGAGGATGTGCCGCCGGCGATCGGTCGTCCGCTGGGCAACACCCAGGTGTTCGTGCTGGACGACTTCCTGCAGCCGGTCCCGCCCGGCGTGACGGGCGAGCTGTATGTCGCCGGTGCCGGTCTGGCCCGGGGCTATGTGGGCCGTCCGGACCTGACCGCCGAACGATTTGTAGCCTGTCCCTTCACTGCCGGTGGGCGGATGTACCGGTCCGGGGACCTGGCCCGCTGGACGACCGACGGCACCCTGGAGTTTGCCGGTCGGGCGGATGAGCAGGTCAAGATCCGCGGCTTCCGGGTGGAGCCCGGCGAGATCGAGTCCGTTATCGCCGCCAACGCCTCGGTCAGCCAGGCGGCCGTGATCGTACGGGAGGACAGGCCTGGTGAGAGGCGCCTGGTCGCTTACGTTGTCCCAGTCGCCGGTGGTGGCATCGACCCCGTAACGCTGCGCGAGCATGCCGCCGTCCGGCTGCCGGAGTACATGATCCCGGCGGTCGTGCTGCTGGAGGCGCTGCCGTTGACGCCGAACGGCAAGCTCGACCGCGCGGCCCTCCCCGCCCCTGACATGAGCGGCAGCGAGGGACGTGCCCCCGCCACCCCTGCCGAGGAGACCCTCTGCACCCACTTCGCCGAGGTACTCGGCCTGGCGAAGGTCGGTGTCGACGACTCCTTCTTCGAGCTCGGCGGCGACTCGATCATGTCGATGCTGCTGGTGTCGACCGCTCGCCGGGCCGGGCTGGTGATCACCGCGCGGCAGGTCTTCGAGCGCCTGACCCCCGCAGGCCTGGCAGCCGTCGCCACGACGCATACGGACGGACCCGCACCTGGCGGCGGCGCCCCCGGCATCGGCGAGATCCCCCTCACCCCGGTCATGCACGAACTCCTCGACCGCGCCGGCCCGGACAAGGTCGGCCAAGCCGTCCAGTCCAGCCTCGTGGTCACCCCGGCCGGCCTGGACTTTACGGTCCTGACCCAGGCCGTGCAGGCACTGGTGGACCACCACGACATCCTCCGCGCCCGCCTCGAAGTCGCCCCGCAGCGGCAGCTGCTCGTACCCGAGACGACGCCGACACAGGGATGGGTGCACCGTATCGACGCCACCACCACAGCCCCCCTCGACCAGCTGATCGAAGAAGAGGCGCGGGCCGCAGTAGCCCGGCTGGATCCGTCGGCCGGGGTGATGCTGCAGGCGGTCTGGTTCGACGGGGGGATGAGCGTCCCCGGGCGGCTGCTGCTCGTCATGCATCACCTGGTGGTGGACACGGTCTCCTGGCGGCTGCTGGTGCCGGACCTGGAGGCGGCTTACACCGCTCTGGCCGCCGGCCGGGACGTAGCACTTGACCCGGTGCCGACGTCCTTCCGGCACTGGGCGCGCGAGCTGTCCGTACAAGCGACAACCCCGGATCGACAGGCAGAACTACCGCAATGGACAGCGCTTCTCGACGATCCCGGGACGCCCCTGACCACCCATCCCGTCGACCCGGACCGGGACGTCGAGTCCACGATCCGTGAGCTGTCGGTGGAGGTCTCCGCCGAGGTCACAGCAGCGCTGCTGACCACCGTCCCGGCAGCCTTCCACGCCGGCATCGACGACATCCTGCTGACCGGGCTGGCCGCGGCCATCGCCGAGTGGCGGCGGAAGCAGGGCCACAGCGTCGCCGGAACGCTCATCGACCTGGAGGGCCACGGCCGCACGTCCTCCAGCGACGGCGTCGATCTGTCCCGCACGGTGGGCTGGTTCACCAGCTCCCACCCGGTGCGGCTCGATGTCGGCGCGAGCGAGGCCGGCGAGATACGGGCTGGTGGTGAGGCGGCCGGCCGGGCGGTCAAGCGGGTCAAGGAGCAGCTGCGCGCCGTCCCCGGCGACGGCCTCGGCTACGGGATGCTGCGCCACCTCAACCCCGACACCGCGCCGACCCTCGCCGCGCTGCCCACCGCCCAGATCGGCTTCAACTACCTCGGCTATCTCACAGCCGGGAAGTCCGACGCAGCGGACCAGAACTCCCGTCATCCATGGGCTCCCACCGCCGGCGACGGCCCCGTCCGACTGGATGGGGAGGTCCCCGTGCTGCACGCGCTGGAGGCCATGGGCGCGGTCCATGACCTGGCCGCAGGCCCGCAGCTCGCGCTGAGCCTTGCTTGGCCGGAGCGCGTGCTGGACGAACCGGCCGTACGGAATCTGCTCGACGGCTGGGCCGCCATGTTGTCCGGCCTCGTCAGCCATACGTCCGGCACCGAAGGCGGGGGCCACACCCCGTCCGACTTCTCATTGATCGCCCTGGATCAGAACCAGATCGACGAACTCGAGACCGAGCAGGCGGAAGACGGGGGAACGCGATGACGCAGAAGCGGGTCGAGGATGTCTGGCCGCTGTCGCCGCTGCAGGAAGGGCTCCTCTTCCACGCGCTCTTCGAGGAGCAGGGCACGGATGTGTATGTGGAGCAGTTCGACCTCGGTCTGGAGGGCGCGCTGGACGTAGCGGCGTTACGGGCCTCCTGGCAGGCGATGCTCGACCGGCACGCGAGTCTGCGCGCGAGCTTCCGGCAGATGGCAGGGGTGGACCAGCCCGTGCAGGTGGTCATGCGGGGCGTGGAACTGCCGTGGCGGGAGGAGGACCTGTCCGGGCTCGGGGCGGGCGCGGTGGCGGAGTCCGAGCGGCTGGGGGCGGAGGAGCGGGCGCGGCGCTTCGATCCGGCCGTACCGCCGCTGCTGAAGGTGCTGCTGGTCAAGGTGGGTCCGGACCGCTACCGGATGATGATCACGCTGCACCACATTCTGCTGGACGGCTGGTCGCTGCCGATCCTGTTCCGGGAGCTGTGGGCCTGCTACGAAGCCGGCGGCAGCGCGGCCGGCCTGCCCGCGGTCACGCCGTACCGGGAATACCTGGAGTGGTTGGGCCGGCAGGACAAGGAGGCCGCGCGCGAGGCATGGCGGCGGGCGCTCGCCGGTACCGAGCAGCCGACGCTCGTGGCGGCGGGCGACGGAGACCCGGCACCGGCGCATGGCCACACGGCGCGTGGCCGGGCAGCCGCGGAGCTGAACGAGGCGCTCGCCGAGCTGACGCGCGTGAGTGGCGCGACCTTGAACACGGTGGTCCAGGTGGCCTGGGCCCTGGTGGTCGGCGGGCTGGCGGGGCGCCGGGACGTGGTCTTCGGCGCGACCGTGGCAGGACGGCCCGCCGAGCTGCCGGGCATGGAGAACATGCTGGGGCTGTTCATCAACACCGTTCCCGTACGCGTACACCTCGACCCGAACCTGTCGGTCGCGGGCGCGCTGGCGGAACTGCAGGCGCAGCAGTCCGCGCTGCTCGACCATCAGCACCTGGGGCTTACGGAGATCCAGCGCCTGGCGGGGCCGGGTGCGACGTTCGACACGCTGATGGCCTTCGAGAACTTCCCGTCGGGCATGCGGGGGCAGGAGCCGGCCGGCGAGCGGGACACACAGCCGGCGGGGGAGACGGTGGAGCTGCCGGGGCCCAGCGGGTTGAGGGTTCTCGACCATGCCGCGCAGGAGTCGATCAACTACCCGCTGGGGCTGGTGGTGAGCACGATCGGCGGGCTCGGGGCGCGGTTGAGTTATCGGCCGGATGTGTTTGACGCGGGGGCGGCGCGGGCTGTTCTGGAGCGGTTGTTCCGAGTGTTGGAGGGGATGGCGGCGGATCCGCAGGGGCGGGTTGGCCGGTTGGGTGTGTTGGGTACCGCTGAGCGGTCGTTGGTGGTGGACGAGTGGAATGAGACGGCGCGGGAGGTGGCGTCGGGGACGTTGGGGGAGCTGTTCGCGGCTCAGGTGAGGCGGTCGCCGGATGCGGTGGCGGTGGTGGGCACCGGGGTGGAGTGGTCGTACGC
>NZ_JAAKZV010000318.1 GCF_011044975.1 Streptomyces coryli | reverse complement strand
GGGGTGGGGTACGCAGTACAGCGGGGCTCGACGTGGTGATGCGATGCACCGCGGGGCTAGGCAGGGGGCGAGGCGGAGTGACGCAGTGTAGCGCCGGGCGGGGGGCGGTGCGGTGCGGCGCCGGGTGCGACGACGTGACGCGGTGTACCGCCGTGCGAGGCAGGGCGGGGTGAGGCGGAGTGACGCGGCGCAGCGCCAGGCGCGGAGGTGCTGTGCGGCGCGGAGTGCATGGTGCAGCGCCGGGCGGGATGCGCGGGGCGGGACGAGGTGACGCGGTGCAGCGCCGGGCTCGACAGGGTGGGGCGAGGTGCGCGGTGCAGCGCCGGGCGTGACGGGGAGTTGCGGTGCGGTGCAGCGCCGGACCCCACGAGGTGACGCGGTGCACCGCCGGGCCGCACGAGGCGGAGTGACGCGCCTAGCCCTGCACCGCGGAGGGAGATGCCGTACAGCAGCGCCGGGCCGTCACGTTATCCACAGCCTGTGCACGACCCCGCCCCTCACTCCCCCGACCGCGACCCCGGCACCGACCCTCCACTCTCCGGTGCCCCATCCGGATGCCGCCCCGTGATCGCCGTCAAGCTGCTGCGGATGTGTTCCATGTGCGCCTGCAGCTCCTCCCTCCGGCGGTCCGCCTCCCGACGCCCCCGCTCCGCCTCGTGCTCGATGCGCTCCGCCCGCACCCGGGCCTCCGCCAGGATGTGCTCGGCGCGCGCCGCCGCCTCGTCCGCGACGGCCCGGGTGTCCTCCTCCGCGGCGGCATGCGCCGCCTGCGCCTCCGCCAGCATCCGCTGCACGTACGCCGCCCGGTCGGCCAGGTCCGCGTCCATCTGCTCGGCGCGCTCGCGCATTTCCAGTTCCAGCTCGGCCTCGGCCGCCGTCCACTCCTGCCCGGAGTCGGCGAGCATGCCCGCCGTGCGGCGGCGCATTTCCTCCAGGGCCTCCGTGGCCTCGCGGCGGTCCGCCTCGGCGGCCTCGCGGACCGTCGCCAGCAGCTCCTCCGCCTCCTGCTGCTTGGCGCCGTACGAGCCCTTGTAGCGCGCCTCCGCCTCGGCGATGAGCTCGTCGGCGTAGATCTGCGCGGTCTCCCGGGCCGCCGTCGCCGCGCCCTCCGCACCGCCGCACACCCGCTCCGCCTCCGTGCGGGCGGCATGGCGCAGCTCCGCGGCCTCCTCCTCGGCCAGCGCGAGCAGGAACTGGGCGCGGTCGCCGAGCTCCGCGAAGGACTGCTCGCCCAACGCGTCCAGCTCCGCCCTTGCCGCGACCAGCTCGGCCTCCATGTCCTTGGCCAGGACCGTAAGGCGGGCCGCACGCTCCCAGGCGGCGTCGCGCTCGTCGGCGAGGCGGAGGACCGCCGCGTCGACCTGCTCCCGGCGGAAGCCCTTGCCGCCACGGACCGTGCTGAAGCTTCCGGGCGGCCTGACTACGGCGTCTGCGCTCATTCCGCGAGCCCTTTCCTTCGTACGGCGATCCAGCTGTCGGCGGTCATCTTGCAGGATCAGAGCGAAACGGTCATAAAACGACACTCCGCGTCCTTTCCGGTCAAGGATGCACGAAAGCGCCCCGCCGGAGACCGGCGGGGCGCTTGTCGCGTGCGCGGCGGCTGAGCCGCTTCTTCTGGGTCAGGACTAGGTCAGGGCTAGGTCAGGACTAAATCAGCCCGTCCCACATCTGCTCGAGCAGCACCGACCACCAGTGGTCGGGGCCCTCCAGCGCGGCAGGGTCCAGCGCCATCAGCTGGGTCTGGAAATCAACCGTCCAGCGGCCCGCCTGATCGGGGGTAAGCCCGAACCGCAGCCGCCACATCCGGCCCAGCATCGCCAGACAGCGGGCGAACTCCGGCAGCCCGGAGTTCACGAACTGCGGCGTCTGCGACCCACCGCCCGGCGCCGCCTCCATCGGCACCGCGACGATGTGCGCGGTGCCGTACTGGACGCACAGCTGACGGCCGAAGTCATTGCCCATCACCAGATACGAGCCGGCGTCGGGCGCCGCCTGCACCCGCTGCTCTGCGGCCAGTTCGGCGAGCGTCGGCACCGGCCGGCCCGGCTGCGCCTGCGCCCAGAAGAACGGGCCGAAGTCGACCGGCAGGCCCGCCCACACGAGGTTTTGCGCGACGACGTCCGGCACGCCCTGGCGGGAGACGGCGCGCTGGTCGTAACGGTGGATGCCCTGCGGCCCGAAGGCCTGCGTCAGCTCCTGCGCGATCGCCTGCGGCGGTACGGGCGGGGCCGGCTGGACCTGCCCGCGCCCCGGCAGCGGCACCCGCTGCGGCCGCGGGCGGGCCGGGCCGTCGGCGACCTGGTGCAGCTCGCCCTGGTGCTCGATCAGGTGCTGCATGCCCTGCTGGCGCGAGGCGTGGTCGCGGCCGTACGCGGCGGTGTGCGACAGCCGCGCCTGCGGCCAGGTCTCCTTGATCATGCGGGCGCAGTAGCCGCCGGGCAGGTCGCACGGCTCCAGCTCGGTGTGCAGCTCGAGCACCTGCTGCGGCGGGATGTTCATGCCGCGCAGCTCGTGCAGGATCTGCCACTCCGGGTGCGGGGTGCCGGGCGCCGAGCGGCGCATGACCTGCTGCTCGGAGCCGTCGGTGGCGCGGTAGCGGAGCACGGCGAGATAGCCGGGACCGACCGTGGGCACGCCGGCAGGCGGCTGCGGGTAGCCGTAGCCACCGCCGCCCGGAGCGCCCGGAGGCGGCCCCATCGGAGCGCCGGGGCCCGCGCCGTGCGGCGGCGGGGGCATGCCGGGGCCACCCGGCGGCGGCCCGCCAGGACCACCAGGACCGCCAGGACCACCCGGACCGGGCGGCGGCGGAGCGCCATGCCCTGCGGGAGGTGCGCCCGGAGCACCGGGAGCGGCACCTTGCGGCGGCGGAGGTGCGCCGTGACCACCCGGAGGCGGACCGCCCGGCCCACCCGGAGCAGGCGGCGGCGGAGCACCAGGACCACCCGGCGCGGGCGGCGGAGGCTGCTGACCGCCCGGCATCGGAAGATTCCCCTCCGACTGCGGCACCAGCTGCGTCGGAATGTAAGCGCGCGCCGCGCTGTCATCGCCGCCCTGACCCTGCGAAGGCCCGGACGGAGCCGACGGGTTGGAGCGCGCGCCCGGCGTGCCCGGGGCGCCCGGAGGCGGCGGCACGCTCGGACCCGAGCCACGGCGGGCGCCGCGCGAAACGGGCGCCTCGGCCTTGCTCGTATCGGCCTCGGCAATGTCTCCGGCACCGCCGCCCGGCCGCGCGGGCGGCGGACCACCCGGCGAGCCCGGCGCACCGGGGGCTCCCGGAGCTCCCGGCGCACCCGGAGCGCTCGGCGCCCCCGGCGTCTGCCCGCCCCGCGAGGCGCCGGGCGCCCCCGGCGGAGGCGGCGGCTTCGGGCCGGAAGGACCGGCCGCCCGCTCCGGCACCGCGGGCTGCGCCAGCTGCGTCGGCGGCAGGTCCGGCGGGCCCTGCATCCGTTCGGTACGGGCCTCAGGGCGCACGCCCGCCGGCGGCGGCGGAGTGTCGTCGTCATCGGAGCCGCTCAGCGGCGGCGCGAAGACCGTGGCGGGCTGATCGGTGGAGTCGGCGTCGTTCCACTGCGCGCCACCCGAGGAGGCAGCGGCAGGCGCCGCCGGGCGCTGCGGCTCGGGCGCCGAAGGCGCGCCAGGACCGCCAGGACCGGCAGGCGCAGCCGGCCCCGAAGGCGTGCCAGGCGCGGACGAACCCGCAGGCCCGGCAGGCGCTGATGGCCCGGACGGCCCGGCGGCCGCGCCAGGCGCGCCGGCGCCCGGCCCTCCCGCCTGCGCAGGCACCCCGGCGCCACCGCCGGATCGCTCCCCCAGCCCGATCTTGTCCGCCGCCTCCTGCAGCCACTCCGGCGGCGTCAGCAGGAAGGACGTGGCCTCCAGATCCACCCGCCCCGAAGGAGCCGAAGGCGCCGGAGCCTGCCCCGACCCGTACTCCTCCTCGTACCGCCGGATCACCTCGGCGACCGGCAGCGACGGCCACAGCGTGACGTCACCCGACTCGCGGGCGATCACCATCCGCAGCTGCGAGCCCTCCACCGCGGGCCCGTCCGCGCGGTCCTCCGCCCAGGCCACGAAGCCCAGGCCGAACTCGCGCACCTTCACCTCACGGTGCTCGTACGCGGAGACACCGCCATTGACCCACTTCTCGGCGCGCTCCTGCGCCTGCGCCATAGTGACCATGCTCGTCACCCCTTCACCGGGACGGCGCGGGCGAAGCCGCCGTCCACCATCAGGTTCGCCACGGTCTCCAGCTCCGGCGGACCGCCGGCGAGCCGCTCCAGGAAGTCGTCGAAGTCGGCGCCGCAGAACAGCAGCAGCCGCTCCATCCGCTCCGCGACCGTGTACGCACCGTCGTGATCACGCGCGTCGTCGTACGGGCACAGCCACACCGAGCCGCGCCGGTCACCCTTCGTCTTGACCGCGAGCACCCCGCCCTGCAGGAAGGCGACGCCCAGGAAGTCCTTGGTCAGGTGGTCGCGCAGGCACTTGTTGGCGTAGACGATGTCGTCCATCGACGGCTCGTCCCGCAGCGTGAGGAACGGCTGGTCCACCAGCAGCCCCAGCTCCGGGTCGAGCGCCGGCGCCTTGGGCGCGCAGCCGCCGGCCGCCTTCAGGAAGGAGCGGTACGCCCCCGGCAGCCGGTATCCGAGCGTCTCCTCGGCGCCCTGCACCTGCTCCTCGGTCACCGAGACGCCGCTCGCGGGCAGCGCGAAGTGCACGGGGCGGGTCTCCTGCAGCGGGCGGGTGCCGCGCTTGTCCTGGTTCACCGCGGCCGTCGCAAGACCGCCGTGGTGGCGCAGCAGCGCCTTCACCTCGACGGGGATCAGCTCCATGCGGCGTGAACGGGCCACGTGATGCCAGGTCCAGCCGAGCGGCGTGGCCACCGGGGGCAGCCCCTCGAACAGGTCGTCGCCCTTGGCCGCCAGCGCCGCGTTCGCCGATACGTAATCGGTCAGCCGCAGCTCGTCGATGCCGAACCCGGTCGGTGGTTCGGCGATCTCGGCGGCGGCGCGGGCGTACGGCGAGAAGTCCGGGTAGCCCTCGGAGTCCACCCGCACGCCCTGCGGATAGCGGCTCGCCCGTACCGGATCCGGGAAGGTCACGACCTGCCCGGCGTAGGCGCTGTTGGGTGGCACGGCGGCTCGACCGGAAACAGCTCCGCTCGCTTGCCGGCCATCCTGGCCAGTCCTCATCGCGTTTGCCCCCTGACATCCGTGTTGCTCGAGCACAGCCTATGGGGTGTGGCCGCCGGCAGTCCCGCCCTGGTCAGCGCTATGACGGGCTTGCCTGACTTCTCACACTTGTCGGCCCCTCCCGCAAGCGCTCTCGACGTGCCGGACCTGCGGCTGTGACTTTCCACAATGTGGCAAGCTGTCGACTGCGAGACACGGGGGAGGTTGACCAGAGTTATGTATGACACTGCCGCAGATCCACGTTCCGGATGGAGCCGGCCCATGGGGCCGCCCACGCCCGTGCGCCGCCGCGACGGCATCCTGCCGGCCGTCGCCGCCGCGCTCTCGGTCCGCGGCGAGACCCTCACCTGTACCGGCTCGAAGGCCGCCCGTCCGCCCGAACTCCACCCGCTGGTACGGGAGTTCCTCGACGCGCTCGGCACCGACCGCCGCGAGCGCTGGACCGGCCGCTGCCCGGAGCCCGTCCTGCTCTCCCGCCACCTGGCCGCCACCGAGGCCACCCGCGGCAAACGCGCCGCGAAGAAACCTCTCACCACCGGCGAGGCCAAGCGCGCCCTGAAGCACGCCAAGCTCACCGCCCGCCACATCCGCGAGGACGGCGACCCGCTGCACGGCCACTTCGCCCCGCCCTGCCACTCCTGCACCGCGCTCCTCACCCACTTCGGCGTCCGGGTCCTGGACGGCCGTCAGTGACGACTGTGCCCAACCCGTCGGCGTACGACCGCAGCTCCCCGCACCGCTTCCCACCGGCCGTCGACAACATCCTGCGCACCGCCGGCTGGCACCCCGGCCGCTGGGACATAAGGCGCGCCGAGTCCTGGGCCGACGAACTCCGCGCCCACGCCTCCCCCGGCGGCCACCGCCACCAGGTCTTCCCCGCCGCCGTCGAGGCCTGGGCGGAATTCGGCACCCTCCGCATTACGGGCCCTGGCCCGGGCCTGCACGTGGCCCCGCCAGCGTTCATCATCGACCCGTCCCACGGCCGCCACCTGGCCCGCACCCTGGCCGACCTCGGCCGCTCGCTGGACACGGAGGTGGCCCCGCTCGGCGCGGAGACCTCTGGCGAGGGGCACACCCCGGCAGCGGTCCTGGCCATCGACGCCGAGGGCCGCGTCTACGCCCTGGACCACAGCGGCGACTACTACCTGGGCGCGGACATCGACGCGGCCCTGGCAGCGCTGATCACCGGCACCCTCCCGGCCCGCCTGCCGTCGTAGAGCGCCCTCTCAAGGAGGGGACGGGGGAGCGACGCGGTGACGCGGACTCCCGGCCCCGCCCCTACAGCGCCTGAGGCGCGCCCTGCAGCACCGCCGACACCCGGAAACCGCCCTCGTCCGTCGGCCCCGACACGAAGCCGCCGCCGAGACCCGCGACGCGCTCCTTCATCCCGATCAGCCCGTTGCCCCCGCTGGGCAGCCCCGCATTACGGGACCCGACCTCCGAGGGGCCGTTCACGACGAGCACAGCCACCTCGCCGCCTTCCCGATGCGCCAGCCGCACAGTCGCCGACGCCCCCGGCGCGTGCTTGTGCACGTTCGTCAGTGCCTCCTGCACCACCCGGTACAGCGTCTGCTCCACCTGCGGCGCATACGAGCCGCGCTCTCCGTCCACGGTCAGTTCCACGCGCATCCCGGCGGCCCGGGACTCCCCGATCAACTCCTCGAGGTCATCGAGACATGGGCCGCCGTTCTCCTCCTCAACGGCGACCGCCGCGCCATGAGACCGCCCCGGTCGCGCGGCGGCAGCCGACGACGAGGCCGCCGCCGACGCGTCCCCCGGCGCGATCGCGTCGCTCCGCAGCACCCCGAGCATCTCCCGCAGCTCCGTCAGCGCCTGCCGCCCCATGTCCCCGACCAGGGCCGCGTTCCGTACCGCCTTGTCCGGGTCCTTCACGGCCACCGCCTCGAGCGCGGCCGCGTGCACCACCATCAGGCTCACCCGGTGCGCCACGACGTCGTGCATGTCCCGCGCGATACGGGTCCGTTCCTCGCCCCGCGCCCACTCGGCCCGCTCCTCCGCCCGGTCCGCGAGCAGCGACAGCTCCCGCTCCAGGCCCGCGGCGCGCTCGCGCAGCGACTCGACGAGCCGGCGCCGGGCGCCGACGTAGAGGCCGAGCAGCACCGGCGGCCCGGTGATCCCGAGCGACATCAGCACGGCGACGAGCGAGACCAGCCACACCTCGGCGTGCCCGGTGTTCGCGTTCATCTCGTGGTGCATCCGCAGGAAGGTCACGATCAGCAGGCCCGCCACCGACATCGCGGCCAGCACGCCCGTGATCCGCCGCGGCACTTCTGAGGCGGCCAGGGTGTAGAGCCCGACGACCGACAGCAGGAAACCCATCTCGGCCGGCGTGATCGCGATCGCGACCAGCACCACCGCGATCGGCCACCGCCGCCGCAGCAGCAGCACGGCACCTGCCAGCACGCCGAACACCACGCCGACGGCAACGGGCAGGCCCGCCTCCCAGGCGAACTTGACCCCCTCCGCCCCGCACTCGGCGGCGGACACCGCCGCCAGCGACGCGTCCAGCACCATGGATCTGCGTCGCTCCCACCACCACACCCCCGAGTG
>NZ_JAAKZV010000317.1 GCF_011044975.1 Streptomyces coryli | reverse complement strand
GGTGGGCGGGAAGAGCCGAACAGGCTGCCCGCCAGGGCGCTGCGCACGAGCGTTCAAGACCGGCGGCCACCCGCACCGGCAGGCTGCAGGACATGCGATTCGACACGAAGTTCGCCATCGTCGTCCGCGACGACCTGGCCACCTGGCAGAAGCTGAACGTGACCGCCTTCCTCGCCACCGGCGTCGCCCACGCCACCGACACCGTCATGGGCGAGAAGCCGTACGAGGACGCCGACGGCAACGCCTACCTGGCGCTCGCCCGCGAGCCCGTCCTGGTCTACGCGGCCGACGCAGCGGAGCTGCAGCGCACCCGCGAGCGCGCCCTCAAGCGCGGCCTCCACACCGGCATCTACACCGAGGAGATCTTCGCCACCGACAACGACGACGACAACCGCGCCGCGGTCAAGCCCGTTCCGGCTGCCGAGCTGAATCTGGTCGGTCTGGCGCTGTACGGCCCGAGGAATCAGGTGGACCGGACGACGAAGGGCCTGAAGCTGCACGCGTGAGCGCGCTGAGCGCCAGCGCCCGCTGCAGCCCCCGCCCCGCGAAGATCCCGGCCGCGACAACCACCGCGCCGCCCGCCGCATCCAGCAGATAGTGGTTCGCCGTCCCCATGATGACCAGCGTCGTCAGCGCCGGATACGCGAACCCCGCCCACCGCAGCCACGCATACGGCGCCAGCCGCCACAGCACCAGCGCACACCACAGCGACCACCCGACATGCAGCGACGGCATCGCCGCGTACTGGTTCGAGACCCCCGTCAGCATCCCGAACTTCGGATCGTCGAAGTCCTGCGGCCCATTGGCGGTGTCGATATACCCGAGCCCCGGCATCAGCCGCGGCGGGGCCAGCGGATACGCCCAGAAGCCGATCAGCGCGAACAGCGTCGCGAAGGCCAGCGAGGCGCGCCACTTGCGGTACGCGGCGGGCCGGGTCGCGTAAAGCCAGCCCAGGATCGACAGCGGCACCAGGAAGTGGAAGGAGGCGTAGTAGAAGTTCATCGACGCTTCGAGCCAGCCGATCGACGCGACCTTGTGGTTGAGCCAGTACTCCATGTCGATGTGCAGGAAGCGCTCGATCGCCAGGATCTGATCGCCGTGCCCCTCGGCGAGCTCCCGTCCGTCGGGCGCGAAGCTGCGGACGTACGAGTACAGCCGGTAGCCGATCCGGATCAGCAGCAGCTCGAGCAGGATGTTCGGCCGGTCGAGCAGCCCGGTCGGCGCCGGCTTCGCCCAGGCATCGGCCGTACGGGACAGGAACGGCACCGCGGTCGCCGCCAGCAGCGCGCCGATGAGGACGATGTTGTCGCTGACGAAGGACAACCACGCCAGATTCGGCACCAGGTCCTTGCCGTCGAAGGTGATGACCAGCACGGCAAAAACGGGCCACACATAACGGTCCCGCGTCCGCGCCCCGGTCCGTCCCACGACCGCGAGCAGCAGCCACAGCTGCTCATGCTGCCAAGCAGCCGGAGCGATCGCGATCGCCCCGCACCCGGCGATCGCCGCGGCCAGCAGCAGCTGCCCGTCGCGCGCGTAGAACACCGCCCGCCGCACCGCGAAATACCCGACCCCCGCGGCCAGCACCAGGAACACCGCGATCTCCAGCGGCCCGGTGAGCCCGAGCCGCAGCAGCGCGCCGTGCAGCGACTGGTTCGCCGCGCTGTCCATCGGCTCGCCGAGACCGGCACCCGCGATGTGGTGCACCCAGTACGCCCAGGAGTCGGCCGGCATCGCCACCCACGCGGCCGCGGTGGCGGCGGCGAAGGTGCCGCCCGCGTAATACGCGGCGGAGCGCCGCCCGGTGAGCCACAGCACCGGCGCGAACAGCAGCACCGCGGGCTGCAGCGCCGCCGCGAGCCCGATCAGCGCGGCGCCGCCGGCCCGCCCGCGCCACGCGAGCCACCAGCCGCCGAGCGCCAGCAGCACCGGCAGCAGGCTGGTCTGGCCGAGCGTGAACGTCTCCCGCACCGGCACCGACAGCGCGATCAGACTGACCGCCACCGGCGCGGCGAGCAGCCGTGTCCGCCGGGTGACCGGCTCCGGCAGCGCCCGTGCGGCGAGCACCCCGAGCCCTACGACGAGCAGCAGCGTCCCGAAGGTCCAGACGAGGCCGAGGCCTTGCTCGGCGGCGCGGGTGAGCGGCTTGAGGACGAGTCCGTTGAACGGCGTACCGGTGAAGGCACCGTCGTCGTAGACCGAACCCCGGTGCCGCAGCACGCCGTTCGGGCCGATCCACGCATCGAGGTCGGCGAGCCGCTCCTCCTGCGGGGTCCGCAGCACCTCGGCCGCAAGCCGCGCCGCCAGCACGCCGGCCAGCACCCACAACGCGCCGAGCGCCAGCACACTGCGCGTACCGAGCCCCGCAGCGGAGTGCCCCGCCCCACACCTCTCCGTGTCCGCCACGCCCCGTTACTCCTCGTATATCCCTGTGTGCCCGACCGTACAGCTCCTTAGGGTCAGACGCAGTCCATCATGCCTATACCTGACGTCTGACCCGAATTGGCCGGACCGAGCGCACACCCGGCAGGCATCACCGGTGCTGGTGCGGCCCGACGGCATGGTCGAGGGCGTAGGCGATGCCGGCGTCGGGGTCGGTGTCGTAACCGATGCTGAAGGCGGTCCGGTAGGCGCCGTCGCCGATGAGGCGGCGGGCCTGGTCCTCGCACGCCTTGCGGGCGGCGATGAGATGGGGCGAGCCCATCTGGGGGGTGCCGACGGTGTGCCAGATCCGCCAGGAGATGCCGAGGAGCCGGGCCGCCTGCTCGGCGCGCCCGACGGCGACGGCGGCGGAGGCGAGCAAGTCGATGGCAAGGGCGCAGCCGAGGCTGTCGTGGAGGCGGCGCTTGCCGTCGAGGGCGGCACGGGCACCGGCCGCGGCCTCCGCGACCTGCCCAAGTCCCAGCTCGGCGAGGGCGCGCAGGTAATCGCCGTAGGCGCGGACCCAGGTTTCACCGTGCCGGGAGCATTCGGCGCGCACATCCTCGGCGACCGTCGCGGCTTCGGCGAGCCGGCCGAGGTTGACCTGGGCGAACCCCCGCGCGATGCCCGCCAGGACCCACGCCGCGCGAAAGCGTCCGCCGCTCGGCCGGGTGGCCAGGGCCCGGTCGAGCTGTTCGGCGGCCTGTTCCTGCCGGCCGTTCAGGGTAAGAGCGCCGCCCTCCAGGAAGGCGGCGGCGACAGCGGCGGTTTCATCGGTTTCGCCGGCCACGGCCTCCCGGAAGGCGATGGCGAGGCGGAGGCTGGCCTCCTTGTCGCCCTGGCCGAACGCCGCGACGCCTTGGGCCCACAGGGCCATGGCGCGCACCGGTCCGGGGCCGGTGCCGAGTTCGAAGGCCCGGTCCAGATAGTGCTGTCCCTCCTTGGCGAAGCCGCAGGCGTACCAGAAGAACCACAGCGTCCCGCCCATGTCCAGCGCGCTGTGCCCGTCCTGTTCGTCGAGGCAGAAGTCCAGCGCGGCACGCAGGTTTTCGTGCTCCGCGACCATCCGGTCGTACCAGTCGATCTGATCCGGCCCGATCCAGGCGGCCTCCGCCCGGCAGGCCATCGCCTGGTAGTAACGCCAGTGGCGGCGGCGCAGTTCGCCCTCCTCGCCGAGGCGGCGCAGCCAGCCGACGCCGTACTCGCGGATGGTGTCCAGCATGTGGTACCGCTCGCCACCGCCGGTCGGGGCCCAGGTGACAATCGATTTGTCCACCAGACCGGCCAGCAGGCCCTCGATGCGCTCCACGGCAAGGTAGGTATCGACACACACCTGCCGCGCGGACTCGGCATCGAAGTCGCCGGCGAAGACCGACAACCTGGCCCACAGCAGCCGCTCGGCCGGGGAGCACAGCTGGTGGCTCCACCCGATCGCGGTACGCAGCGCCTGGTGCCACGGCGGATCGGCGCCCAGCACCACCGAGTCCGCGTTGCCCAGCGCCGCGAACCGGTCCTCCAGCCGCTCGGCCAGCTCCTTCACCGGCCATTCCCGCAGCCTCGCCGCGGCCAGCTCGATGGCCAGCGGCAGCCCCTCCAAACGACGGCAAAGCCGGGTCAGCTCCGCCCGGTTGGCCTCCGTCACCGCGAAACCGGGCACCACCGCGGCCGCCCGCTCGGCCAGCAGCACCACCGCGTCCGCCGACGCGTCGCCCGGTTGCGGCACCGGCAGCGGCTCCAGCTGCAGCACCTCCTCCGGCAGCATCCCCAGCGGACGCCGGCTCGTCGTCAGCACCCGCAGCCCCGGCGCCGACCGCAGCAGCAGCTCCACGGTGAACGCGCACGCGTCCGTCAGGTGCTCGCACGTGTCCAGCACCAGCAGCAGCTTCCGCTCGGCCAGATAGTCGCCCAGGACCTCGATCATGGGAAGGGTCGTATGGTCCGCCAGCGGCAGCGCCTCGGCGATCACGTGCGCCAGCAGCGAGCCGTCGTGCAGTCCCGACAACTCCACCCACCACACCCCGTCCTGGAACCCGGGCTGTGCCGCGGCCGCCGCGTGCAGCGCCAGACACGTCTTGCCGACGCCGCCGACCCCCGTGACCGTCACCAGCGGCCGCTGCCGGCACATCGGCTCCAGCCGGGCCAGCTCCTCGCCCCGCCCGACGATCCGCGTCTGCCGCGACGGCAGATTCCCCACCCGCAGCTGCCCGGCCATCGCCATCGCCGCCTTTCCGGGGGTGCCTCACTCAGCGTGGCACCGCGCACACACGGGCGATAGGGGGGACCGAAACCGCCGCGGAGCCGGGAGGCATCATTGAGCCATGAGCATCGTGAAGATCAATGCACTCACCGTCCCGGAAGAGCAGCGGGAGACCCTCGAGCAGCGGTTCGCCTCGCGGGCCGGTGCCGTCGAGTCGTCCGACGGGTTCGAGTGGTTCGAGCTGCTGCGGCCGCTCGAGGGCACCGACAAGTACCTCGTCTACACCCGGTGGAAGGACGAGGAGTCCTTCCAGGCCTGGATGAAGGGCATGGGTGCGGGGCACGGCGGCGGGCAGCGGCCGGCGGCCACGGGCTCCGACGTCTGGTCGTTCGAGGTGATCCAGCAGACCGGGCCCAAGGAGGGCTGACGCCTCACCCGGGGCGGTAGTCGCCGCGGTGTTCCGTCGCGTGGTCGTCGTCCAGGTCCGGCACCGGCGTGCGGCGCGGATGCTCCTCGTACGGCATCTCCGCGTCCGACCCGGACAGCTCGCCGCTCAACTCGGCCACCAGGTCGGTGAGATCGCGCGGCCGGTCCTTCGTCCACCAGTCGCCGAGCAGCTCGGCGAGGGACTCCTCGCGCGCCCGTGACAGCTTGTCGGCGAGCACGGCGCCGGCCGGCGTCAGGACGAGCGGCAGCCCGTCCCGGCGGCCGAGGCCGCGCTCCTCGACCTGCCGGGCCGCCGCGTTGACGATGCCCATGGGTACGTTGGCGCGCTGTGCGAGCATCGCCGGCTCCGCGGAGCCGTAGCGGTGCATGCGCAGCAGCAGCCAGCTCGCGGCGGGCTTCAGGTCGAGGCCCGCGCGGGCGGTGATGTCGCGGTAGATGTCGCGGCGGCCCTCCAGCGTGGACAGCTGGGTGAGCGCGCGGGCCACCTCGTCGCGGGAGCTGCGCTCGACCGGGTTGGTGGCCACGGTCTCGCTCGCGTCCGGCACGGTGACGGTGCCGCGCAGCGGCTGCTCCTTGATGAACCAGGAGACGACGAAGGCCAGCGCGACGACCGGCACGGCGTACAGGAACACATCCGTGATCGACGTCGAGTACGCGTGCAGCGCCTCGACCCGCACCTCCGGCGGCAGCTGGGCGATCGCCCGCGGGTCGGCCTCCAGATTCGCTACGTCCGTGCCCTCCGGCAGCTTGCCGCCCAGCGCCGCGGTGAGCTTGTCGGCGAGCCGGTTGGTGAAGATGGTGCCGAAGACGGCGACGCCGAAGGACGCGCCGATGGAGCGGAAGAAGGTGGCGCCCGAGGTGGCGACGCCGAGGTCCTCGTAGCCGACGGCGTTCTGCACGGCGAGCACCAGCACCTGCATCACCAGGCCGAGCCCGAAGCCGAAGACGAAGAAGTAGGCGCTCATCTCCCAGGTGCTGGTCGTCTCCGTCAGCCGGTGCAGCAGGAGCAGGCCGATCGCGGTGATCGCGGTGCCGAGGACCGGGAAGACCTTCCACCGGCCGGTACGGGAGATGAGCTGCCCGGATCCGGTGGAGGCGATGAGCACGCCGGCCACCATCGGCAGCATGTGCACGCCGGACATCGTCGGCGACACACCCCGTACGACCTGGAGGAAGGTCGGCAGATACGTCATCGCCCCGAACATCGCGAAGCCGACGATAAAGCCGATCACCGAGCACAGGGTGAAGGTGCGCAGCCGGAAGAGCTTCAGCGGGATGACCGGCTCGGCCGCCTTGGTCTCGGCCCAGATGAACGCGGCGAGCAGCACCGCGCCGAGCACCGCGAGGCCGATGATCTGCTTCGACGACCAGCCCCAGGTGCTGCCGCCCAGCGAGGTCAGCAGGACGAGGCAGGTGGCCACCGAGGCGATGAGGAGGGTGCCGAGGTAGTCGATGCGGTGCGGGTTGCTGCGCTTGGGGATGTGCAGCACGGCGGCGATGATCGCGAGCGCGACCACCCCGATGGGGAGGTTGATGTAGAAGACCCAGCGCCAGTTGAGGTGCTCGGTGAACAGGCCGCCGAGGAGCGGCCCGAGGACGCTGGTGGCGCCGAAGACGGCGCCGAAGAGGCCCTGGTAGCGGCCGCGGTCGCGGGGCGGCACGATGTCGCCGACGATCGCCATCGTCAGCACCATCAGGCCACCGCCGCCGAGGCCTTGCAGGGCGCGGAAGCCGATCAGCTGCGGCATGTTCTGCGCGATGCCGCAGAGCGCGGAGCCGACGAGGAAGATGGCGATCGCCGTCTGGAAGAGCTTCTTGCGCCCGTACTGGTCGCCGAGCTTGCCCCACAGCGGGGTGCCGGCGGTGGCCGCGAGCATGTACGCGGTGACGACCCAGGACAGGTGCTTCATGCCTCCGAGGTCGCTGACGATCGTCGGGAGCGCGGTGGCGACGATGGTCTGGTCGAGGGCGGCCAGCAGCATGCCGCTGAGCAGGGCGCCCATCGAGAGCAGGATGGTGCGGCGCGGGAGGTCCTCGGCGGGCCCGGCGGGGGCGGTCGCGGCGGTGGGCCGTTCGGGTGTCGGCGGCTCGACGTCCGGGTCAGGCGCCATGGCCGGGCTCCCTACGTTCACGTCCTACTGGCGATGCGTATTGCACCCATATTCGCCTGATTACCCGGATCCGGCCTGCCGAGACGACCGGGGGGCGGTGGGCAGCCGCTCCGGGCGTCTGCATAATCGCTCCATTCGAACGAGAGGGACGGTCCGGTGGAACGACAGGCATGCTCCAGATGCGGAGCGCCGCACACGGCCCACGGGGCGCCGTCGTGCCACTGCCCGCCGGAGAGACGGGCGGCCGGGGCGGGCGCCGAGCGCGGGGACCCGCAGCTGATCCGCCCGTACGTGATGCAGCCCCCGACCCAGCCGCTGCGGGACCCGGCGGAGACGGCGAATCTGCCGGTGCCGGTCTCCGCGTACGAGCCGAGCACGCCGACTCCCGCGGATCTCGGGCTCTTCGGCCCGGAGGCGGGGCACGGCGGCGGCGCCGGGCACGGCGGCGGCCCCGGCCCCGATCGCGGCTACGACCCGGAGCGCGACGACCACGCCGCCTGGGCCCACCCGGACGACGTCCGCGACGACCGCGACCGCCCCGCCACCCGCCGCCGCCCCGCGGTGCTGGCGCTCGCGGCGGCCGCGGTGGTCGCGGTGGTCTGCACGGGCGCGCTGCTCTTCAGCCCCGGCGACGACGCCGACCGCAACAACGC
>NZ_JAAKZV010000316.1 GCF_011044975.1 Streptomyces coryli | reverse complement strand
GAAGCGGCGGAGGAGGGGGCGGCGTTCGCCAGCGGGAGGGCGAGCGCGGTGGCCGCGGCGGCGCCGAGCAGGCTGCGGCGCGAGCGGCGGACCGAGGGCGTGGAGGACGTAGCGGGATCAGTCATCCGGCGGCTCCAGAAGTCGAGTTGACGATTCCTGGAGAGTGTCAGACGCCAAGGTGTGGCGGAAGTGACCGGCGGGGCGCGTACGGGCGAACACACGGGCGCGCCCCGGCGGTCGGCGGAAGCGTCAGTGCGCTGCGTCCTGCGGGTACCAGCGCAGCTCGACCACGTTCCCGTCCGGGTCCTTCACGTAGATCGACTGCGCCTCGCCGCGGGCGCCGAACCGGCCCACCGGACCCTCCAGTACGTCGAAGGCGCCGGAGTCGACGACCTGCTGCCAGTCCAGCGGCTCGACGACCAGGCAGATGTGGTCCACGTTCGACTCCGTGCGCGGGCGGCTGAAGAAATCGATGATCGTCTCCGCGTTGATCCGCGCGGAGGGGAAGGGCACCTTGCCCGCGCGCCATTCCTCCACCCGGACCGGGCCGAGGCCCAGCGTGCCGCAGTAGAAGTCCAGGGCCCGCTCGACGTCCCCCACGTTCAGCACCAGGTGGTCGAAGCCCTTGATCCGGACCTGCGGCTGCGTACCCATCGCACCTTCTCCTCACGACTCAACAACTCAGCGACTCAGCGACTCATCAACCAAACAGTCACCCCGGTAGACCCAGCCCCCGCCCAAAACTCATCGCGCCAGCACCGTCCGCACATAATCCGCCGCGGCCGCCTCCATCCCCACATCCCGGTCCGCCGCCTCCGACATGTACCACCGGTGTTCCAGCAGCTCGTGATAGATCTGCGACGGATCCATCTCCCCCCGCGACTCCAGCGGCACCAGCCGCACCGTCGGCCGGAAGACGTCCCGCACCCAGCGGTGCGCCAGCACCTCGGGCCGCGCCCCGAGCGGATCCCCGGGCGCGTAATCCTCCTGGCTCGTCATCCACGTCTCCAGGTCGTTGAGGAGACTCCGCGCCTGGTTCTCCTCCGTGTCCAGGCCGGTCAGCCGCAGCAGTTGGCGCTGGTGGTGGCCGGCGTCCACGACCTTGGGGAGGAAGGTGACCGCGTCGCCCTCCGGCGAGCGCTGGATCTGCATCTCGGCGACGTCGAAGCCGAGCTCGTTCAGCCGCCGGATCCGCCGGTCGATGTAGTGGCGTTTCTCGACCGGATAGACGGAGGTCCGGGTCAGCTCGTGCCACAACTCCCCGTACCGGGTGACGATCTCCTGGCCCGACCGGATCGGGTCCACCGACGGGTGCAGCGAGCCGCCCGCCTCCAGGTCCATCAGCTCGCCGGCGATGTTCATACGGGCGACCTCGAGGTCGTACTCCCGCTGGCCGTTGCTCAGCCGCGGCCGCAGCGAACCCGTCTCCGCGTCCACCAGATACGCGGCGTACGCCCCCGCGTCCCGCCGGAAGAGGGTGTTGGACAGCGAGCAGTCGCCCCAGGCGAAGCCCGCCAGGTGCAGCCGCACCAGCAGCACGGCGAGGGCGTCCAGCAGCCGCTGTATGGTCGACGGCCGCATCGTCGTCTCGAACATCGCCCGGTACGGCATCGACCCCTGCAGCAGCCGCGTGACCAGCACCGGCTCCAGGTCCTCCGCACCCGCAGGGTCCGTGCGCCCGGTGACCACCGCCACCGGATCGACCGAGGGCACGCCCAGCCGGTCGAGGTCGCGCAGCAGCCCGTACTCGCGCTCCGCCGCCCACTCGCCGATCTCCTTCACCGCGTACACCTCGCCGCCGGCGCGGGCGAAGCGCACGACGTGCCGCGAGATGCCGCGGGGCAGGTTGACCAGGTGCTCGTCCGGCCAGTCCTCCAGGGGCAGTTGCCAGGGCAGGTCGAGGAGCGCGGCCGGGTGGCCGGCGGCGCTGGCGGTGATCTGGAGTTCCTTAGGCATCGGGGGTCTCTTCAGGCGTCGGGGCCTCCTCAGACGTCGGGGCCTCTTCGGACGTCGGCGCCCCGGGATGCCGCCGCAGCAGCAGATTCGCGGCGGTCACGTCCATCACCACCTCATCGTCCTGGTTCAGCACCTCGCTCCGGATCCGCGCGATCCCGCGGTCCGGCTTCGACTTCGACGTACGGGCCTCCAGGATCTCCACCCGCAGCCGCAGCGTGTCCCCTGGCCGTACGGGCTGCCGCCACCGCAGCTGATCGACACCCGGGCTGCCGAGGCTGGAGACATCGGAGAGGAAGTGCTCGGCGTACAGCCGCATGAACAGCGCCGACGTGTGCCAGCCGCTGGCGATCAGCCCGCCGTACGGGCCGTTCGCCGCCGCCTCGGGATCGGTGTGGAAGATCTGCGGATCGAAGCGCCGCGCGAACTCGAGGATCTCCTCCTCCGTCACCTTGACGCTGCCGAACTCGTAGACGGCGCCCGGCTCGTAATCCTCGAAGAACCGGTCGTCCTTGGGGGCGGGGAAGGCGCGGCGCACCGATGCGGAAGACATGTCAACGAGCCTGCCACACCGGCCGCCGCACGCACCCGCCGATCAACGTGACCTGCTGCTACGGATTGCCGGCCCTCACCGCCGGCACAGCCACCGCCGGCACCGGCCCCGCCAGCACGGGCCCCGCCAGCTCAGGCACCGCCGCCGCCCACTCATCAGGGCCGGGACGCTCCCCCGCACCGCCCCGGCCCTCACCCCCCTCCGCGATCTCCGCCAGCGCCGCCTCACGAAGCGCCATGCGCGCGGCGACTGTCCCGCCGCTGAGCGTCTCCCAGTACGGATGGATGGAGATCTCGATCGACAGCTCGCGGAACCGCTTCCGCAGCGCCATCTCCTGCCGTGCCGTATCGGGCGTCCAGCCCCGCCCCGTGCGGTGCTCGACCCCCTCGCTGTCCGTCCACGGCCGTAGCGGAAGCTCGTCCAACTGCCGCTCCAGGGCGAACCATTCCTTCTTCGCCCGCAGCAGCTCCTCGGGAAACTCGTAGTCGCTCACAGCTCCACATCATACGTGTGTTCGATTTTCGAGCGCGACCGAATCCCCGAACCCGACGCGACCGATGTCCATCCCAACCGCACGTCACCCGTTCACACAGTCACCACGAGCTTCCCCCGCGGATGCCCCGTCTCCAGATGCCGGATCGCGGCCACGGCCTCCGCCAGGGGATACGTGCGGTCGATCGCCGGCGTGATCGTGCCGGCCTCGGCCAGGCGCTTGAGGGTCAGCAGGTCCTCGTGGCGTACCTTCGCGATCAGGCTGCTCAGGGTCTGGCCGGCGAAGGGCGAGAGGGCGTAGCCGCGGAGCTGGCGGCCCATGCCGCCGAACCAGTCGCCGCCGCCCTCGCCCCCGGCCATCACCAGCACGCCCTTCGGGGCGAGTGCGCGGCGCAGCAGGGGCAGCGGGCGGTTGCCCGCGGCGTCGAGGATGATGTCGAAGCGGTGCTTGCTGTCGGTGATCTCCTGGCTGGTGTAGTCGAGGACGTCCGCGGCGCCCAGCGACCGGACGAAGTCCGCCGCGCCGGGGCCGCAGACGGCGGTGACCTCGGCTTCGTACGAGACGGCGAGCTGGATGGCGTACGACCCGATGCCACCGGAGGCGCCGATGACGAGGACCCGCTGCCCCGGTTTCGGGCGGGCCTTGCCGCTGAGGGCCTGGTGGGCGGTGACGCCCGACACCGGGAGGGCCGCGGCCTGCGCGAAGGTGAGGTTGGCGGGCTTGGGCGCCAGCTTGTCGGCGCGGGCGCGGGTGTACTCGGCGAACGAGCCGTCGCCGCTGCCGAAGACCTCGTCACCCGGCTTGAAGTCCGCGGCCTTCGCACCGGCCTTCTCGACCACCCCGGCCACGTCCCAGCCGCGCACCGGGTTCTTCGGCTTGCGCAGTCCCAGCGCGATGCGCGCGATGTAGGGCTTGCCCGTCATCAGGTGCAGCACGCTCGGGTCCACCCCGGCGGCGCGCACCCGGATCAGCACCTCGCGGTCGCGGGGCTCGGGCCGGTCGATCTCCCGTAACTCCAGGCCGTCGGACGTGCCGTACGGGTCCTGGGCGATGGCTTTCATGGCGGTCCCCCTGGTGGGTGAGGCGTGCCCTGAGCATCGCGCCGATACCCACCACTGACCAGCCTCCGGGACGTCAGTCCACCCGCGGCGGCAGCCCGAAAGCCGTGAAGTGCTCCGGCCCCAGGAAGGACGTGATCTCCGCGATCCGCCCGTCGCGCAGCGACAGCACCGTGATCGACCACGCGTCGTACGGGCCCGTATCGCCGTACGGCCGCAGGTAACACGCCACCGCCGGCTGCCCGTTCGCGCTCACCGCCCGGTGCCGCCACTCGCCGCAGCTGCCCAGCGGGACCTGGACCGCGAAGTCCATGACCGGCCCCACACCGTGGTACCAGTGCGGCAGCGGCGGCATCGACCAGGTGACGTCCTCGGTGAGCAGCGCGACCAGCGCGTCCGCGTCGCCGCGCTCCAGGGCGGCGGCATAGCCCGCCACCACCTCGCGGGTACGGGCGTCGCCGGCCTCCCGCAGCACCCGCTGCTGCGTGCGGTCCGGGATGCGCTCCGCCGCGACCCGGCGGGCCCGCGCCAGCGCGGAGTTCACCGAGGTCACCGTCGTATCCATCATCTCCGCGATCTCCGCCGCCGAGAAGCCGAGCACCTCGAAGAGCACCAGCGCCGCCCGCTGATTGCCGGGCAGATGCTGCAGCGCGGCGACGAAGGCCAGCTCGACCGCCTCACGCTGCTCGTAGCGAGCCTCGGGGACGGCCGGCCCTTCCAGGCCCGCGTCGGGATACGGGCCGAGCCAGGCCACGTCCGTACGCGGCGCGTCCACGGCCACCGCCCGGTCGCTCGCCGGGCCGAGGTCCACCGGCAGCGCCCGGCGGCCGCGGGCGGCGACGGCGTCCAGGCAGGTGCGGGTGGCGACGGTGTAGAGCCAGGAACGCAGCGAGCTGCGGCCCGCGAAGCCGCCGAGGCCGCGCCAGGCCCGTAGCAGCGCCTCCTGCAGCGCGTCGTCGGCGTCGTGGGCGGAGCCGAGCATGCGGTAGCAGTGCGCGTGCAGCTCGCGGCGGAGCGGGCCGACGAGGCGGGTGAAGGCGGCGTCGTCGCCTTCCCGCGCGCGGTCCAGGTCGGGGCCGGTGGCGGCCTCCGGAGAAATTTCGCTCATGTGCGACGACTCTGCGGCACGGCGTCAGTCACCTCTACGACCGAGAACACTTCACCAGGTAGGGAAGTATCCAATGAACCACATCGCCGTCACCACCGACGCCCTCTCCGTCCCCGGCGCCCGCCTCCACTACGAGCTCCGCGGCTCCGGCCCGCTCGTCGCCCTCGTCGGCTCCCCCATGGACGCCCGCGCCTTCGCGCCGCTCGCCGATCTGCTCGCCGCCGCCGGATACCAAGTCCTCACCACCGACCCGCGCGGCATCCGCCGCAGCGAGCTCGACGACCCGGGGCAGGACTCCACTCCGGAGCTGCGCGCCGACGACCTCGCCCGGCTGCTGGAGCACGTCGGCGGCGGCCCGGCGACGGTCTTCGGCTCCAGCGGCGGTGCGGTCACCGCGCTGGCGCTCGTCCAGGCCCGCCCTGACCTGGTGGACACCGTCATCCCGCATGAGCCGCCGCTGGTGGAGCTGCTCCCCGACCGCGCGGAGCTGCATGCCGGGACCGAGAAGATGATCTCTGTCTACGAGTCCGGGGACACCCTCGGCGCCTGGCGGATGTTCATGGAGCAGGCGAACATCCAGCTGCCCGAGGGCGCGCTGGAGATGATCTTCGGCGGGGAGAAGGAGCCGCAGGACGTGGCCGACGAGCGCCGCGGGATGACGCACGAGATGTACCCGACGACGCTCTTCCGGCCGGACCTCGACGCCCTGCGCGCGGCGGACTGCCGCATCGTGCTCGGGATCGGCGCGGACTCGGGCGGGGAGCTGTGCGAGCGCACGACGGAGGCGCTGGCGAAGGAGCTCGGGCTGCAGCCGGTGCGCTTCCCGGGCGGGCACACGGGCTTCGCCGACGATGCGGCGGGGTTCTGCCCGCGGCTGGTGGAGGTGCTGGCCGGTTAGGGAGTCACCGCGGGCAGGGCGTCGACGCGGGCAGGGCCTCAGCGCCTCACAGCGCGAACCAGCCCTGCCCCACAAACCAGTGCCCACCCGCCCGCAGGTGATCGCCGATGGCCCGCTCCAGCGACGTCCGCCGCGGCAGCTCCGCATGCGGCAGCTCCGGGTCCCCGAAGGTGAACTCCACGGCGGAGCGGTCGCTCGGCTCGTCCCCGTCGTTGGCCAGCAGCCGGAAACGGCGCTGGAAGCGGACGATGTTGGAGCGCTCGGAGAGGTGCTCGGGGAGCTGCGCGTCGAGCAGCCAGGAGTAGCAGACGGCGACGGCGTAGCGCTCGTCGGGGAAGTGCCGCGGGAAGAACGCCCGGGCCTGCTCGAGCGACGCGTCGCACGCCTCGGGCGTGAGCGGTCCGGCGAAGTCCGGGATGTGCACGGACAGCACGGCGTCCCCCGGCCCGGCCGGCCCGCCCGCGTCGGCGACCGCGCGGCCGAGCTGCTCGCCGAGCCGGGCGCGCTGGAACTGCAACCGCCCCAACTGGTAGATCTCGCCCCTGAAGTGCAGCTTCAGCCAGTTCGGGTGGACCAGGCCGCCGGCCCCGTAACGCCTGCGGGTCACCCCGATGTGCCGGCCGAGGTCGGCGAGCGTCCGCCGCGATACGTCGTCGGGGACGCCGTGCGCCCGGTGGTACGCGCGGACGGCCGGCAGTGCGGCCAGGTAGACGAGGACGTGGAAGTAGCGCCCGGCGGCGCCGAGTTCGGCGGGCAGGTGCGGCGCGTCGGGTCCGCCTTCCACCTCGCCCATACGGTGCGTCAGCGAGCGCGCACCCTGCTCCACCAGCGCCCGCAGCTCCGGCTCGCGGTCGAGCCGGGCGCGCAGCGCGACCAGCTCGCCGACGTCCGGGTGCGGCACCCAGAGATCGAGCAGCAGGTCGGGGAGGTCGACGGGGTCGGGCAGGGCGGGTGCCGGGCCGCTGTCGCCGGCGGCGGTCCGCTCGTCCAGCTCCTTCAGCCACGCTTCGAGCCCCGCGTCCCCGCGCAGCACCTCGATCACGCTCACTCTGGCCCCACCCTCCTCATCAGACCTGCAACGCCCGTCGCGTCAGCGGAGACGAGTACACCACGCTGGTGGTCACCGAGCCCAGGGTGGCGATACGGCCGCTGACCTCCTCCAAGTGCCGCATGGAACGGGCGGCAACCTTGATCACGAAGCAGTCCTCGCCGGTGACGTGGTGGGCCTCGAGGATCTCGGGCGTCGTGTCGATGAGGTCGTAGAAGGGCTTGTAGTTCCCGTTCGGATAGCGCAGCCGCACGAAGGCCAGGATCGGCAGCCCGATCCGCTCGGGCTCCACCACGGCGGCGTAACCGGAGATCACCCCGGCCTCCTCCAGCCGCCGCACCCGCTCGGTGACGGCGCTGGCGGACATGTTCACGGCGCGGGCGAGCTCGGCGTAGCCGGCGCGGCCGTTGCGCTGGAGGACGTCGAGGATGCGCCAGTCGGTGGCGTCGGGGGCGTAGGCGGGGTCCGCGGTCATGGCCGCTTTCTAGCAGGCGGGGAACAATCGTGCGTACCCGGCCGTTGTTACTGCGTCGTACCACCATGGCCGGGGAGGCCGCAGTGTTCAACATCCTCGAAACGCTCTTCGCGCCCGGCCGCAAGCACACCAACGACGAGAAGAACCGCCTCGCGCTGGCGCTGGACCAGGTCGGCGACGCCGATCCGGGGCGCGGCCCGATAGACCTGTCCTCGGGCAAGGTCGTGGTCCGGGCGCCGAAGGCGGCGGACGGCGAGGAGCCGGAGACGGCGCCGAAGGCCTGACGACCTGGCTCTTACGACCCGCCCCTCACCC
>NZ_JAAKZV010000315.1 GCF_011044975.1 Streptomyces coryli | reverse complement strand
GGGCTGGGGGTACGGCGGGGTATTTGCTGGAGTTGGGGTTCGATACGGATGCGGCGGGGGCCGCGGGCGGCGCGGAGGCTGTCGGGGGTGCGCGGGTGCTGCGCGGTGTGGTGCCGGACGGCGATGCGGACCGGCCGTGGCCGCTGCCCGGCCTCGCTGGTGCGGACCCCGCGTGGAGTCGCGCCGCGCGGACCGCTTCGCGGTGTGCGAGTGAGCGGGTGCCGTTTTTGGTTGAGGGCGAGCCGGGGGTTGGGCGGTTGGCGTTGGTACGGGCTGCGCATGAGCTCACCGGATCGGCGTGGTCCGCGGTGGTGCTGGACGCGGCTGCGTCACCTGCCGCCGGGGTTGTCGCGCCTGGCGGCGCTCACGCGGCGGAGCCGCATATCCAACCGCAGCCTCAAGCGCCGGACGGGCTTGAGGGGCGGCCTCGCTCGTCCGTCGGCGCCGGTCATGCTTTGGACGCGGGCCGGACGGGGCTACTCGGCCTGGCGGAAGCCATCCGCGCTGCTCCCGCAGGGCCCGGCCGAGCCCTCGCGCTCCGCCACCTTGAGGCCGTGTCCGACGACCACGCCGACGCCGTCGCCCGTGCCCTCGACGCCGTCGTCCAGCGCGGGACCTGGGTGGTCGCCACCCTCGGGCAAGGGGCCTGCGCGCCCGAAGCGTTGCTGCGGTGCTTCACCGAAGCCGTCACCGTGCCGCCGCTGCGACACCGGCTCTCCGATCTCCCCGCCCTCACCGCCTGTCTCCTCCGCCGTACCGGCGGAGACATCGACTGTGCTCCGGATGTGCTCCCCCTGCTGCGGCGCCGGGCCTGGCCCGGCAATGTCGCCGAACTGGAGGGCGTGCTCCGTGCGGCTGCCGCCGGGCGGCGGACGTATCGCATCGAGGCGCGGGATCTGCCGCCCGCCGCGCACTCCGATGGGCGGCGGCAGCTCAGTGGGTGGGAGGCTGCTGAGCGGGACACGCTTGTGCAGGCGCTGCGCATGGCTGAGGGGAATAAGTTGCTTGCCGCGCAGGAGTTGGGGATCTCGCGGACCACCATCTACCGGAAGATGCGGGCGTACGGGATCGAGCTGTAGCGGGCGCGGTCAGCTCAGCGCAGCACGTACATCACGTGCTCGTCCTCGCCGTACGCCTCCGTCCCCTCCCGCTCGAAGCCGAGCCGCTCCAGCAGCTTCCACGAGCCCGTGTTGCCTATGTACGGGTCCGCGTACAGCGGGCGGGTCTGTTCCCGTTCCAGGAAGAGTCGCACCGTCCGGGTGCCGATCCCCCGGCCCCAGAATTCGCGGCCGAAGACATACCCCAGGAAGCGCTGCCCGTCCTGCGTCCACGCCACCGCGCCGCCCGCGACCTCGCCGTCGGCCAGCGCCGTCTGCACGAAGTTGCCCGGGACGCCCAGCACCTTCGTGTGCCAGTGCGTCATGAAGTGGTCGCGGTCCCGCGGCTTGAAATGTGAGCGCTTCACATTCTCCGGGTCGTGCTCATGCCGTAGAAAGATCTCCAGGTCGGACTCGATCACATCGCGCAGCTCAATCTTTTCGTCGCCCATGCCGACCGAGTCTTGCACCCGCCACTGACATCTCAGCCCCACCGCATCCGCGCCACCGCCGGCGCGGACGAGTGCGGCAGCAGCTCGGTCGGATCCGCCGGCCGCGCCACCTCCACCTCCAGGCCGTCCGCGAAGCGGTACGGCCGGTGCTGCAGCACCCCGCCGAGCCGTCGGCGCAGCCGGGACACCTCGGCCCGTACCGTCACCGTCCGCTCCGCGTCGCCGAAGAGGTCGGCGGCGAGGCCCGCCGCGCTGCGGCCGTCCGGGTGGGCGGCCAGGAGGAGGAGCAATTCGGCGTGCCGCGGGCTGAGTTCGTGGGTCCAGGTGCCGCTGGCGCCGATGACCGTCACGGAGGCGTTGCGTGGGCGGCGGACGTCGAGCAGTACTCGCGTCGGCAGCGACACGTCGGTCTCCGCGGGGCGGATCAGCCAGCCGCCGGGCAGCGGCTCGAAGGTGCACTGGCCGAGGCCCGGGAGCCAGTTGCCGTGTTCGCCGACCCTCGCGGGCAGCAGGATCCGGTCCGCGGGCGGCATCCCGGAGACGGCCGCCACCCAGCCGTACGGGTCCGTCACCACCGCTCGCCCGGTGAGCCGCGCGAGCAGCGGTGCGGCGATGGCGCGCAGCCGGTCCAGGTCCTTCGCGTGTTCCGTGCGCAGCTCGGACTCGGCGAGCTTGGCGACTGCGTTGACCAAGCCGAGCGTGCTGGGGTGCACGGTGGCGGCCGGACCGCTGACGTCGACCACGCCGAGCAGCCGGCCGTCGCGGGCGGCGTGCACGGGGGCGCCCGCGCAGGTCCAGGCGTGGTGGGTGCGGACGAAGTGTTCCGCCGAGTGCACCTGGGTGGGACGCCCGGTGATGAGGGTGGTGCCGATGGCGTTCGTGCCGACGTGGTCCTCGGACCAGTTGGCGCCCTCGACGAAGCCGAGGCCGTACGCCTTGTTGAGCACCGCACGGCTGCCGCCGCGCCACAGCACATGCCCGTGCGGATCGGTGACGATCATGATCTGCAGCGCGGCGTCCGCGATCCCGAGCAGGCCCTCGCGCAACGTATCCAGCACGGCGGACAGCCCGGAGCTCTGCCGCTCCCGCTCCACCTCGTCCACCGGCAGCAGCCCGGCGCTCGCGCCCACGTCGGCGTTGAGGCCGTGGCTCATCAGCCGGTGCCAGGACTCGGCGATGACCGGGCGCGGGGGCGCGGGTGGCCGCTCGCCTTCGAGTACGGCGTCGTGCACGCCCGCGAGCAGGCGCGCGTAGGTGCGCGGGTCCGTACCCGCGGGGGGTCGGGCGCTGTCGAGGGGAGGGTTGCGCACGCCTTGCTCCCGGTGTTCGGCTCTGGGGAGTTGGTTGTGGCCGGCCGCCGGGAGGGCGGCCGTCCGTTCATCTTCCGCCGGGCGGGCGGTCCTGTGAAGGCCGGGCGCCGGCACGGCCGGGCGCCCCTCCCGGCCGTGCCGACACCCGTTCCCCTACGACCCCTTCAGCGCCTCCTCCACCGCAGCCACCACTGCCGCCGGTGCCTCCATGTGCGCCATATGCCCCGCGCCCTCGACCACCCGCACCCCGGCTCCCGCCGCCCGCAGCGAGGCCGCGTTCGACGGCGGGATGATCCGGTCCTGCGCGCCCCATACGGCCGCCACCGGGGTCACCCCCAGCAGCCCGGTGACGTCCAGCGCCGGGCGGCCGTCCTCCCCCAGCAGCGTCCGCAGCAGCGCCGCCAGCGCCGCGTCGACGCCGTCGAGCCGCTTGTACTTCAGCAGATCGTCCACCAGCTGCCGGTTCACCTGGCTCTCGTCCGCGAAGAGCTTCAGCAGCTGCGGCTTCAGCTCGCGGCGAGTCCCGGCCGCCGCAAAACCGCGCAGGTAGTCCGCGTCCGCCTCGGGCCCGTAACCCGCCGGGGATACGAGCGTGAGCGACCGGACGCGCCCCGGCGCGCGCGCCGCCGCGGCCGTCACGACGGCGCCGCCGAGGGAGTGCCCGACGAGGTGGGCGCTACGGGCACCCACCGCGTCGAGGAAGCCCAGCACCGTATCGGCGAGGAACTCCAGGCTGCCGTCCCCGACGTCCTTGGCCGAGGCGCCGTGCCCGGGGAGGTCGAGGGCGTGCACAGTACGGCCGGCGGCCAGCGGCTCCTGGACGAACAGCCAGGAGTTCTTGTCACCGCCGTAGCCGTGCACCAGGACGACGACCTCGTCGCCGTCGCCCAGGGACGCGTACGAGATCGCTCTCCCACCGACCTCGGCCGTCTCCGTGCGCGGGCCGTCGTCCTCCTCCGGTACGCCCCGGGCGAGCTGCTCGCGCGCCTCGGCCACGACCGCGTCGATCTCCGCGTCCGGGACCTCCGCCGGGGCCACTACCGCAATGGTGCACCCGACCGGCGCGTCCGTCCCCGCCTCGGCGACGATCCGCCGCAGTACGCCTCCCTCGCTCGCCTCCAGCGTCCCCGCGATCTTGTCCGTGTCGATCTCCGCGAGGTCGTCGCCCTCCTCGACCTCGTCGCCCTCGGCCGCGATCCATTCGGTGATCTTCCCGGTCTTCATGGACAGGCCCCACTTGGGCATCGCGACCCGCCCAATACGTTCGTCGCTCATCAACGCTTCCAATCCACCACGGACTTGACGGCCGCGGCCACCTGCTGCGCGTCCGGGATATAGAGGTCTTCGAGCGACGGGCTGAACGGCACCGGCGTATGCGGCGCGGTCACCGTCCCGATCGGCGCCTGCAGCGCCCCGAAGGCTTCGCGCGCGACGAGCGCGGAGATGTCGGCCGCGAGCCCGCAGCGCGGCCCGGCCTCGTCTACGACCACCAGCCGCCCGGTCTGCTCGACGCTCTCCAGAATCGTGTCGGCGTCCAGCGGGCTCGTCGTCCGCGGGTCGACGATCTCGCACTGCACGCCCGCCTGCGCCAGCTCGTCGGCCGCCTCCTCGGCGACGGACACCATGCGGCCGAGCGCGACGACGGTGGCGTCCCCGCCCTCCCGTACGACATTGGCCTCGCCGAAGGGGATGGTGTAGCTCTCCTGGGGGACCTCGCCGACGGTGTCGTACATGGCCTTGTGCTCGCAGAAGATGACCGGGTCGTCGTCCCGGATGGCCTGGATCATCAGCCCTTTCGCCTCGTACGCGGAGGAGGGGAGGACGACCTTGAGGCCCGGCACGGACGTGAACACCGGGTACATCGCCTGCGAGTGCTGCGCGGCCGCGCGCAGCCCGGCCCCGTACATGGCGCGGATGACGACCGGCGTGACCGCCTTGCCGCCGAACATGTAGCGGAACTTCGCCGCCTGATTGAAGATCTGGTCGAAGCAGACGCCCATGAAGTCGATGAACATGAGCTCGGCGACTGGGCGTAGCCCCCGGGTCGCCGCCCCGACCGCCGCGCCGATGAAGGCGGATTCGGAGATCGGGGTGTCGAGCACCCGGTCGGGAAAGCGGTGATAGAGCCCCTTCGTCACGCCGAGGACCCCGCCCCACGCGTCGTCCTCGCCGGGCGCGCCGGCGCCGCCGGCGTTGTCCTCGCCGAGCACCACGACGGCGGGGTCGCGCTCCATTTCCTGGGCCAGCGCCTCGTTGATCGCCTCGCGGTAGCTGATGCTGCGTGCCATGGCTTGATTCACCGGCCCCTTCAGTACTGGATGTAGACGTCGGTCTCGAGGTCGGCCCGGGTCGGCAGCGGCGCCGCCTTCGCCTCGGCCACGGCGTCGTCGATGAGGCGGGCCACCTCGGCGTCGATCTGGTCGAGCTGCGCGGCGGTGAGGGTGCCGTCGCCGGTGACGCGGTCGCGGAAGCGCTTGAGGCAGTCGAGTTCGTTACGGGCCTGCTGGACCTCGCCGGCCCGGTAGGTCTGCTGGTCGCCCTCGAAGTGCCCGTAATAGCGGGTGAGCTGGACCTCGATGAGGGTGGGTCCGCCGCCGTTCCTGGCCCGTTCGACGGCCTCGGCGGCGGCCTCGTGGACGGCGAAGAAGTCGAAGCCGTCGACGGTCCTGCCCGGCATCCCGAAGGCCGCGGCGCGGGCGGCGATGGAGCCGCCGCCGACGGACCAGGTGGCGGCGGTGGCCTCGGCGTAGCCGTTGTTCTCGGCGATGAAGACGGCCGGGAGGTTCCATACCGTGGCGAGGTTGAGCGACTCCAGGGTGGTGCCCTGGTTGGAGCCGCCGTCGCCGAAGAACGCGACCGCGACGCCGCCTTCGCCGCGCAGCTTGGCGGCGAGGGCGGCGCCGCAGATCAGGGGCGGGCCGCCGCCGACGATGCCGTTGGCGCCGAGCATGCCTTTGGAGAGGTCGGCGATGTGCATGGACCCGCCCTTGCCGTGGCAGGAGCCGGTGGTCCGCCCGTAAATCTCCGCCATCATGGCTTTGACGTCGACGTTCTTGGCGATGCAGTGGCCGTGCCCGCGGTGGGTGGAGGCGATGGTGTCGCGGTGGTCGTCCAGGTGGGCGCAGACGCCGGTGGCGGAGGCTTCCTCACCGGCGTAGAGGTGGACGAAGCCGGGGATGTCGCCGGTGGCGAACTCGCTGTGCAGCCGTTCCTCGAACTCGCGGATCGTGCGCATCGTCCGATACGCCCTGAGCAGTGCCTTGTCGTGCATGAGGCCTCCTCGCCGTCGCTTCTGCGTGGGGCTATGGCACTGCGGGGCGGGGCGGGGGCCAAGGGTTGCTTGAGGTTGCTTTGGGTTGCTTCAGGTTGCTTCAGGTTGCGGACCGGGTCAGCGGGCGCGGCGGAGGCGGCCCTTGGGCTTGTAGACGGACAGGGCGGTGGCGGCGATCAGCATGGCCAGCTGGCCGCCGACCGCGGCGACATTGCTCCACTGCTGGCCGGTGGTGTGGGTGCCGTTCTCGTACGCGGCGGCCATCGCCTCGGGCTGGAAGAGGGTGATGCCGATGACGATCACGGAGACGTTGAGCACCAGTTTGGCGAAGGTCCAGAAGTGGAGTGTGACGCCCCATTTGGTGCCGAGGCCCAGCAGGATGCCGGTGGCCAGCGCGGTGAGGCTGAGCGGCATGCCGCCGGCGAAGACGAGGACGGTCATCAGGTCGTACGCGGTGCGGGCGGTGTCCTCGTCCATGCCGCCTGAGGTGGTGACGTAGAGATTGAGGGCGGTCAGGCCCCATACCTCGCCGAGCAGGGCCACGGAGGCGATGACGTGGAGGGTGAGCACGAGCTTGCGGGTGGTGGGGCGCATCCGCCAGGAGGTGCGGGCGCGGGCGGTGGGCGGGGCTTCGGTGATCATCTCGGTCCTCACTCCGGGTCGGGTCGCGCTCGGTGGTGCGGGGTTTTGGCCGGACATGGAAAAGGTCGCAGAGCGGGGGGTTCGGGTCGTCCCGCGACCGGAGGCAGTGGCCGTACTCCCGGGGGTGTACTCCCGGGGGCGTATTCCCGGGCTGTCATCGGGTGTTAAGCGCGTGCGCCCTGTGCAAGCGGGGGCGCGGGCGTCAATACTCGACGGGCCAGCAGCACCGACCGGGAGGGGAGCCGACACATGCCCGCAGTCACCCGCCGCCGCGCCCTCGGCTTAGGAGCAGCCGCCCTGGCAGGCTCGATCGCCGCACCTTCGTACGCCGAGGCCGCGCCGCGACGCAGGGGCCCGGCCCCGCTGGGCCGGGCGCACGCCCACAACGACTACCTGCACCCACGCCCGCTCCTGGACGCACTCGACCACTACTTCGGCAGCGTCGAGGCGGATATCTGGCTGGTGGACGGGGAGCTGCTGGTCGCTCATGACGCGGCGCAGCTCGACCCGGAACGGACGCTGCAGAAGCTGTATCTGGACCCGCTGGCGGCACGGGTGCGTCGTAACGGCGGTCGGGTGTACCGGGGTTGGCCGCTGTCGCTGCAGCTGCTGATCGACCTGAAGACACCGGGGGATGCGACGTACCGGGCACTGTCGGAGGTGCTGCGGCAGAAGCGCTATCGGGGGCTGTTCAGCTACGCGGTGGGCGGCGTCGGCGGACGGGTGCACAAGCGCGCGGTGACGGCAGTGATCTCGGGCGACCGGGGCGCGCGGACGCCGATGGAGCAGGAGCGGGTGCGCTACGCCTTCTACGACGGCAGGCACGACGACCTGAATACGGGCGTCCCGGCCTCCTTCATCCCGCTGATCAGCGGCAATTGGACCAGCAGCTTCACATGGCAGGGCATCGGCCCGATGCCGGAACAGGAGCTGGGGTGGCTGAACCTGATCGTGAGGACGGCCCATGACGGCGACCAGACGATCCGCTTCTGGAACACGCCGGACGCGGCGGGGGCGGCGCGGGATGCGGTGTGGGGGCAGCTGGTGAAGTCGGATGTGGACTTCTTGAATACGGATGACTTGGCTGGGTTGGAGGCGTTCCTGCGGAAGCGGGGGTAGGGCTTCCTGCGGGAG
>NZ_JAAKZV010000314.1 GCF_011044975.1 Streptomyces coryli | reverse complement strand
CTCCCAGGCCCAGGACCAGCAGCCCCACCGACAACACCCCACCCGCGCCCGCCGCCACAACAGCCGTACGCACCCACCGCCGCGGCCGCGCCAGCAGCGCCGCCCACACCGTCAGCACCGGAAAGACCATCGCGCTGGTGACCGCCGTAGCCATGCCCAGCTCCCCCGTCCCCACCCCCGTGAGGCCGGCGCCGATGACGGTGGCGAGGCCGAGGGTGCCCCACGGCATGATGTTCATGCCGAGCATGGCCTGGCGCAGCGCGGTCGCCGGGGGTGCGAGTGCCAGCAGCACCGGTACGGTGACCAGCAGCGATACCCCGAAGCCGGTGAGCGACTCGACCGTGGGTGCGATGCCCGCCACCACCAGGGCGATCTTCGCCGGCCCGGGCAGCGGCAGCCCGCGTACCCACTCCTGCAGCGATCGGTGCACCTCGTGGCGCGTGAGCACCTGGCTCAGATAGACGCCGGGCAGCATCACCGCGGCCGCGTTCAGCACCAGCAGTCCGGCGCCCCCGGCGCCCGCCGCCAGCGCGTTGCCCGGCAGGGCGAAGTCCGGCAGCCACCAGATCAGCGCCACGGCCGCGGCCACCCCCGCGGCCGCCGCCCAGTGCGCCGGGCGCCGCAATCCCGTGATCATCCCCAGCACCATCACGAGCGGTGACACCGCCATCGCCCACACCATCGCTCTGCCGCCTTTCGTCCCGGATACGGATACGTCCGGGACCCACCCTCACGGCGCGGCCGGCAGCCGGTCTTGAACGAAAGTCGCGGGCTCAGGCCCGCAGCGCTCCGGGAGTCACCCCGAAGTACCGCTTGAAGACGCGCGTCAGATGCGCCTGATCCGCGAAGCCCGTCGCCGCCGCCACCTCGGCCGGGCGCTGCCCGGCCAGCAGCAGCCGCCGCGCCCGGTTGGCGCGCAGCCGCAGCAGATACGCGTGCGGCGGCAGCCCGTACGCCTTCCGGAACGCGGCGATGAGCGAGGCCCGCGGCATGCCCGCGGCGGCGCTGAGTTCCGCGACCGTGACCGGCTCGGTCCAGCGGTCGTGCAGCACCTGCCGGGCGAGACCGGCACCGCGGCGCGCGCCGTGCGCGGCGTCGGCGGCCTGCCTCGGGCCGGTACGGGCATGCCGCCCCAGCACCGCGCCCAGCCCTTCGAGCAGCAGCGACTCCGCGGTGAGCGGGTCCGCGGCGCGCTCCTGCGCCTCGTGTACGCGCCGCAGCCGGGCAAACAGCGCGGCGTCCCGTACCGCCGTCTCCGGGAACCAGACGCCGCCGGCGCCCAACTGCTCGCGCGCCAGCTCGTCGACCAGGTCGGCGTCGAAGTAGAACATCCGGTAACGCCACCCGGACCCGTCGGCGGCGAACCCCGTGTGCACCTGCCCCGGGTTGATGATCACCAGCTGCCCGGCCGGGATGACGACCTGGCCGCCCGCCATGTGCAGCCCCTCGGCGCCCTGTTCGATGACGCCGACGGAGAGCTGCTCATGGCTGTGCCGGTCGAAGGCGAACCGCTGGAACCGCGCGGCCAGCAACTCCACCTGGGAGCTGCCCGCCGCGGTCCACAGCCGTGCGTGCTCGTCCCCCGTAGCCATGCGGGGCATGCTCGCAGACGGGCGGGGCCGGCCGTATGGCGCGGATCACGCCTTCCGGTGGCCCACCAGGCGCGGCTTGGCCTCCAGCCCCGACAGGCCGTTCCAGGCCAGGTTCACCAGGTGGGAGGCCACCTCGGCCTTCTTCGGCTTACGGGCGTCCAGCCACCACTGGCCGGTCAGCGCGACCATTCCCACCAGTGCCTGCGCGTACAGCGGCGCCAGTTTCGCGTCGAAGCCGCGGGACTTGAACTCCAGGCCGAGGATGTCCTCGACCTGGCGCGCGATGTCGCTGATCAGTGAGGCGAAGGAGCCGTGCGACTGGGCCACGGGGGAGTCGCGTACGAGGATGCGGAAGCCGTCCGAGTCGTGCTCAACGTAGTCGAGGAGCGCGAAGGCGGCCTGTTCCAGCAGCTCCCGGGGATGACCCGCGGTGAGCGCCCCCGTCACCGAGTCGAGGAGCGTGCGCATCTCGCGGTCGACGACCACCGCGTACAAGCCCTCTTTGCCCCCGAAGTGCTCGTACACCACCGGCTTGGAGACCCCGGCCTTGGCCGCGACCTCCTCCACCGACGTGCCCTCGAACCCCCGCTCGGCGAAGAGCGTGCGCCCGACTGTTACCAGTTGCTCCCGGCGTTCCTTGCCGGACATCCGGACCCGCCGGCTCCGGCGGGAGGACTTCCCCGCGGAGCCGGCGGCACCGGCGGAACTAACGGAAGCTGATGCGCTCTCTGCTCTGTCGCTCGCCACCAGGCCATCATGCCGCGTCCGCGGCACCCGCCTTTTCGCGGGCAGGCTCGGCCGCGGGCTGGTCCGCCCGCTTCGAGGCGAGCCGGGCCTCGGACGGCCAGCGCACGTCGTACGCCCAGCCGAGCTTCTCGAACCAGCGGATCAGCCGGGCCGAGGAGTCCAGCTGGCCCTTCATCACGCCGTGCCGAGCCGAGGTCGGGTCGGAGTGGTGCAGGTTGTGCCAGGACTCGCCGCCGGACAGGATCGCCAGCCACCAGACGTTGCCCGAGCGGTCGCGGGACTTGAACGGGCGCTTGCCGACCGCGTGGCAGATGGAGTTGATCGACCAGGTCACGTGGTGCAGCAGCGCCACCCGGACCAGCGACGCCCAGAAGAACGCCGACACGGCGCCCTGCCACGACATCGTCACCAGGCCGCCGACGACGGCCGGGAAGGCCAGCGAAACGATCGTCCACATCACGAACTGGCGCGAGATGTTGCGGATCGCCTTGTCCTTGATCAGGTCAGGCGCGTACTTCGCCTGCGAGGTCTGCTCCTCGTCGAACATCCAGCCGATGTGCGCCCACCACAGGCCCTTCATCAGGGCCGGAACGGTGTCGCCATAGCGCCAGGGCGAGTGCGGGTCACCCTCGGCATCCGAGAACTTGTGGTGCTTGCGGTGATCGGCCACCCAGCGGACCAGGGGACCCTCCACCGCCATCGAGCCCATGATCGCCAGCACGATCCGCAGCGGGCGCTTGGCCTTGAAGGAGCCGTGCGTGAAGTAGCGGTGGAAACCGATGGTGATGCCGTGCAGACCCAGGAAGTACATGAAGACCATCAGGCCGAGGTCGAGCCAGCTCACCCCCCAGCCCCAGGACAGCGGCACGGCGGCGACGAGGGCGATGAACGGCACGACGATGAAGGCCAGGAGGGCGATCTGTTCGACGGAGCGCTTGCTCTCGCCGCCGAGCGTCGCGGCCGGCTCTGATGCGGAGGAGCCGGCGGTACGCGGGGCCTCATCGATCACATCGGGACTTGTGGGCATTGGCATCCCTTGGGGACGGGGGCAGGACAGAAGCGCATATTGGCGCGAGTAACCGCACATTACGGTTCCGTAACCTACGGTTGCGTAAGTATGGCATGCCTATTCGAGAGCCGACCAGGGGCGGTCGGCGGCCGGTCGGGCCCGCAGAATGAATCCAGTGCCCCTGGCTGCCTACTACGTGCCCGGGGCGCGCGCTGTCCATTCCCCGGACGCAGGGGATTGCGCCTGGACGGCCGCGCCTATTCTGGGGACACCGGACAGCGTGGTCCGCACGCCCGACAGGCAAGAACCCGCAAGGAGCCGCACCTGTGACCAGTGCCGACACGCCACAGCGCCCGGCAGCCGCCCCGGAGACCCCGGGTGCCGCCGAGCCCGCTGCGATCTCTGGAGCTGCCGTCAGCAACGCCGAGCTGCGCGCCGACATCCGCCGCCTGGGCGATCTCCTGGGCGAGACGCTCGTCCGCCAGGAGGGCCCGGAGCTCCTCGAGCTCGTCGAACGTGTGCGTCATCTCACTCGCGACGACGGCGAGGCCGCGGCCACGCTGCTGCGTCAGACCGACCTGGAGACCGCGGCCCGGCTGGTACGTGCCTTCTCCACTTACTTCCACTTGGCGAACGTCACCGAGCAGGTGCACCGCGGCCGCGAATTCCGCGAGAAGCGCGCCGCCGAGGGCGGCCTGCTCTCCCGTACGGCCGACATGCTCAAGGACGCCGACCCCGAGCACCTCAAGCAGACCGCGGCCAACCTCGGCGTCCGGCCCGTCTTCACCGCCCACCCCACCGAGGCCGCCCGCCGCAGCGTGCTGACCAAGCTGCGCGAGGTCGCCGAGCTGCTCGACGGCACCGGCCGCAGCGGCGACGGGGACCGGCGCCGCGTCGACCGCCGGCTCGCCGAGGTCGTCGACCTGATCTGGCAGACCGACGAGCTGCGGGTGGCCCGCCCGGAGCCGGCCGACGAGGCCCGTAACGCCATCTACTACCTCGACGAGCTCGGCCGCGGCGCCGTCGGCGACGTCCTGGAGGACCTGGCGTCCGAGCTGGACCGGGCCGGCGCCCCGCTGCCCGCCGGCACCCGCGCGCTCACCTTCGGCACCTGGATCGGCGGCGACCGCGACGGCAACCCCAACGTCACCCCCGGCGTCACCTGGGACGTGCTGCTGCTCCAGCACGAGCACGGCATCACCGACGCCCTGGAGCAGATCGACGTGCTGCGCGGCGCGCTGTCGAACTCCATCAGGAACTGCGGCGCCACCGACGAGCTGCTGGAGTCGCTGCAGCGCGACCTGGAGCTGCTGCCGGAGATCAGCCCGCGCTACAAGCGGCTGAACGCCGAGGAGCCGTACCGGCTGAAGTCCACCTGCATCCGGCAGAAGCTCCTCAACACCCGCGAGCGGCTCGCCGAGGGCACCCCGCACGCCGTCGGCCGCGACTACCTCGGCACCGGCGAGCTGATCGACGACCTGAAGCTGATCCAGACCTCGCTGCGCGAGCACCGCGGCGGCCTGGTCGCGGACGGCCGCCTGGAGCGGGTGATCCGGACGATCTCCGCCTTCGGCCTGCACCTGGCCACGATGGACGTACGCGAGCACGCCGACGCCCACCACCACGCGCTCGGCCAGCTCTTCGACCGCCTCGGCGAGGAGTCCTGGCGCTACGTCGACATGCCGCGCGACTACCGCCAGCAGCTGCTCGCCAAGGAGCTGCGCTCGCGGCGGCCGCTGGCCCCGTCGCCCGCGCCGCTGGACGAGGCGGGGGCGAAGACGCTCGGCGTCTTCACGACCGTCAGGAAGGCGCTGGAGACCTTCGGGCCCGAGGTCATCGAGTCGTACATCATCTCCATGTGCCAGGGCGCCGACGACGTCTTCGCCGCGGCCGTACTGGCCCGGGAAGCCGGCCTCATCGACCTGCACGCCGGCTGGGCGAAGATCGGCATCGTCCCGCTGCTGGAGACCACCGACGAGCTGAAGATCGCGGACGAGCTGCTCGACGCGATGCTGTCCGACCCGTCGTACCGGCGCCTGGTGGCCCTCCGCGGTGATCTGCAGGAGGTCATGCTCGGGTACTCGGACTCGTCGAAGTTCGGCGGCATCACCACCTCGCAGTGGGAGATCCACCGCGCCCAGCGGCGGCTGCGCGATGTCGCGCACCGGCACGGCGTGCGGCTGCGGCTCTTCCACGGCCGCGGCGGCACCGTCGGCCGCGGTGGCGGGCCGACGCACGACGCGATCCTCGCGCAGCCGTGGGGCACCCTCGAGGGCGAGATCAAGGTGACCGAGCAGGGCGAGGTCATCTCCGACAAGTACCTGGTCCCTTCGCTGGCCCGGGAGAACCTCGAACTGACCGTCGCCGCCACGCTGCAGGCCTCCGCGCTGCACACCTCCCCGCGCCAGTCCGACGAGGCGCTGGCTCGCTGGGACGGCGCGATGGACACGGTGTCCGACGCCGCGCACGCCGCGTACCGGACGCTGGTGGAGAACCCGGACCTGCCGGCGTACTTCTTCGCCTCGACGCCGGTGGACCAGCTCGCCGACCTGCACCTCGGCTCGCGGCCCTCGCGGCGCCCGGATTCGGGTGCCGGTCTTGACGGCCTCCGCGCCATCCCGTGGGTCTTCGGCTGGACGCAGTCGCGGCAGATCGTGCCCGGCTGGTTCGGCGTCGGCTCGGGCCTGAAGGCGGCCCGGGAGGCCGGTCTCGCGCCGGTCCTGGACGAGGCGTACGAGCACTGGCACTTCTTCCGCAACTTCCTCGCCAACGTCGAGATGACGCTGGCGAAGACGGACCTGCGGATCGCCCGCCACTACGTGGACACGCTGGTCCCCGACGAGCTGAAGCACGTCTTCGACGTCATCAAGGCCGAGCACGCGCTGACGGTCGAGGAGGTCCTGCGGATCACCGGCGAGAGCGGCCTGCTGGAGGCGAACCCGGTGCTCCAGCAGACCTTCCGGATCCGCGACGCCTACCTGGACCCGATCTCGTACCTCCAGGTCACGCTGCTGAAGCGCCAGCGAGATGCCGCTGCCGCGGGCGAAACCTCGGACCCGGTCCTGAGCCGCGCGCTCCTGCTGACGGTCAACGGCGTCGCCGCGGGCCTGCGCAACACGGGCTGACGCCCGGCTGACATGACGAAGGGGCTCCTGCCGTGTGCAGGAGCCCCTTCGTCGTGGGTCAGCTGTGCTTGCCCGCGTTCTTGCGGCGCATCACCAGGTACGTGCCCGCGCCGAGGAGCGCTGCCGCGCCCGCGGCCAGGCCGCCGACCTGGGCGCCGGTCTCCGCGAGGCCGCCCTCGTCGTCCTTGCCGCCCTTCGCGCCGGGGGCGTTGGGGGACGACGACGTCGGCTTGACGGTCGGCTTGTCCGAGGGCTTCTCGGACGGCTTGCCGGGCTTCGAGGGCTTGCCGGGCGGCTGCTCCTCGTCCGACTCGCAGTCGGTCCAGAAGACCTTGTGCTTGGCCTCGCCGTTCTCGCCGTTGAAGTTCCAGATCAGCTTGTAGTGGCCGTCCGGCAGCGACAGTTCGGCGCTGCGGCCATGCCCGTCGCCGTCCAGCGACATCGAACCGGCCTTGGCCTGCTCGCCCTTGGTGCCGGTCGGCGGCATCTGGACTATCTGCCAGCTGATTTCCTGGCCGCTGTCGAAGCCGAAGGCGTCGAGGTAGAACTCGCAGACGTGGGGCTCGTTCTTACGGAGCTCCTCGCCCGTCTTCGCGTCGTGGATCTTTACGGTGCCGTTGTCGCCGGCGGGGTCACCTTTGCCGTTTCCGTGACCGTTCGTGGCAAGTGCGGTGGGGGCGGCAAGCAGCAGGGACGATGCCGCCAGGGCGGCGACCGTCACCGGTCTCGCGGAAAGAGGGGTGCGCATGGGCATACCAACTCGCTTGTGGCAGGGGCTTCGGAAGGTATGTGGGGGGCGCTAAAGGTTCCTGCCAACCCCGGTGACGAGTCAATACACGGGTGTCACAGTTGCGTGACAGCTCAGGAGTTGTACGTGTTCTGGGCCCGTTCCAGGCCCTCCAGCACGAGCGCCTCCGTGGCGTCCGCCGCCCGGTCGACGAAGTAGTCGAGCTCCTTGCGCTCGGCGGCGGAGAAGTCCTTCAGGACGTAGTCCGCCACCTCCATCCGCCCCGGCGGCCGCCCGATCCCGAACCGCACCCGCGGATACTCCCGCCCCAGCGACTTGGAGAGGGACTTGAGCCCGTTGTGCCCGTTGTCCCCGCCGCCGGTCTTCAGCCGCAGCACGCCGTAATCGAGATCCAGCTCGTCATGCACGACGACGATCCGCTCGAGCGGCACCTTGTAGAACCCGGCGAGGGCGGAGACCGGCCCGCCGGAGAGATTCATGTACGACATGGGCTTGGCGAGCACGACGCGGGCCATGGCCCCGCCGGGCATCCCGAGGCGCCCCTCGACGACCATCGCGCGCGACTTGTGTGTCTTGAACCGCCCACCGATCCGGTCCGCGAGCAGGTCGGCGACCATGAAGCCGACGTTGTGCCGATTCCCGGCATAGCCCGGGCCGGGGTTGCCAAGCCCGACAACGAGCCACGGCTCCGTACCGCTGGTCATGACGTCTCCGTAATTCGGAAGGCGGCCGCCCGCCCGAGCGACAGCAACGGGCGGGCGGGCG
>NZ_JAAKZV010000313.1 GCF_011044975.1 Streptomyces coryli | reverse complement strand
GGGCCGAGGGAGGGCGGGCGCGCGGCCGAGGACAGGTGGGGCCGAGGGCGGTGCCCCCACATGTGACCCGTACCTCACCCTCCCTCCCCGCCTGAGCGCTTGCTTAGCCGCGTACGGGTGGGTAGCTTCCGCAGGGAGACCTGCCAGGCCTCCGCCAGCCAGCCCTCAGCGCCAATGGAGCCGTGATGCCCGAAGCCGTGATCGTGTCAGCTGCTCGCACGCCGATCGGAAGGGCGGGCAAGGGCTCGCTCAAGGACGTCCGCCCGGACGATCTCACCGCCGGCATCGTCAAGGCCGCCCTCGACAAGGTCGAAGGCCTCGACCCCCACGACATCGACGACCTCATGCTCGGCTGCGGCCTGCCCGGTGGTGAGCAGGGGCACAACCTCGGGCGCGTGGTCGCCGTGCAGCTCGGCATGGACCACCTCCCCGGGTGCACCGTCACCCGCTACTGCTCGAGCTCCCTGCAGACGACCCGGATGGCGCTGCACGCCATCAAGGCCGGCGAGGGCGACGTCTTCATCTCCGCCGGTGTCGAGACCGTCTCCCGGTTCGGGAAGGGCTCCTCCGACGGCCTCCCGGACACCCACAACCCCCTCTTCGCCGACGCCGAGGCCCGTACCGCCGAGGTGGCCGAGAAGGGCGCCGCGAGCTGGCGCGACCCGCGCGAGGACGGCAAGGTACCGGACGTCTACATCGCCATGGGGCAGACCGCCGAGAACCTCGCCCGGGTGAAGGGCGTCACCCGCCAGGACATGGACGAGTTCGGCGTCCGCTCGCAGAACCTCGCCGAGAAGGCCATCGCCGACGGCTTCTGGGCCCGCGAGATCACCCCGGTCACCACCCCGGACGGCACCGTCGTCAGCAAGGACGACGGCCCCCGGGCAGGCGTGAACATCGAGGGCGTCTCCGGCCTGAAGCCGGTCTTCCGCCCCGACGGCCTCGTCACGGCCGGTAACTGCTGCCCCCTCAACGACGGCGCCGCCGCGCTCGTCATCATGTCCGACACGAAGGCGCGTGAGCTGGGTCTCACGCCCCTCGCGCGCATCGTTTCCACCGGTGTTTCCGGACTGTCCCCGGAGATCATGGGTCTCGGCCCGGTGGAGGCCAGCAAGCAGGCCCTCGCCCGCGCCGGGCTGTCGATCGGCGACATCGACCTCGTGGAGATCAACGAGGCCTTCGCCGCGCAGGTCATCCCCTCGTACCGCGACCTGGGCATCGACATCGACAAGCTCAACGTCAACGGCGGTGCGATCGCCGTGGGCCACCCCTTCGGCATGACCGGCGCCCGCATCACCACCACGCTGATCAACAGCCTCCAGTGGCACGACAAGCAGTTCGGCCTGGAGACCATGTGCGTGGGCGGCGGCCAGGGCATGGCGATGGTGCTGGAGCGCCTGAGCTAGAGCTGGTTCTACGGGGCGGGGCGGCCATAGTGCCGTACCCGCCCCTTTCCAGTCCGGCAGGACCAAGGACCTGTCCGATTTATGCCTTTATGCACTGGGGGCGGTGTTCAGTACTCCGGCAGGCTGATGTAGAAACTACGGGTTCCCTCTGCAGTCGGGAGTACGACAGTGAGCGTCACGAACATCGCCCTCGCGGTGGCCGCCGCCTCCGGCATGGCCCTCGGTGCTGTGGTCCTGCACACCGTGCGCGGGCTGCGTAAGGACGTCGCCGAGCTGCGCTCCCGTCTGTCCGACAGCCGGACCGCCGACGCCGGCGCGAAGGTGCCCTCCGCCCGTACCGCCACCGAGGACGACATACGGACCGCCGTGGCCCAGGCGCTCGCCGACGAGCGCGAGCGGGAGCTCGCCGAGGCGCGTGCCTTCTGGGCCGAGCAGGAGGCCCGTGAGGAGAGCGACGGGGCGGGGTTCTTCGGCGGGGCGCTGACCGGGGACGCGTTCTTCGGTGACGCCGCCGCGCCGTTCGTGCCGCGCCAGGCCGACCTGGCCGGGCTCGAGCCGCTCTTCCCGGAGGCCGCCGAGGCCTACGCCGAGATGGAGGGCGACGTCGCCGCGGAGATGAGCGAGACCGCCTCCGGCGAGTCCGCCGAGCTCGCGGCCGCGCGCCGGCGCCACCCGTCGCACCCGGACTTCCGCCCGCACGGCGGCGCGGGCGAGCCCGTGATCGCCGACCACGAGCGCACCGTCGCACGCCTTGAGGACCTCTCCGCGCTGCGCACGCCCCTCGTGGACGTGCGCCCGGGCCCCCTGGGCACCCTCGACGTCTACGTCTTCGCGGACGGCACCACGCTGTGCCTCTCCCCCGGCCACCGCGACACCGCGGACCGCCTCGCGGCGGCGCTGCACGGCGGCACGGAGCCGGTGCTGCTCGGCGGCTCGGCGGTCTCGGGCGCCTTCGCCCTGACCTTCGAGTGCGACGAGGAGAGCGTCTACGTCCTGGCGGACCGCGTCATCGCCTCGCTGTAGCGTCAGATACGGGCCGCGGCCGACGCCAGCAGCCGCAACGCCTCGTCCAGCTCGCGCGCCGCTTCCTCCTCGGAGGGGGCGGCGCGCAGCGCTTCCGCCAGGTCGATGCCCGCCACCGCCACCTGGTCCCCCACCACGAACTCACCGACGTCCGGCAGCTCGTACCGCACCGCGCCGAACTCCGCGCGCTGCGCCCGCGCCGTCAACTCACGCGCCAGCGCCAGTCCTTCCGCCGCGGCCCCCTGCCGCAAACGGGACTGGGGCAGCGCCCGCAAGCGCGAAGCCACCTGGTCAACGGCGGTCAGGAGCGATGTCACATCGTGCACCATCCGACCCTATCCGGGATCCGTGGCCTTCTCGGCCCCACCGCATGGTTGCCAACAGCCCAACCCTCAGGCACGGTGCAGAGAAGGACGGCTTACCCGGAGGCGCCGATGTCCCAAGTCTTTTCCGAGGAAACCCACCGGAACCTGCTCTCCCGCATCCCCCACTGCACCGGTCGTGAAGTCTCCGACTGGCTCCGCACCGTAGAAGAAGGACCCTGCTTCTTCCGCTTCGAAGAGAAGGTCAGCTGGCTGCGCGGGGAGCATGACCTCGCTTACGGCCACGCCAAGGCCATCGTCCACGAATACGACCTCAGGCGAGCCGCACGGAAGTTGCTCTAGCCAGGGACACCAAGGCGTACCCAAGACACCAGGAAAGCAAAGAGCCCGCCGGGAAGACCCCGACGGGCTTTTGCTTGTGATCAGGCCGGCTAGTCGTTGCCCTGCAGGATGGCGACCAGACGCAGCATCTCCAGGTAGATCCAGACCAGCGTCACGGTCAGACCGAAGGCCGCCAGCCAGGACTCCTCCTTCGGGGCGCCGTAGGCGATGCCGTCCTCGATCTGCTTGAAGTTCATCGCGAGGACCGCGGCACCGATCAGGACGCCGATGGTGCCGAAGAGGATGCCCATGCCGCCGGTGCGGAGGCCGAGGCCGTCGCCGCCGCCGATGACGGCGACGAGCAGGTTGACCGCCGCCAGCAGCACGAAGCCGATGAGCGCGGCCAGCACGAAGCGCTGGAAGCGGGCGTTGACCCGGATGATGCGGGTCTTGTACATGACCAGCACGCCGGCGGAGACCGCCATCGTGCCGAGCACGGCCTGCATGGGCGCGCCCGACCAGCGCTCGTTGAAGTACTGGCTGATGACTCCGAGGAACACACCCTCGAAGGCGGCGTAGGCAAGGATCAGCGCGGGCGACGGCTTGCGCTTGAACGAGTTCACCATCGCCAGCACGAAGCCGATCAGGGCGGCGGCGAAGCCGACACCGATCGGCAGCTCGGCGATCCACGCGGCCGCGGCCGCGATGACGACCAGACCGAGCGTCATCCCCGTCTTCGCGACGACGTCGTCCATCGTCATCCGGCCCGGGGCGACCGGCGGGGCGTAGGCGCCCTGCTGCTGGTCAGCGGGGGCCTGAGCGTAGGGGTTGGTGGCGTACGGGTTCGGGGCGGTGGTCTGCTGCTGCGCGTACGGGTTGCCAGCCGTGGCAGTGGCGGGGCCCCCGGCCTGCGGCGGCGCGTCAAAGCCCGCGTAGCCGCCGGTGCGGCTGAACCCACGTCGCGAGAAGACCGGGTTGCTGCTCCTCATCTCACTCCTCCATGGCCGCACTGCGCGGCCTTGTCCCCAGGGTAATGGGTAGGCAAAGAAATCGCGCTAGGCCCCCAGGAGGATCTTTACCCCTGATTCTCGGGGTCCGCTCAGGGATTCTCCGGGAATCTCAGGGCTGCCGGACACTCTGCACCGGCGCCCGCACCCTGTGTGATCACAAGGGGGCGCCGGGAGGTGCCCGGAGCCGGACTTGAACCGGCACGGCCCGAAGGCCAGCGACTTTTAAGGTCGCCGTGTCTGCTTTCCACCATCCGGGCAGGCCTCCCCGGATCCGCACTCTCCGTACGGACCACCCCCTGGCGCGGTAACCAGACTAGCCCTCATCGGCTACCGAACTGGGCATCTACGCACTGATGTTGGCTTGTTTTCATGGCGGCCACGACGGCATCAGGACACGTGTGCCATTCGGCGGCCTCAGGGTCGGTGTCATACCCCAGGAGGAGACCCGACGGGGGGCGTACCTCTTCGGACCCTCCCGGGAACCAGAGCCTGGGCTGATCCGTTGGGCGTAACCCGCCGGGAGCATGGAGGACGCAACGCAAAGCAGAGAAGCAGTGCCGTCCGACAGGAGTCCCGCCCGTGACCACCACGACGCCCGGCGTCCACACCGCCATCCGCACCGCGGCCGCCCGCGCCACGGATCTCACCAAGGTCTACGGGGAGGGAGAGACGAAGGTCGTCGCGCTGGACGCGGTGTCCGTCGAGTTCCGCAGGGCCGAGTTCACCGCGATCATGGGCCCCTCCGGCTCCGGCAAGTCCACGCTGATGCACTGCATGGCGGGCCTGGACACGGTGAGCGCCGGCTCCGCCCGTATCGGCGAGACCGAGCTGACCGGGCTGAAGGACAAGAAGCTCACCCAGCTGCGGCGCGACAAGATCGGCTTCATCTTCCAGGCCTTCAACCTGCTGCCGACGCTGACCGCGCTGGAGAACATCACCCTGCCCATGGACATCGCGGGCCGTAAGGCCGACAAGGGGTGGCTCAACCAGGTCGTGGAGACCGTGGGGCTCGGCGGCCGGCTCAAGCACCGCCCGGCGCAGCTCTCCGGCGGCCAGCAGCAGCGCGTGGCGGTGGCCCGCGCCCTGGCCTCCAAGCCCGAGATCATCTTCGCGGACGAGCCGACCGGAAACCTGGACTCGCGCTCCGGCGCCGAGGTGCTCGGCTTCCTGCGGAACTCGGTCCGCGAGCTCGGCCAGACCGTCGTGATGGTCACCCACGACCCGGTGGCCGCCGCGTACGCCGATCGCGTGGTCTTCCTCGCCGACGGCCGCATCGTCGACGAGCTCGCCGACCCGACCGCGGATGAGGTCCTGGACCGGATGAAGCGCTTCGACGCCAAGGGCCGGGTCAGCTGACCCGCAGCAGCCTGCTACGCCGCTACGACCTCACACAGGACTGAGACCCCACACATGTTCCGCACTGCCTTGCGCAACGTGCTCGCGCACAAGGCCCGGCTGCTGATGACCGTGCTCGCCGTCATGCTCGGCGTCGCCTTCGTGTCCGGCACCCTGGTCTTCACCTCGACCATCTCCGACGCGTACACCAAGTCCTCCGAGAAGGGCTTCGACCACGTCGACGTCCAGATCCGCCCGGACGACGACAAGGACGCGGGCCGCCCCGGCGGCGCTCCCCGGCTGAGCCAGGACCTGCTCAACAAGGCCGCGGCCGTGCCCGGCGTCGAGCGCGCCACCGGCTCGGTCTCCGGCTTCGCCGCCCTCGCCGACAAGAAGGGCAAGCTGGTCGGCGACGGCTTCACCACCAACGGCGCCAACTACTACGGCGACGACGACCCCCGCTACCCGATGAAGTCGGGCGAGGCGCCGCGTACCGCGAATGAGATCGCGATCGACGCGAAGACCGCCGAGCGCACCGGTTACGGGGTCGGCGACACCGTCCGGATGTCCGTCGACGGCCCGGTCCTAGACCAGAAGGTGACCGGCGTCTTCACCACCGACGACGGCAATGTCGCCGCGGGCGGCACCCTCGTCCTCTTCGATACGAAGACGGCGCAGCAACTGTTCGCCAAGCCCGGCCAGTTCACCGAGATCTCCCTGGAGGCCGCCGCCGGCACCTCGCAGGCGCAGCTGAAGCAGGCGACGGAGAAGGTCCTCCCGGCCGAGACCGAGGCCGTCACCGGCCAGAAGCTGGCCGACGACGAGGCCGCGGAGATCAAGAGCGGCATGTCCGGGATGCGCACCTTCATGCTCGCCTTCGCCGGCATCGCGCTCTTCGTCGGCATCTTCCTGATCGCGAACACCTTCACCATGCTGGTCGCCCAGCGCACCAAGGAGCTGGCGCTGCTGCGCGCGGTCGGCGCCAGCCGCCGCCAGGTGACCCGCTCGGTCCTCGCCGAGGCCACGACGGTCGGTCTGATCGCCGCCGCGGTGGGCCTGGGCGCGGGCATCGGCATCGGCGCCGGGCTGCGCTCGCTGATGAGTGCGGCGGGCCAGACCGTGCCGGACGGTCCGGTGATCGTCTCCCCCGCCACGATCGCCGCCTCGCTGATCGTCGGCGTCGTCGTGACGGTGCTGGCCGCCTGGTTGCCGGCCCGGCGCGCGGCGAAGATCCCGCCGGTGGCGGCGATGAGCAGCGTGCACGCCAAGGCGACCACCCGGTCGCTGGTCATCCGCAACACCATCGGCTCGCTGCTGTCCGCCGCGGGCGCGGCGCTGGTCATCGGCGCCATGTCGATGAGCGACGGCAAGGCCGCGATGGGCGGCGGCGCGGCGCTGCTGCTGATCGGTGTGTTCGTGCTGACCCCGCTGCTGTCCCGGCCGCTGATCGCGGCCGCGGCCCCGGTGCTCCGTATCTTCGGCGTCGCCGGGAAGCTGGCCCGCCAGAACGCGGTGCGCAATCCGCGGCGTACGGCCGCCACGGCCTCGGCGCTGATGATCGGCCTGACCCTGATCACCGGTCTTACGGTGATCGCGGGCGGCGTCTCCAAGGGCATCGACAAGATGGCGACGGGCTCGCTGAAGTCCGACTACGTCGTCTCGATGGCGAACTTCAGCCCGCTGAACCCGGAGGTGGACAAGAAGGTCGCCGAGGTCCCGGGCGTCACCGCCACCTCGCCGCTGCGCAACGCGCCGGTCTCCATCGACGGCGACGAGCAGTACCTCACCGGCGTCAACGGCAAGACCATCGGCGACCTCACCTCGCTGGACTTCAACTCCGGCTCGTTCGCCGGGCTGAGCGGCGACAAGGCGGTCGTCGACCAGAAGACCGCCGACAAGGAGGGCTGGAAGACCGGCGACACGGTGCCGCTGACGTACCAGGACGGCAAGCGCGGCCAGCTCGAGATCAGCGGCATCTACGAGGGCAACGAGATGGTGAAGGGCATCATGCTCGACACCGCCACCCTCACCCCGCACCTCGACCGCCCGACCGACATGCAGCTCTTCGTGAAGATGAAGGGCGGCGAGTCCGACGCCAACAAGGACACCCTGGAGAAGGCGCTGGGCGACAACCCGGCGATCGCCGTCCAGGACAAACAGGACGTCGCTGACGGCGTCGCGGGCATGATCAACATGCTGCTGTACATGCTGTACTCGCTGCTCGGCATGGCGGTCGTGATCGCGGTGCTGGGTGTCATCAACACCCTGGCGATGTCGGTCTTCGAGCGCCAGCAGGAGATCGCGATGCTGCGGGCGATCGGCTTGGACCGGCGCCGGGTGAAGCGGATGGTGCGCCTGGAGTCGCTGACGATCTCGCTCTTCGGCGGGGTGCTGGGGCTCGGGTTGGGTGTCTTCTTCGGCTGGGCCGTGGGCGACCTGATCAAGGGCGCGGGCCTGGGCACGTACGAGATGGTGCTGCCGTGGGGCCGGATGGGCTTGTTCCTGGCAGCGGCTGCTGTGGTGGGCGTCATCGCGGCGCTGTGGCCGGCGCGGAGGGCTGCCCGCCTGAACATGCTGGCGGCGATCAAGGCCGAGTAAGTGTGCCCACCCGCTGTGTCTGATAC
>NZ_JAAKZV010000312.1 GCF_011044975.1 Streptomyces coryli | reverse complement strand
TAGGGAAACGCCCGGTTACATTCCGAACCCGGAAGCTAAGCCTTTCCGCGCCGATGGTACTGCACAGGGGACTGTGTGGGAGAGTAGGTCGCCGCCGAACTTAACTTCAAATGCCTCAACCCCCAGCTCAGTGCTGGGGGTTGAGGCATTTCTGCGTTGCGGGGAGACTGGTGTGATGGCCGAAGACTTTGCCGCACTGCGCTGGGACGAACCCGACGAGCACCTGGGTGGGCCTGTCCTGGTCCTGCTGGACCAGACCCGGCTGCCCGCCGAGGAGGTGGAGCTCGCCTGCACGGATGTGCCGGCGCTGGTGCAGGCCATCCAGTCACTTGCCGTCCGCGGGGCTCCGCTGCTCGGCATCGCCGGAGCGTACGGCGTCGCCCTGGCCGCCGCCCGTGGGTACGACGTAGAGGAGGCGGCCGAGCATCTGGCCGGCGCCCGGCCCACCGCTGTGAACCTCGCCTACGGGGTGCGGAGAGCCGCGGATGCGTATCGCGCCGTGCTCCACGAAGGCGGGACCCAGGCGCAGGCATCCGCGGCCGCGCTCGACGAGGCGCGGGAGCTGCACGCCGAGGATGCCCGGGGCAGTGCGCGGATGGCCGAGCACGGGTTGCGGCTGCTCGGGGAGTTGGCGACCGGTGGTGGATTCCGGCTGCTGACGCACTGCAATACCGGGCAGCTCGTCTCCGGCGGGGACGGCACCGCGCTCGCCGTCGTACTTGCTGCGCACCGGGCCGGTGAGTTGCGCCGGCTGTGGGTCGACGAGACCCGGCCGCTGCTGCAGGGCGCGCGGCTGACGGCGTACGAGGCGGCGCGGGCCGGCATGCCGTACACGCTGCTCGCCGACAATGCCGCGGGGTCGCTGTTCGCCGCCGGTGAGGTGGACGCCGTGCTGATCGGGGCGGACCGGATCGCCGCTGATGGCTCGACCGCGAACAAGGTCGGGTCGTATCCGCTGGCCGTGCTGGCGCGGCATCATGGGGTGCCGTTCATCGTCGTCGCGCCCACCACCACCGTCGATCTCGACACGCCCGACGGGGACGCGATCGAGATCGAGCAGCGGCCGGGGAGTGAGATCACCGAATTCACCGCGCCGCATACGTTCAGCAGTGAGATGTCGCAGCCGGGGGGCGGGGTGCCGATCGCGCCGCTGGGCACCCAGGCGTACAACCCGGCCTTCGATGTCACGCCGCCGGAGCTGATCACCGCGATCGTCACCGAGCGGGGTGTGGTGTCGCCCGTGACGGCCGGCGAGCTGGCGGGACTGTGCGCCCAGGCCGGAAACATCCGTTCGGCGCGCTAGGCTGGCGGGTGATTCGGGTCACTGGGATGAGCTGATCATCTACTTCACGGGGGTCGCCGCGGGGGCCGAGGCGCGCCAACTCCCGTGCGGTCCACCGCCTGCGGGCGGCCAGTCGCGTTGCCGCAGGTGGTTTGCGGGAGCGGGGACCGGGTGATCCGTAAACGTGACGGGGATCACCAAGCTACCGGGCGCGCCATCGGCAATGGAATGATGTGCATATGAAGGGACGCGTTCTCGTCGTCGATGACGACACCGCACTGGCGGAGATGCTCGGCATCGTGCTGCGTGGCGAAGGCTTTGAGCCATCGTTCGTGGCCGACGGCGACAAGGCGCTGGCTGCTTTTCGCGAGACCAAGCCTGACCTGGTGCTGCTCGATCTGATGCTGCCGGGCCGGGATGGTATCGAGGTGTGCAGGTTGATCCGCGCCGAGTCCGGCGTGCCGATCGTCATGCTCACCGCCAAGAGCGACACGGTGGATGTGGTCGTCGGGCTCGAGTCCGGTGCCGATGACTACATCGTCAAGCCGTTCAAGCCGAAGGAGCTGGTCGCCCGGATCCGGGCGCGGCTGCGCAGGTCCGAGGAGCCGGTGCCGGAGCAGCTGGCCATCGGCGATCTGGTCATTGACGTGGCCGGTCACTCCGTGAAGCGGGAGGGGCAGCAGATCGCCCTGACGCCGCTGGAGTTCGACCTGCTCGTGGCCCTGGCCCGTAAGCCCTGGCAGGTCTTCACCCGTGAGGTGCTGCTCGAGCAGGTCTGGGGCTACCGGCATGCGGCCGACACCCGGCTGGTCAACGTCCACGTGCAGCGGCTGCGCTCCAAGGTCGAGAAGGACCCGGAGCGGCCGGAGATCGTGGTGACCGTGCGCGGCGTCGGCTACAAGGCCGGACCGGGATAACGGGACCGGAAGACAGTGTCGAGGCTGCTGCTGCAGGACGGCGCGTCCGGCGGACCGATGCAGCCAGTGCTCCGACTGCTGCTGCGCTGGGTGCGGCGGCCGCTGCTGCCTGCGCTCAGGCTGTGGCGGCGCAATATCCAGGTGCGGGTGGTCGCCACCACCCTGCTGATGTCCATAGGCGTGGTCCTGCTGCTCGGGATCGTGGTCATAGGCCAGGTCCGTAACGGGCTGCGGGACGCGAAGCTGCAGACCGCACAGGTGCAGGTCGACGGCGGTTTCCAGGCGGCCGAGCGGGCCGCGGACCGGCCGGACCGGGGCAGCGGGGGCACGCAGGGCGGCTCCAAGGCGACCACCGGTGAGTGGCTCAGCAACCTGGTGGAGGACCTGCAGAGCAGCGGCAAGGGCGTCTACTCGGTAGTGACCATGAGCTCCGACGTCGTCGACTCCGAGGCCGGGGACACGACGCGCGGCTCGCGCTATATCGACCTCGATGTGAAGCGCAGCATCGCGAAGGACCTGCGCGAGAAGGTCGACGAGGGCGATGTGGTCCAGCGCTACGGGCGGGCCTACTGGCGCGACGGCTCCGCGGACGGCGAGGCCTCGCTGATCGTCGGCAAGCTGATGCGGGAGCCGAACGGCGGGCGCTATCAGCTCTACTACGTCTTCCCGTTCACGCAGGAGGAGAAGACGCTCAGCCTGGTCAAGGGCACTCTTGCCTCGGCCGGCGTCTTCGTGGTCGTGCTGCTCGGCGCCATCGCCTGGTTGGTGGTGCGCCAGGTGGTCACGCCGGTACGGATGGCCGCGGGGATCTCCGAGCGGCTGGCGGCCGGGCGGCTGCAGGAGCGGATGAAGGTCACCGGCGAGGACGACATCGCGCGGCTCGGTGAGTCCTTCAACAAGATGGCGCAGAACCTGCAGCAGAAGATCCAGCAGCTGGAGGACCTGTCGCGGATGCAGCGGCGGTTCGTCTCGGACGTATCGCATGAGCTGCGGACGCCGCTGACCACGGTGCGGATGGCCGCGGATGTCATTCACGAGGGCCGGGCGGACTTCGATCCGGTGACGGCCCGGTCGGCTGAGCTGCTGCTGGATCAGCTGGATCGCTTCGAGTCGCTGCTCAGTGATCTGCTGGAGATCAGCCGCTTCGATGCCGGAGCTGCCGCGCTGGAGGCCGAGCCGATCGATCTGCGGGAGGTCGTACGGCGGGTCGTGGACGGCGCGCTGCCGCTGGCCGAGCGGAAGGGCAGCGCTGTGCTCGTACGGGGCAATGCGCAGCCGGTGATCGTCGAGGCGGATGCCCGGCGGGTGGAGCGGGTGCTGCGGAATCTTGTCGTCAATGCCGTGGAGCATGGCGAGGGGCGGGACGTCGTGGTGCGGCTGGGTGCGGCCGGCGGGGCTGTGGCCGTGGCCGTACGGGACTACGGGGTCGGGTTGAAGCCTGGGGAGGCGTCTCGGGTGTTCAACCGCTTCTGGCGGGCGGATCCGGCGCGGGCGCGTACCACCGGGGGCACCGGGCTGGGGCTTTCCATCGCGGTCGAGGACGCGCGGCTGCACGGCGGCTGGCTGCAGGCGTGGGGGGAGCCGGGCGGCGGGTCGCAGTTCCGGCTGACGCTGCCGCGGACGGTGGGGGAGCCGCTGCGGGGGTCGCCGATACCGCTGGAGCCGGAGGACTCGCGGGCGCATCGCGAGCACCGGGAGCTGGAGGCCAGGGCAGCTGACCGGGCGGAGGCCCGGCCGGCGCGCGGTGGTACGGGGCTGCTCACGGCCGTACCGGCGCAGGGGCGCGGGCATGCGGCGGCCGATCCGACGGCGCTGCCGGGGGCCGGGACGCCGGTGCGGCGGAATGGTGAGCGGGGGTTCGGGGCGGACGAGCGGGATCTTGGCGAGCGGGAGCTCGGCGAGCGCGGGCTCGGTGCCGAGTCGACGGCCGGGGAAGGGGACGACGGTGCTCGGTAGCGGTGCGGATCACGGGCTTCGGGGCGGAGTGCGGGCGCTGGCCCTGCTCGCCTGCGGGGCCGTGGTGGCCGGGTGCGCGTCCATGCCGGACAGCGGCGACGTGCCGCCGGGGCCTTCGGCGTCGCAGCGGCCGGAGGAGCAGCAGGCGCGGGTGGAACCGCAGGTGCCGGAGGACGGGGCACAGCCGGCGCAGATCGTCAGCGGCTTCCTCGAGGCGCTGATGGCCAATGAGAAGGACTTCCGCACCGCGAAGGAATACCTGACGAAGCGCGAGCGGGGGAGCTGGCGGCCGGAGAAGACCACGGTGCTGGCCGAGGAGCCGAGCCCGCGCGAGCTGTCGCCCGGCGGGAAGGGTGACCTGACGGCGCAGGGCGAGGGCAATACAGTACGGGTCCGGCTCACGGGCACGCAGCTGGCGGTCGTCGACGATCGCAATGCCTATGTCTCCAGCGAGCAGAAGTACCGCAAGGACATCGAGCTCCGTAAGAACAGCAAGGGCGAGTGGCGCATCTCCCAGCCGCCGCCGGGGCTGGTGCTGGGAGAGGCGAACTTTCACCGGACGTATCTGCAGGCCGAGAAGTACTACTACGGCGCGGTGCACAAGCAGAGCCTGGTGCCCGAGCCGGTTTACGTGCGGCGGGGGCTCGACCTGACCGACGCGGTCCAGTCGCTGCTGGCGGGGCCCGGCGCGCAGCTGCTGCCCGGGGTGACGAACCCGATTCCCCCGGGCACCGAGCTCGCCGGGAAGTCGCTGGCGCCGGACGGGGACATGCTGCGGGTGCGGCTGAAGCTGCCGAAGAACAAGCGGCTGTCGGCGGATGCCTGCCAGGCCGCGGCGCGGCAGGTGTTCTATACCGCCAAGAGCCAGCTGCCCAGCGGGCTGGCACGGGTGGAGCTGGAGCGGGACGGCGGCGGATCGCTGTGCGGGGTCACCTCCGCGCAGGCGCGGGATGTACGGCCGGAGGGGCTGTTCGGCTCGCTGGACAACCAGTACTTCATCGACACCGAGCACCGGCTGGTCCAGCTGCCGGCGAGTCCCGACAGCGACGTAAAGCCGGATCGGGTGCCCGGCGTGCTGGGCGCGGACGGTGCGGACGGCGTGAAGCTGCGGTCGGCCGGCGTGGCGCGCGATGAGCGCCATGCGGCGGCGGTGTCCGAGGACGGCTCGAAGATGTATGTCGCCGGCCTCGACAGCGGCGCGAAGCTGAAGGACCCGGCGCTGACCAGCAAGTCCAAGCGCACCGGCGACGATCGCGGGCTGACCGCGCCGAGCTGGGACGGGGCCGGAGACGTGTGGGTGGCGGATCGTACGGCGGACGGCTCGACGCTGTACCGGCTGCGGGATCAGGGCCGGGCCAAGGCCGAGGAGGTCCTGGTGCCGGATCTCGGGGACGGGCGCATCGAGTCGTTGCGGGTGTCGGCGGAGGGTGCGCGGATCGCGCTGCTGGTCGAGCGCGACGATCGGACCACGCTGCAGCTCGGCTCGATCATGCCGGGCGACGACGGCAAGCTCATGGTCGCCCGGCTGGAGAACGCCGCGCCGCAGATGCAGGACGTGCGGGGCTTCTCGTGGGCCGGGGAGAGCCAGTTGATCGTCGTGGGGACGACGTCCAAGGGGGTGCAGCAGCTCAAGTACGTGGACACGGACGGCTCGGTGCCGCTGGAGCCGCCGCGCGGGCTGAACGGGGTGACGGCGATCGCGGCGGGCGAGCGGTCCGACCGGCCGTTGATCGCGGATTCCGAGGACGGGATCGTGCGGCTGCCGCCGGATGCGGACTGGCGGCGGGTGGCGAAGAAGGGGTCGGCGCCGGTCTATCCGGGGTAGTCGGCTGCCCGCCCGGCTGGCTGGTCGGCCGGCCCGGGAGCGTGCTCAGCGCTCAGCGCACGTCGAGGATCTTCTCGCGCATCGCGTAGACCACGGCTTCCATCCGGGAGTGCAACTGGAGCTTCTCCAGGATGTTGCGGACGTGGTTCTTGACCGTGTTCTCGCTGATGAAGAGCTCTTTGGCGATGTCGCGGTTGTTCATGCCCGTGGCCACCAGCTTGAGCACCTCGAGCTCGCGGTCGGTGAGCCGCGGGGCGGGGACGAGGCGGCGCTCGTCGGTGCGCTGGATCATCGACTTGAACTCGGTGAGCAGCTTGGACGCCATCGACGGGCTGATCTGCGACTGGCCGTCGGCGACGGCGCGGATGGCGGCGGAGACCTCGTCGGTGGAGATCTCCTTCAGCAGATAGCCGGTGGCGCCTGCCTTGATCGCGTCGTAGAGGTCGGCCTCCTCGTCGCTGATCGTCAGCATGATGATCTTGGCGCTCGGCACCACCTCCTTGATGGAGGTGCAGGCCTCGATGCCGCCGCGCCTGGGCATCCGGACGTCCATCAGGACGATGTCCGGGAGCAGGTCGGCGGCCTTGTCCAGGGCCTCGGCGCCGTCGCCGGCCTCGCCGACGACCTGGATGTCCTCCTCCTGGGCCAGCACGATCTCCAGGCCGCGGCGGAACAGCTCATGGTCGTCCACCACCAGAACCCGGATCGGCTCCGCGCGCCGCCCGGCCGCGGCCTCGGCATCCATCGGCTCTTCGGCAACGGACTCCATGCTCTCCGCCATCGGTCTCCCCCCTGTGCGCGAACACCAGTCTGGCGTCCGCCGATTACCCATGCGACGACATGATTTCATGCCTCGGCGGCGGGGGAGGTACCCCGCCGCCGAGGAGAGGGAATTTCGGCTTCCGGCGGTGACTTTGTGGCTGGAAATCAGCTGCCGAGCGAACCGCCGGCTTCCGACGGAGACTCCTTCTCGATCGGGTACGGGTCGAGGTGGATCACGCCGTAGTCATAGGCGTGGCGGCGGTAGACGACGCTGGGCATCTTCTTGTCGGAGTCGACGTAGAGATAGAAGTCGTGTCCGACCAGCTCCATCTCGTACAGCGCCTGGTCCAGGGTCATGGGCGAGGCGGCGTGGGTCTTTTCGCGGACGACGAGCGGGCCGTCGCCGTCGACGGTGAGCGGGCCGTTCTTGGACGGGGCCGGGGCCTCGTCGGCCATGGCGTAGTCCGGCTCGGGACTGGTGGCCAGGCGGCCGTCCTCGGTCAGCTCGGCGGAATTCGCCACGACGTCGCCGACCTCGGCGGCGGAGCGGCGGGCCTTGCCGGGGCGACGCGATGTGCGCTTGTCCTTGTGCTTGCGGAGCAGGGCATCGAGCTTGCCTGCCGCGAGGTCCAGAGCTGCGTACGGGTCCGCTGCGGACGCCTCCGCGCGGACCACCGGGCCCTTGGAGCGGACCGTGATCTCCACGCGGTCGCTGTGCTCGGCCTGCCGCGGGTTGTGCTCCTTGGACACCTCGACATCGAGGCTGATCACCTTGCCGTCGTACTTCTGGATCTTGTCCAGCTTCAGCTTCTCGGCCACGTGCCGGCGGAAGCGCTCCGGCACCTCCGTCTTGCGGCCCTTGACGACGATGTCCACGCAGAACTCCGTTCCGGGCGCCCCCTGACGACGGGGCGCACCTTTGGTGCACTGGGCTCCGGGCACCGCCGGAGCCTCGGGGTTCTCTTCACCGGCACGTCCTGGGGCGGGCGGGCCGGTATTCACCTCCTCCTCCCCCGTCGGAGAGCTCCTCACCCCCACACCCCTCACAATCGAACATAGCTCGTGGGGAGAGGCGCGGCACCCCCTGTCGGGTCCGTCCTCCGATCGAGTGGTCTTTCACCCTTCCTATCAGGCAAAACGTAAATTTTCGGTCAGACTGCGATCGAGTCGAACGGACTCGAACAGTTGTGGTTCGGGGTCGGAGGGCGCGGCCGGGGCGCTGGGAGCCGGTCGTCAGGCGAAGGCCGTCCGCGGGGCCGCCACGACGGCTGCGGCGGTGGGGGGCGCGCCCAGGTCGTCGCGCAGGGCGCGGGCGGCCTCGGTGAGGGTGGCGCCGGTGGTTATCAGGTCGTCCACGAGGACGAGTGCGGGGG
>NZ_JAAKZV010000311.1 GCF_011044975.1 Streptomyces coryli | reverse complement strand
CCGCCAGCCCCGCCACCGCGGGCGTCACCAGCACCGCCGCCAGCAGCACCGACACCGGCGTCACGCCGGGCGCGAGCAGCACCACGGCGACCGCCGCCGCACACACCGCCGCCGACCCGCACAGCAGCGCCGGCAGCGCCGGCCAGGCGCCGCGCAGCGTGCGGACCAGGGCGCGGTGTTCCGCCGCCGACAACTCCCGTACCGCGGGCGCCGCCCGTACCACTGATGCCATCGCCGTCACCCCCGCAGCCCGGCCGACGCGATCGACGTGACGAAGCTCCGCTGGAAGATCAGGAAGACTGCCAGCACCGGCAGCACCACCGCCGTGATCGCCGCGAAGACCACCACCGAAGAGCCTCCCTGTCCGTTCTGCAGCGTCACCAGCCCGATCGGCAGCGTCATGTGCTCCGGCGTGCTCAGGAAGATGAGCGGGCCGAAGTAGTTGTTCCACGACAGCTCGAAGGTCAGGATCGTCATCGCCGCGATCGCCGGGCCCGACAGCGGGACGATCATCCGGAAGAGGATCCACAGATGCCCGGCGCCGTCGATCCGCGCCGCCTCATCCAGCTCCCGCGGGATGGTGTTGAAGTACTGGCGGAAGAAGAAGATCGAGAAGACATTGATCAGGGCCGGCAGCCAGAGCGCCGGCAGGCTGTCGACCAGACCCAGATTGCGCATCAGCACGAAGACCGGGATCACGGTCATCTGCACCGGCACCATCAGCGCCGACAGCATCAGCAGGAAGATGCCGTCCCGGCCGCGGAAGCTCAGCCGCGAGAAGGCGTACGCCGCGAGCACGCTCACCAGCAGCGAGCCCGCCGTGGAAATCACCGCCACCTGGAGGCTGTTCCACGCCATCCTCCCGAACGGGATGAGCCCGGGCACCTCGCCGAAGTTGTCGAAGGTGAACGGGTCCGGCACCCACTTCGGCGGCACGTCGAAGGCCGCCTGCTCCGCCGTGAGGCTCTGCCCGACCAGCCACACCAGCGGTGCGACCATCAGCAGGCCGACCAGCAGCAGCGCCCCGTACAGCGCCGTCTTTCCGGTCCTCGTCATTGCTGGTGCACCCACTTCCTGGAACCCCAGAACTGCAGCATCGTGACGGCCATCATCACCACGAAGACCAGCAGCGAGACGGCGGAGGCGTAGCCGACCTGGAAGGACTCGAAGCCCTTCTGGTACAGGTACATCACCACCGTCACCGTCGAGTCGTCAGGACCGCCCTGCGGCGTGATGATCTGCACCGGGTCGAAGATCTGGAACGCCCCGATGAAGGTGATGACCGACGCGAAGAAGATCGTCGGAGACATCATCGGGATCGTCACGTACCAGAAGATCTGGCGCGGGCTCGCCCCGTCCACCCGCGCCGCCTCCACCAGTTGCTGCGGCACCGTCTGCAGTCCGGCCAGCATGATGACGAAGGTGAAGCCGATGGTGTGCCACCAGTCGATCCCGATGATCGCGGGCAGCGCCCACGCCGGGTCGGTGAACCATCCCGGCGCCTGGAAGCCGATCTTGTCGAAGTAGTACGTGAAGATCCCGAAGGTGGGGTCGAGTACGTACTTCCAGAGCAGCGCGACCGCCGCCCACGAGATCACGAACGGGAAGAACAGCGCGGTGCGCACGAAGTACGACAGCACCCGGCTCATCACCTTGTTCACCGCGAGCGCCAGCAGCAGCCCGCCCGCCACATGGCTCACCACCGACGCGAGGGCGAAGACGAAGGTGTTGGCCAGCGCCTTGTACAGCAGCGGGTCGGAGAACATCTCGGTGAAGTTCCCGACCCCGTTGAAGGTGGCAGGGGTGAGCATGTCCCAGCTGAAGAAGGCGAGCACGATCGCCGCCAGGAACGGCCCCAGGATGAAGACGAGGAAGAGCAGCAGCGCCGGGCTGAGGAAGGCGTAGCCGGCCCAGTCCCGCCGTTTGGTACGGGCCACCCCCGCGGCCGGCGCGGCCGCGGCGGGTGTCCGCAGCGGGGCGACGGTGGTCACAGCAGCCCGCTCAGCTCGGTGTTCGCCGCCGTCAGCGCCTCCGCTACGGGCTTGGTGCCGGTGATCGCCGCCTGCCAGCCCTTCATGATGGCGGCCTGGACCTGGGCGCCCTGGTTGGGCGACGGGATCGGCGTCCCGTACGTGATCGCCTTCGGCAGCTCCTCCGTGCCCTTGGGCGCGTCGGTGGTGAAGCTGGCGCTCGCGGCGACGGACTTGCGGGCCGGGACGGTGGTGCCGCCGATCTTGGCGTAGAAGTCCGAGGCGTCCTTCGTCATCAGCCACTTGAGGAAGGTCCAGGCGGCGTCCTTCTTCTTCGACGCCTTCAGGATCGGCCAGCCGTCCCAGCCGACCGGCGAGCCGTGGCCCTTGTGCACCGGCCAGCTGACGATGTGCGTCTTGCCGACCATCTTGATCCGGCGCATGTCGACCGTCGTCCAGCGGCCGCCGGCGAGCGCGGCGAGCTTGCCCTTGGCGTACTGGCTGGGGCCGTCGAAGGTGCCGCCGGGCTTCGGCGACAGGCCGTCGTCTATCAGGCTCTTGACGAACGTGGCCGCCTCGGCGGCCTCCGGGGAGTCGAAGGTGCCCTTGTCCCAGGCGGCGTTGAGGGTGCTGGTGCCGTTGGTGAGCAGCCAGGGCATGAGGTCGAGGAAGGGGTTGACGTAATTGACCGGCAGCATGAAGGCGCCGGTCTTCTCCTTGATCTGCAGGCCCGCGCGCCGGAAGTCCTCCCACGTCCACTCATCGCCCGGCAGGTCGACGCCCGCCTTCTTGAACAGGTCCGTATTGAGGTACAGGCAGACGGTGTTGTAGCCGCCGGGCACGTAGTACGTCCTGCCGTCGGTGGAGCCGTACTTCTCGGTCCACCGCTTCAGCTTCGGGTCGACGTCCGCGAAGTAGGCGTCGACCGCCTTCTTGTCCCGCTTCAGATACGGATCGAGCGGCAGCAGCAGGCCCTTCGACGCGAAGAGCCGCTGGCCCTCCGTCGCCACCTGCACGATGTCGGGCACCTTGCCGCCGGCGATCTGGGTGGAGACGGTGTTGGCGAAGGTCGCCCAGTCCTTGGCGGCGATGCCGCGGGCCTTGATCTGGATCTTGGGGTGGACCTGGTTGAACTGCTCGAAGAGCGCGTTGAAGGACTTCTGCTGGGTGGCGTCGCCGAGATAGACGAGGCTCAGCTCCCCGGTGGCCGCCCCTCCCCCGCTGCCGCCGGAGTCCCCGCAGGCCGCGAGGGCGGAGGCGGCAGGGACCGCGGCCGCCGCGGCAGCGGTCATCCGCAGGGCGCTGCGTCGTGTGAAGTGCGCCGGTGTCGTGGCATCCATCGTTTACGTCTCCGTCCCGATCAGTTCTCTCGCAGCACGACGGCGAACGGCTCGCCCTCGTGCGTCCCGCGGAAGTCCGCCCGCCCGTCGCCGACCTCGACCACGCCGAGAAGTCCTCCCGCGATCACCGGCCACCGCCCCGGCAGCGGATCGAGCTCGATCGTCCGCGCACCCGCGTCGACCACCGTCCGCGGCCAGGCGTGGGCGAGGCCGAAGGAGGCCATGGAGCGGACGTAGTGGTTGCCGCACTCGACCTCGTTGAAGGGGTTGCGGGCGCGGCCCGAGTAGCGGCCGCGGACGTCCTCGACGAGGTGCTCGGCCGTGTCCCGGTCCCCGTGCGCGGCCAGGGCGACGGCGGCGGTGTACTCCAGGCCCGTCCAGACCTCGTTGCAGTACGGGAAGGGGCGCTCCGGCCGGCCGCCGTGCGGATACGTGCAGTTGAGCAGCCCGTGTTCGTCACCGAGCGCGTACGTGCGCAGGTGGTTGAAGTGGGAGTGGAACTCCTCCCGGTGGTTGTGCCGCACGATGCTGCGCAGGGCGGTGGTGACGTGGGCCGTGTCGAGCCGGTCGTCGAGCCCGCCGAGCCGGGCCAGCGCGTGCCCGGCGAGCTGGTCGCTCATGCAGCCGGGGCCGATCTGCAGGTCCGGGTTTTCCAGATCGTCCGAGCCGACGTCCGGATTGTCGCCCGCGTAGCGGATCCGGAGCCCCTCGGCGATACGGTCGGCGGACCCCGGCGGCAGCACCTTCTGGCCGTAGAACTCGCCGTTGAACAGTGTCTCGTCGGTCCGCGCCGCCCCGCTCGCGAGCACGTCGGCGCAGGTCTTCGCGAAGCCGTCGTCGCCGACGGCCGCCGCCATCTCGGCGCAGGCGGCGAGCGCGGCCAGGTACCAGGACTGGTTGACGCCGCTCGGCCCGTAGTACTCCACGTCGGACGTGCTGTGCTGGCAGCCCTCCATCAGCCCGTCCCGGTCGGCGTCCCAGCCGAGCGGAATCCAGGCGAACTCCAGCGCCCGCCGGGCCCCTTCCCAGTACGTGGCCAGCAGGTCGTCACGGCCGGTCAGCCGCCAGGTGCGGTGCAGCCGCACCAGCGCGCCCATCTGCCCGTCGGCGGCGGCGATCCGCCAGCCGGTGCCCTCGGTGGCGAGCGGCAGTCCGGCGCGGAAGCTCATCAGGCCGCGGTCGTCGAGCGAGTGGACGAACTCGACCTCGCGCATCGTCCAGGCCAGGTCGGGGAAAAGCTGCTCGAGCGCGTACTGGTAGTTCCACACGTGCGTGCAGCTGCCGTGGCAGGAGCCGTGGTCGGTGTTGCCGCCCTCCCAGGCCAGGAAGGTGCCGTCGGCGATGCGGAAGCAGGTCGGGGACTTCAGCACGGCGGCGTTCGCGAGCACGGCGTCCTGGACGACGGCGGGCAGGTCGCTCGACGTGATCGTCTCCACGTACGCGCGGGTGCGCCGCTCGTACTCGCCGAGCCGCGGCGCGGCCTGCCGCACGACGTCGGCGGCGTCGGCGAAGCGGGTGGCGTAGTGGTTGCCGATGACAGGGCCGCCGTGGCCGTAGTCGGGTGCGGGGGCATGGTGGTGGGTCCAGGCGCGGCGGTTGGGGAAGTGCCAGGCGATCAGGAAGGTGAAGTCCGTCTCGGCGCCGGGTTCGAGCTCCTTGGTGACGACGAGCGAGCCGGTGGGCACGCGGGCGCCGTCGTCCGGGTGGTCGAGCCGGCCGTCGTCGCTGAAGTCGTCCCAGAAGTCGAGGAGTGAGTCGCCCCAGGAGCGGCGCGCCCAGGTCAGCCGGTGGCTGCCGACCGGGTCGCCGACGGCGGCGAGGGCGAGGGTGCCGTAGGACTCGGCGTCCGCGGCGACCTCGCTGGTGCCGCCGGCGAGCACGGTGAGCCCGTCCGCGCGCAGCAGCTCGAAGGAGTTGCCCGCCGGCAGGCTGCCGTCGAGGCCGCGCCCGGCGATGTGCTGGAGGCTGCCGCAGACGCTCACCTGCAGCGGCTCGTCCGAGGTGTTGCGGATGCGGGTCCGGTGGACGAGCAGCGGGAGTCCGCTGGCGTCGGCGTCGCCGGGGATCAGCGGGTTGTACGCGGACACGGTCGCCTCGATCGGCAGCGCCGGGTCGCTCATCAGCGCCTGCCCGAAGGGGTACGCGGCGGCGAACTCGCCGTCGCGGAAGCGCGGCAGCCCGTGCAGCGCGGAGGGGCTGCCGTGCGGGCCCTCGAACTCCCCCTCCAGCAGGGACGCTTCGAGCACCCGGGTGACGGCTCCGGACTCCCCTGCCGCCCGTACGGCGAAGAAGGAGTCCGCGGCGCAGCCCTTGGCGGGCCGGTTGAACAGCTCCCAGTCCAGCAGCTGTCCGCGCCCGCCCAGGCTGACGCAGCCGGTGCCGATGCCACCGACGGGCAGCGCGATCCGGGCGCGGTCCGCGCCGCGGTAGCGCCGCACCACGGGCCAGTCTTCGTTCGTGTGCATACGGGAGGACTCCTGGCGAGAAATCGATTTCTGCAAGGGAGGACTAGACCATCCCTGCGGTACGGGAAATGTGTTGACGACTGAGGGCTCGCTTGGGTCGGATGCTTCACCAAGCGTGCAATCGATTTCAAGACCTCGTCACGAACTACTTTGTTCGTCGGCCATCTTCGGGCGCTCACACCAGCCCGGCGAGCCCCTTCGCCAGCGTCGCCACGCCACCCGTCAGCGCGAGCAGCAACAGCAGCCGGCGGGCGGGCCGTTCCGGGATCCGGTCCGCGAAGATCCGCCCGATCAGGCCGCCGGCCACGATGCCCGCCGCGATCAGCCCCCAGGCCGTCCCGCTGAGCGTCGGCGGCCCCTTCGCGGCTACCGACAGGGCGTTGACCACCACCCCGTAGAAGAGCGCGTTCGGCACGAACTGCCGCGCCGTCCAGCCCGCGTTCAGCGCCCACAGCGAGATGGCCGGGCCGCCGACGCCGGCCGACGAGTTCATGAAGCCGCTCGCCGCGCCCGCCGCCATCGCTCCCCCGGTGCCGTTCAGCCCCGGCAGCCGCACACCGCGCATCACCAGCAGCACGGCGCCCGTCACCACCGCGCCCATCCCGCTCAGCAGCAGCGGCTCGGGCAGCCGGTGCGCCACCCACGCGCCCGCGGGCACGGTCACACCGGCCGCCGCGACGAGCGGCACCATCACCTGCAGCCGCACCTCCCGCCACACCGCGCCGAGGCCGAAGAGGCTGAGCGCCGCGGAGGCGACATTGGACAGCGAGACGCCCTCGACCGGCCCGAGCAGCAGGACGAGCGGCGGCACGCACAGCAGCCCCAGCCCGATCCCGGCCACCCGCTGCACCACCGCGCCGATCACCAGCACGCCGGCCACGACGGCGTCGGGCCAGGTCACAGCAGTCCCGCCAGCTTGTACAGGACGAGCGACCCGGCGACGGCGACATTGAGGCTGGCGCCGCTGCCGACCATGGGGATCTCCACGACCTCGTCGAGGAGATCGAGCGCCTCCGGCGGAATCCCGTACTGCTCATGCCCGAGCACCATGACGGTCCGCCCGCGGGCGGCGGGCAGATCGCCGAGCCGGGTGGCGTTCTCGGCGAGCTCGACGCCGACGACGCGCGTTCCGTCGTCGCGTTCGCGCTGCCGCTGCAGCCAGCCGGCCGGGTCGCCGGTCCAGTGCACGCAGGCGGGTCGGCGCAGGGTGTTGCCGCGGGCCAGCGCCTCGGGCACCCAGGGGAAGCGCGGCACGGTCAGGCAGGCGCCCACGGCGTCACAGGTGCGCAGCAGCGTCCCGAGGTTGGCGCCGTGCAGCGGCCAGAGCGGGGCGGCGTAGAGATGATCCCAGCAGCGGTGGGAGCGCGGGCGGCGGGTGCGGCGGATCTCGGCGCGGGTGCGGGTGCGGACGGCGCGGGGTGCCGGGGCGCGGTCGGAGAGGTGGGCGCGGGGCGCGCCGTTGCGGCCGCTCATGCGAGCGGGGAGTTGGCCTCCCGGGAGCGGCGGGACTTTGTTGTATACGTCATGTAGTCATCGTACGGGCGGGGGCGGTCCGTTGAAAGTGATATCGCCGCCGGCCTGGAAAGTGTGGCCGCTGACCTGGGCGTTGCCGGAGATCTCGTTGCGCACGGACGGGGCGGGCCGGTGCGCCCGCGCCCAGTCCTCCAACGCGCGGTGGAACTCCGGGTCGGCGGCGGCCCGTTCGGCGATGCGCTCGGCGAGGCCGCGGACGGCGGCTTCGTCGCCCGGGTCGACGAGCTCGGCCTGGACGACGTCCTGGCCGTCGCCCCGGCCGCGGCGGAAGAGCCCGACCAGCGACTCCCAGCCACGCCGGCCCGCCTCGCCGGCGGCTCCGGAGGCGGCGGCGGTGACCAGGGTTGCGATGGCTGCCGGGTCCATGGGGGGAGGTTAGCGGGGCGGGTACGATCGCCGCCATACCGTCTTGAGACGTGTGGGATTCGGGGCGGGTTCAGGGGAATTGAGGCGGTACGCACCGGCCGAAAGTAGGATGGATGGTGGGTAGGAGCCGGGAGCCGGGAGCCGGGAGCCGGGAGCCGGAAGCCGGAAGGGCGGCGGCTGCGCGGCGGGTGCTCTTCGTCGTCCGTAATGCCGCGACGCTGCACCGCCTCCTCGACGTCCTCCCCGTCTTCGCGGGCGACCCCCGCATAACGCCGCTCTTCACCCTCGCCCCGGGCTCCGACTACGACACCGGCGTGCTCGCCCGCCTCGACCGCGAAGGCGCCCGCACCGTCCCCTGGCCACCCCCGCGCAAGTCCTGCGACCTGGCCATCTCCGCCAGCCGCAACGGCCCGCTGCACGAACTCGACGCCCCACTCGTCCTCCTCCCCCACGGCGCCGGCTTCAAC
>NZ_JAAKZV010000310.1 GCF_011044975.1 Streptomyces coryli | reverse complement strand
CGCCCAAGTCGAGCGCGTCAGGCGCTCGTATGCCTCCACGTACCTCGATCGCGTCCGCTCCACGATCTCCTCCGGCAGCTCCGGCGGCGGCGTCTCCGACCGCCGGTCCCACCCCGACGCCGGCGACGTCAGCCAGTCCCGTACGAACTGCTTGTCGAAGGAAGGCTGCGCCCGCCCCGGCGACCACTCAGCCGCAGGCCAGAAGCGCGACGAGTCCGGTGTCAGCACCTCGTCCGCCAGCACCAGCTCATCCCCCGCGAAGCCGAACTCGAACTTCGTGTCCGCCAGCAGGATCCCGCGGTCCCGCGCGATCTCCCGCCCCCGCCCGTACACCGCCAGCGTCGCCTGCCGCAGCTGCGCCGCGACATCCGCGCCCGCAGTCCGCGCGACCTCCTCGTACGACACGTTCTCGTCGTGCTCGCCGACCTCCGCCTTCATCGCGGGCGTGAAGATCGGCGCCGGCAGCTCCGAGCCGTCCACCAGGCCCTCAGGCAGCGCCAGCCCGCACACCGTCCGCGACTCCTCGTACTCCGCCAGACCCGACCCCGTCAGATAGCCGCGCGCCACGCACTCCACCGGGACCATCTCCAGCGACTTGCAGATGGTCACCCGCCCCTCCCACTCCGCGGGCGCGCCTGCGGGCACTTCCGTAGAGATCACATGATTCGGGATCAAATCCGCGAGCTGGTCGAACCACCACAGCGACAGCTGGGTGAGCACCCGCCCCTTGTCGGGGATCGCCGTCGGCAGCACCCAGTCGTACGCCGAGATGCGGTCGCTCGCGACCATCACGAGGTTTCCGGCCTCGTCGCGGTAGAGGTCGCGGACCTTGCCCGTGTGCAGATGCACAAGGCCGGGCACGACGGCGGGCTGGGGCTTCTCCACGAAACCGGACACGCGATCCCTCCGAGGGTTGCGGCAGCGATGCTGCCGATTCTCCCCCAGAGGGACCGGGTACCCGCACCAAGGGTTACGACCCGAGCGCCGGGTAGTCGATGTACCCGCGGTGGTCGCCGCCGTAGAAGGCCGCCGGGTCGCCCTCGTTGTACGGGCCGCCCGCCTTGACCCGGTCGGTCAGATCCGGGTTCGCCAGCCACAGCCGCCCGACGGCGACGACGTCGGCGACGTCCTCCGCCAGCACCTTCTCGGCCTCCGCGACCACATCGCGGCCGTCGCTCGCGAAGTTCAGGATGAGTGATCCGTCCCACGCCCGCCGCAGCTCCCGCGTCACCGCGCGGTCGGTCTCGAAGGCGTGCAGATACGCCAGGCCCAGCGGGTTCAGCCGCTCGATCAGCGCCAGGTAGGTGGGCAGCGAGCCGGACTCCCTGATCGCGGCGTTGAACTCGTTGTCCGGCGAGATCCGCAGCCCCACCCGCTCAGCCCCGATGGCGTCGACGACCGCCTGCGTCACCTCCACCGCGAAGCGGATCCGGTTCTCGACAGAGCCGGCGCCGTACGCGTCCGTCCGCAGGTTGGTGTTGTCGGCCAGGAACTGGTGGATCAGATAGCCGTTCGCCCCATGGATCTCGACCCCGTCGAAGCCGGCCGCCACCGCGTTACGGGCCGCCGAGGCGAAGTCCTCGATCACCCGGGCGATGTCCTCCAGGGTCAGCTCCCGCGGCGCCGGGTGGTCGAGCATCCCCTGGTCGTTCGTGTAGAGCGCCTCCCCGGTGGGCACCGGCGACGGCGCCTCCGGCAGCCCGCCGTCCGGGTAGAGGTACGGGTGCCCGACCCGCCCCGCGTGCATCAGCTGCGCGAAGATCTTCCCGCCCCCGGCATGCACCCGGTCGGTCACCCGCCGCCAGGCGGCGACCTGCTCCGCGCTGTGCAGCCCCGGCGTCTGGATATAGCCCTGGCCGCGCACGCTCGGCTGGGTGCCCTCGGTAATGATCAGCCCGGCGCCGGCCCGCTGCCCGTAATACTCGACGTGCAGATCGGTCACCAGACCGTCCTCGGCGGTGGCCCGGCTGCGCGTCATCGGCGCCATCACGAGGCGGTGCGGGAGGTCGAGCTTGCCTACGGTCACTGGTTCGAAGATGTTGTTCGTCATGTCTTCGACGCTAGATACGGGGGAATGGCCGCCGAATCCGTAGCGCTTCGGTAGTTGATTACGTAGCCGCCCACCACGGCCACGTAGAGGTCACCCAGGGGGCGTAAAGTCACGATGATGTTGTACGGGCGGGGTACCGAACTGGCCGAGCTCGACCAGGTGCTGGCGGCCGCGTGCGCCGGCGAGAGCCGCGCCCTCGTGCTGCGCGGCGAGGCCGGCATCGGCAAGTCGACGCTGCTCGCCGAGGTCGTGGAGCGCGCCCGCGGCAGCGGCATGACGATCCTGCGCGCCACCGGCGCCGAGGGCGAGCGGGACCTCGCCTTCGCCGGGCTGCTGCAGCTGCTGCGCCCCGTCGCCGACCGCGCGGAGCAGCTCCCCGGACCCCAGGCCGACGCGGTACGGGCCGCCCTCGGCACCGGCTCCGCCCGCGAGCACGACCGCTTCCTCACCGGCCTCGCCGTGCTCTCGCTCCTCGCCGAGGTGGCCGAGGACGGCCCGGTGCTGGTGCTGATCGACGACGCCCAGTGGCTCGACGAACAGTCCACCCAGGCGCTGCAGTTCGCCGCCCGGCGGCTCGCTGCCGAGGGTGTGGCGATGGTGTTCGCCACCCGCGACGACGAGCGGTACGCCGGTGCAGGGCTGCCCGAACTGGCGCTGTCCCGGCTGCGGGACGAGGACGCGCTCGCGCTGCTCGCCGGGCTCGACGTGCCGGCCGAGGCGCGGATACGGCTGCTCGCGGAGGCCGACGGCAATCCGCTGGCGCTGGCCGAGTTCGCCGCGGCCGCAGGGCGCGAGGGCGGCGGGCTCCCCGGCTCGGTGATGACCCCCGTGCCCGCCGCGGACCGGGTGCTGGCCCGCTTCCGGGCCCGTATCGCCGGACTCCCCGAGCGCACCCGCCTGATGCTGCTCTTCGCCGCCGCGGAGGCGCAGGGCGTGATCTCCTACCTCCTCCCCGCCGCCGAGTCGCTCGGCGTCGGCCTCGCCGATCTGGCGGAGGCGGAGGCGCAGGGCCTCGTCGAGGTGGCCGGCGGCCGGGTGACCTTCCGGCATCCCCTCGTACGGACCGCCGCCTATCTCGGCGCCCCCATGGCCCGCCGCGTCGCCGTCCACCAGGCGCTGGCCGCCACCTCCACCGACCCCGACTGCACGGCCGGGCACCGCGCCGCCGCGGCGATGGGCCCGGACGAGGACGTCGCGGCGGAGCTGGAGGCGTACGCGCAGCGCACCCTCGACCGCGGCGGCACGGCCTCGGCGGCCGCCACGTACGCGCAGGCCGCCCGGCTCACCCCGGACCCGGCCGAGCGCGCCCGGCGGCTGACCGCGGGCGCCTGGGCGGCGCAGCAGTCGGGGCACGCGGAGCAGGCGGCGAGCCTCGCCGAGCGGGCGTATCCGATGACTGCCGACCCGGTGGAGCGGGCCGAGTTGGCGTACATCAGGTCGTTCTGGTTCTTCGAGAAGGACGAGCCGGTCGAGGGCGGGCGGCTGCTGCTCGACCACGGCCCGGACGCCACCCCGCGGCGGGCCGCGGCGATGCTGCGGACGGCGGGCACGTACGGCTGGTTCGGCGGCGACGCGGCGACGCTGTGCCGCGCCGCCGAGCTGCTGGAGAAGCACGGCGACGGCTCCGCGGCCGACGCCGCGGTGCGCGGCCTCGCGCTGATCGCGGACGAGGACTACGAGCGCGGACTGCCGCTGGTCGCCGGGCTCCTCGATCCGGTGCCGGCGGACGGCCATGCGCGGCTGTTCGCCATCTCGCTCTCCTCGCTGCTCGCCGACGACGCCGTGCTGCCGCTGATCACCGAGGAGATCGAACGGGCCCGCGTGGACGGCCTCATCGGCCGGCTCCCGTATCTGCTGCATGTGCAGGCCCGGCTGCAGCTCTACGCCGGCCGGCACCGCGACGCGGAGGCGACGGCCGCGGAGGGCGCGGCGATCGCCCGCGACACGGGTCTGCGGGCCCGGATGGAACGGCTCGACAACCTGCTCGCCCGGATCGCGGCGATCGCGGGCGACGAGGACCGGGTGCGCTCCCTGGTCACCGACAGCCTTACCGCGGACGGCAATTACGGCCGGACCGCCTGGGCGCTGCTCGACCTCGGCCTCGGCCGGTACGAGGCGGCGCTGACCCGCCTGGAGGAGGCCCGCACGGGCAGCGTGCGGCACAGCGCGGCGCTGCTCTTCGCGGCGGCGGACCAGGTGGAGGCTGCGGTGCGGCTCGGCGCCCCGGACCGCGCGGTGGAGCCGGCCCGGCGGTTCGCGGCCTGGGCGGCGGCGAGCGGCCGGCCGTGGGCGCAGGCGGTGGCGCTGCGCAACGAGGCGCTGCTGACGGACACCACGGACCCGTACGAGCGCGCGGTGAAGCTGCACGCCGAGGGCTCCCCCGCTTCAGGGCGTCCCTTCGAACAGGCCCGCACCGAGCTGCTCTACGGCGAGCACCTGCGCCGCGCCCGGCGGCGGGCGGACGCGCGCGAGCAACTGCGGTCCGCGCTGGCCGCCTTCGAGCGCCTCGACGCCGCGCCGTGGGCGGAGCGGGCGCGCGCGGAGCTGCGCGCGACGGGCGAGACGCTGGCCTCGGAGCGGGCCGCGGCACCCGCCCTCGTGGACCGGCTCACGCCGCAGGAGCTGCAGGTGACGCGGCTGGCGGCGGAGGGGGTGAGCAGCCGGGAGATCGCGGCGCGGCTGTTCCTGTCGCCGCGGACGGTGGAATACCACCTGTACAAGGCGTATCCGAAGCTGGGGATCGCGAACCGGCGGGAGCTGGCGGGGCTTGACCTGTCGGGTTAGGACCAGCGGTTGGCGGTGAGCTTGAAGCTCGGCAGGTCCTTCAGCGACAGCATCGCCTCGTAGGTGCGCTCGTATCCGGTGTGGCTGATCCGCCAGACGCCGTCGGCGCCGCGCTCATAGCGGTCCTCGTAGAACGCGCAACCAGTGATCATCACGTCGAACTCGGTGGCGATCACGGTGTCCTCGAAGTGCCACGTCCCGGTTGCCCGGTCGCCGTCGACGTCGATCTCGGGCTGGCTGCAGCGGTGCGCGGTGATGACCTCGGGGCCGAGCTTCTCCCGCATGAACGCCAGGATCTCGTCGCGCCCGGTCAGCGCCACATCGGTGCCGAGCGCCGGGGTGCCGTAGGCGGCGGTGGCGTCGTCGGTCAGCGTCTGCGCGAGCTCGTCCCAGCGCTTGAGGTCGACGCAGCGCAGATAGCGGTACTTCAGCCGGCGGATCTCCTCGAGTGCGACCAGGTCCATGGCGGTCCCTCCTCCGTCGTTCGGCGGCGCGGAGGGGTCAGCTTGAGGCGCGGGCCTGCAATTGGCAATAGCTGACGGCCAGTCAGAAATGCGGCGAGGCGCCCGGGCGGCGAGCCCGGACCCCTCGTTACGAACCGGGTCAGGCCGCGACGGCCGCGGCTTCCCGCTCCGGCTGCTCCGCCTTGTCGCGCGTACGCGAGAACAGGCGGTCCAGGCCGAGGGCGCCGGAGCCGGTGAAGACGAGGAGGAGCAGCGCCCAGCAGAACATGGCGGAGGGCTCGCCGCCGTTCTCCATCGGCCAGAGCCCCTCGGGCTGGTGCACCTTGAAGTACGCGTACGCCATCGACCCGGAGGCGATGAACGCGGCCGCACGGGTGCCGAGTCCGAGGAAGACGAGCGCGCCGCCGACGAGCTGGATCACGGCGGCGTACCACCCGGGCCAGGTGTTGGCCGGGACGGTGCCGCCCTCGCCGTCGGCACCGCCGAGGACGCCGAAGAGCGACGAGGCGCCGTGGCAGGCGAAGAGCAGGCCGACGACGATGCGGAACAGGCCCAGCGCATACGGCTGGGCAGAGTTGAGTCTGCCGGTCATGGTGGGGGGACTCCATTTCGGCGGTCCGGGGACAGGACCGCGCTACTCGGGGACCCCGCTTAGGTTAGGTAACCCTAACCATGGCTGCAAGTTAAATCATTGTGACGCGATGCCATCACCGAAGCGAATCGTGACAAGAGCACCACCCTCGGCGGCCCGCCCCAGCGTCACCTCGCCACCCGATTCCTCGGCGGTACGCCGCGCGATGTCGAGCCCGAGCCCGGTGGATCCGTCCCCGCTGACGCCGCGTTCACCGGCGGTCGCCTCCGCAAATCCCTCGCCGCCGTCCGCGACCACCAGCTCCCCACCGGCTGTTACGGCCACCCGCAGCCCGACGCCCGCCGCCGTGTGATCGAGCACATTGCCGATCAGCGCGTCGAGCACCGCGCCCAGCTCGCCCTCCTCGACGGGCACCGGCACCGCCGCCTCCGGGACGGCCACCACCACCGCCCGCCCCTGGTCCTCCGCCAACGGCGCCCAGAACGCCACCCGTTCCCGCGCCACCGCCGCCAGATCGGACCGCGCCTCCCCCTCCCGCAGCGGCCGCCGCGCCGCCCGGATCACGTCGTCGACGCCGCGCTCAAGCCCTGCGACCCCGGCGGCGATACGTTCCGCCTCCCGCGCGTCCCGCAGCCCCTCCGCGTCCAGCCGCAGCGCGGCGAGCGGGGTCCGCAGCCGGTGCGCGAGATCGGCCGCGTTCTCCCGCTCCACCGTCAGAAAGCCGTCGATCCGCCCGGCGAGGTTGTTGAGTTCACCTGCCACCAGCCGCAGTTCCGGCGGCCCCGCGGGCTCCGCCCGCGCCGACAGATCGCCGCCCGCGAGCCGGTCGGCCACCCCCGCGAGCCGCCGGGTGGCCCCGACCAGCCGGGCCGCCAGCCGGTCGGCGACCAGCAGCCCGACCAGCATCAGCCCCGCCCCGAGCCCGGCGAGCCCCAGCCAGGACGCGAGCGTTCCGTCGTACAACTGCCCCTCGGACACGGCCACCTGCACCACGGCGGTGCGCTCGACGCCTTGCACGGGCACGAGCACCATCCGCCCGCCGCCATCGGGCTCGTACGTGAAGGCCTTGCCGGTCCGCGCCAGCTTCACGGCCCGGGTGACCGGCGCCGCGGCCCCGAGCACGTCGCCGTCCGGCAGGAAGACCGAAGTCCGCGGCAGTCCGGCCCCGTTGGCCCCCGCCAGCACCGGCTCGACGGTCCGCACTCCGCCTCCCCCGCGGGCGAGGGCCTGCCCGGTGACGGCGGCGATGGACTGGGCGCGCTGCGCGGCGTCGGCGGTGGCCCGGTTGGCGGCCTGGCTGCGGGCGAGCAGCCCGAGCGGCACCAGCAGCGCGACGAGGACCAGCGCGGTGGTGGCGGCGGTGAGCAGGAGCAGCTGCCGGCGCATCCGGGCGGCCTACTCGGGCGGCGGCGCGCTGAGCTTGACGCCGACGGTCCGCACCGTATGCAGATACCGCGGCTGCTGCGCGGTCTCCCCCAACTTCCGCCGCAACCACGACAAATGCACATCAACGGTCTTATCGGTCCCGCCCAGCGGCTGCTGCCACACCTCCGCCAGCAGCTCCCGCCGCCCGACCACCTGCCCCTGCCGCCGCGCCAGATAGGCCAGCAGATCGAACTCCCGCGGCGTCAGCTCGAGCACCCGCCCGTCGAGGGTCACCTCCCGCGCCGCCGGATCGACGACGAGGTGCTCCCCGACCCGTACGACCGGCTCCGCCTCATCGGCGCCCACCCGCCGCAGCACGGCCTTGATCCGGGCGTCGAGCTGTGCGGCCCCGAACGGCTTGACGATGTAGTCGTCGGCCCCGTCCCCCAGCGCGGCCACCATCTCCGGCTCCTCGTCCCGCGCGGTGGCGACGATCACCGGCACATCGCTCACGGCCCGCAGCATCCGCAGCACCTGCGCGCCGTCGACATCCGGCAACCCCAGATCTAGCACCACAAGATCGAACCGCTCCGTCACGGCGGCGTCGAGCCCCGCCATCCCTCCGGCCGCGGTGGCGACGGCATGCCCGCGGTCGCGCAGCGCGCGCACCAGCGCGCCGCGCAGCCGGGAGTCGTCCTCGACGACCAGTACGTGGGGCATGCGCCTCACGGTAACCACGGGAAGGACCCCGGCGGCAGGGCGGGCGGCGCCCTTTGGCTGCGCTTTAACCGGCCGTTAGGACGGCGTCGGGCATCCTGCCCGTATGCAGTGGCCTCCCCGCGCCCGCGCGACCCTCGCCGCCCTGGCCTGGGCGGCGGCCCTCGCCATCGCCGGCGGCCTCGGCGCCTGGTCCCTGCCGCATACGGACCCGGAGGGCGCTCACGCGAACCCCCTGGACGAGGCCGAGGTCCGCCGCCAGCTCAAGGCGGCGGACCCGCCCCCGACCGCAAGCCCGTCCCCGTCCAACACCC
>NZ_JAAKZV010000030.1 GCF_011044975.1 Streptomyces coryli | reverse complement strand
GCATCCCCCGCCGCGCCTCCGGGTCGGACAGCGCGGCGGGCGGTGGTCGGCGACCCGCTGGAAGCAGAGCGGCGGGGCGGCGGGCGGGTGGAGCGTCGCGAAGTCCTCGCCCGGGCCCCAGCGGGGGTCGGGGCGGTTGACCTCGCCGCCGAGGAGGCCGCTGTAGAACACGGCCAGGGCGTGCGGGTCGGGGCAGTCAAGCACGATGCATTCCAACTCGCCGATCATTACGGGAGAGTACCTAACTACCATCGGCGGGCATGACGATCGATACGAGTGCCATACCGCCGTACACGTTGATCGCCGAGGGCCTGGAGGGCGGGGCCCGGAGGTGGCTGGTCGTAACCCCGGACGGGGCGCGGGAGTTGGGCGAGGGCGTCGGGCTCGGTGAGCTGCTGGGCGGCGATGCCGAGGCCTTCCGGGCCGCGCTCGCGGCCGCCCGCCCTGTACCGCACCGGGCGGTCCGGCTCGCGGCCCCCGTCGACTCCGATACGGAGGTGTGGGCGGCGGGTGTGACGTACACCGTTTCGCGCGAGGCGCGGATGGAGGAGAGCGAGCAGTCCGCGGACGTCTACGAGCAGGTCTACGACGCCGAGCGGCCGGAGCTGTTCTTCAAGGCGGTCGGGTGGCGGGTCAGCGGCCCCGGGGAGGCCGTCGGGGTGCGGGCCGACTCCACGTGGGATGTGCCCGAGCCGGAGCTGGCGGTGGTGTGCGCCGCGTCCGGGGAGATCGTCGGGGCGACGGTGTGCAATGACGTCAGCTCGCGGTCGATCGAGGGCGAGAATCCGCTCTATCTGCCGCAGGCGAAGGTGTACCGGGGGTCGTGCGCGATCGGGCCCTGGATCCGGCTGGCCGAGGGGGTCGGGGACCTGCTGACGCTGGGGATCGAGGCGGCCATCGAGCGGGACGGCGGGCCCCTGTGGAAGGGCGATACGACGACGGCGCGGCTGCACCGGACGCCGGCGGAGCTCGCCGACTGGCTGTTCCGCGGGGACGACTTTCCGCGTGGGGCGGTGCTGTCCACCGGTACGTCGGCGGTGCCCGGGCCGGAGGTCACGCTGGAGGCGGGGGACCGGGTCGTGATCGACATCGAGGGCATCGGGCGGCTGGCGAACCCGGTGCTGCGGGGGAAGGCCGGCTTCGGCCGCTGATACCGGTGGGGGGTAGGTGCGGTACCGTGACCGGGTGAGTCCTGTCCGGGTGTCCGCGCGTGCCGCGCTGCTGGTCCTCGCCGTGTTGGTGGGGCTGGTCGGCATGCATGCGCTGGCGCCCGGGGACGCGGTGGCCGCGGAGCGCGGGCCGGGCGCGCATGCGATGAGCGGGCATGCCGCCGGTGGTCACGTATCGACCGGTCACGACGACGCCGCCGCCGTGCTCGCGGCGGCTTGCTCGCACGATGAGCCCGCCGGGCATGGCGGGCAGCATGCCGACGGGACCTGTGCCTCGGCGGGTGTCGCCGGGGCGCCGGTGCTCGCGCCTCCGCTGGGGGTCGCGGAGCCGGCCGCCGACGGGGCGGCCGTGCTCGCCGTCCGGAACGGGCCCGGCTCTGCGGCGGAGCGGGCGCCGCCCTCGCTCGCCGAGCTCCAGTTGCTGCGGATTTAGGCCGACGTTCTACGGATCCACGTGGGTCCGTGCGACGTGCCTCTATTCGTTTCTCAGCAACAGGAGACAACTCCGCATGACTTCGTACCGCAAGCACACCCCCCGTATCGCCATGGCCGCCGTCGCGGCCGGCGCCGCGCTCACCCTCGCCGCCTGCGGCGGCAATGACGACAGCGGCAGCGGCCACGGGGGCGGCCACGGGTCGTCCTCGTCCGCGCCCGCCGCCAAGGCGGACAAGGACGGCAAGCACAACGCCGCCGACGTCGCCTTCGCGCAGCAGATGATCCAGCACCACCGGCAGGCCATCGAGATGGCCGAACTGGTCCCCGACCGGGCCGGCTCCGCCGAGGTCAAGAAGCTCGGCGCGGACATCAAGAAGGCGCAGGACCCGGAGATCGAGACCATGAGCGGCTGGCTCAAGTCCTGGGGCGAGGAGGTCCCCGGCGACATGAGCGGCGGCCACGGCGGGCACGACATGCCGGGCATGATGAGCGCCGACGAGATGGCGAAGCTGGAGAAGAGCGAGGGCGCCGCCTTCGACAAGCTCTTCAGCGAGCTGATGATCAAGCACCACGAAGGCGCGATCGAGATGGCCGAGACGGAGAAGAAGGACGGCGCTTACGGGCCCGCCAAGAAGCTCTCCGACGCGGTGATCAAGACGCAGAGCGCCGAGATCAAGGTGATGGAGAAGTTGGCCGACTGAGCCTGCCGCACCTCTCCTGCCCGGTCCCGGCGGTGCGTCCGCCGGGCCGGGCCCCTTTGGTTACGGGCGCTTGGGGAGTACGAGCAAAGCCCCCGTCTCCGGGTGCGGGAAGACCTCCACCGGCTGTCGGTAGACCTTCGTGAGCAGCGCCTCGTCGAAGACCTCCGCCGGGGGTCCGGCCGCGGCCACCCGTCCCTCGTGCAGGACCGCGGCCCGGTCCGCGTATGCCGCCGCCAGGCCGAGGTCGTGCAGGACCACCACGACCGCGGCGCCCGCCGCCGCGCGGGCGCGGGCGAGGCGGAGGACCAGCTCCTGGTGGCGCAGGTCCAGGGCGGCGGTGGGCTCGTCGAGGAGGAGCAGGTCCGTGTGCTGGGCCAGGACGCGGGCGAGGGCGGCGCGGGCCTTTTCGCCGCCGGAGAGGGCGGTGAAGGGGCGGTCGGCGTAGTCGGTCAGCTCGGTCGCGGACAGGGCGGACGCCACCGCCGTGTCGTCCTCGTCCTCCGCCGGCGTGCCGCTCCAGGGCGCGCGCCCCATCCGTACGACATCCGCCACGGTGAACGGGAACGACACCGCCGCCGCCTGCGGCAGCACCGCGCGCCGCAGGGCGAGTTCGGGTGCGGACCAAGCGGCTGCGGGGCGGCCCGCGATGCGTATCTCACCCTCCTCGGGGGCGATGTCCCCGGCCAGGGCGGCCAGCAGCGTGGACTTCCCGGCGCCGTTGGGGCCGACCAGCGCCAGTACTTCGCCCGCCGATACGGACATGTCGACGCCGTCGAGGACCATACGGCCCCCGAGGCGAACGGAGGCCGCAAGCGCCTCGGCCGCCACCGCGCCGGGTGCGAGCGACTCCGGGAATCGGCGGCTGGACCGGCCGGAGGCCAGCGCGCGGCCCGGTGCGAGCAGCGTGCGGATCATGCCCAGCCCCCTTGTTTGCTACGGGTCCTGCGCAGCAGCCAGAAGAAGAACGGGCTGCCGAAGAGCGCCGTCAGCACCCCGAGCGGCAGCTCGGCCGGCTCGGCGGCGGTACGGGCCGCCAGGTCGGCGGCGACCAGCACGAGCGCGCCGCCGACCGCGCTGAACGGCACCAGGAAGCGATGCCCTGGCCCGGCCGCCATGCGGAGGAGGTGCGGGACCAGCAGGCCGACGAAGGTGACGATGCCGGCGACCGCCACCGCGGCCGCGGTCAGCAGCGCCACGACGAGCACCAGCGTCAGCCGCAGCCGCTCCACATCCACGCCCAGGTGCCGGGCCGGGCGCTCGCCGAGCGCGAGCAGGTCCAGCTTGCGGGCGTACCACGGGGCGATCACCAACCCGGCGGCGGCGCAGGGGAGTACGGCCAGCACCTTCGGCCAGGTGGCCTGGGAGAGCGAGCCGAGCTGCCAGAAGGTGATCTGGGTGATCTGGGCGTTGTCGGCGAAGAAGATGAACAGGCCGATCAGCGCGCCCGCGAAGGCATTCACGGCGATGCCGGTGAGGATCAGCGTCACGACCTCGGTGCGGCCGCCGGCGCGGGAGAGCACGTAGACGAGGAGGACGGTCGCCAGGCCCGCGACGAACGCGCAGGCGGTGATGGTCCAGTTGCCGAAGAAGTTCAGGCCGAGCGCGATGGCGCCGACCGCGCCCACGGCGGCGCCGGCCGAGATGCCGATCACGCCGGGCTCGGCGAGTGGGTTGCCGAACACGCCCTGCATCAGCGCGCCCGCGCAGCCGAGCGAGGCCCCGACGAGCAGGGCGAGGACGACCCGCGGGAGGCGGACGTTCCACAGCACGCTCTCGCCGGTGCGGTCCAGCGCCGAGCCGCCGAGTCCGGCGCGGTGCAGCAGCGAGCCGACGACATCGCCTGGCCCGATCCCGTACGCGCCCGTGCCCGCCGCGAGCACGGCGGCGGCGACGGTGGCGACGATCAGGGCTGCGGCGAGGACGGGGACGCGGGAGCGATGCGCCTTCGGCGCTGGGCGATCGGCTTTTGAGTCGACCTCGGAGCGGGTCAAAGTGGTGTCCATCAACGTCCCTTGTGGAGCTGCGCGACCAAGTCCGTGAGGACCTCGTCCGTGCGCGGCCCGTAACTCAGCAGCACCCCGTCGTCGATCGACGCGACCCGGCGCTGCTGCCCGGCCGGGGTCTGCGCGATGCCCGGGATCTTCAGCAGCCCGTCCACGCCGTCGACGGACTCGAGGCCCTTCGTCATCACCAGGATCACGTCGGGCGCCGCCTTCGCCAGCGCCTCGCTGGTGATCGGCGTGAAGTCCTTCTCCAGCCCGGACTCCTTGCCCGCGTCGATGCCGCCCGCGGCCTCGATCAGGGACGCGGCGCCGGAGTCGGCGCCGCCGAGCATGTAGACGGAGGCGGTGCCGCGCAGGTAGAGGAAGGCGACGCGGGGCTTGTCGCCTTTGTGCTCGGGGATCTTGCGCTGGGCCGCGGCGATACGGTCCTCGCTGCGGGTGCGCAGCTTCTTGCCGTTGTCGGTGACACCCAGGGTCCCGGCCACCGCGTCGATGCGCTTGCCGACGTCGGTGAGTTCCTTCGCCGGGTCGATGACCACGACCGGGATGCCGGCGGCCCGTATCTGCGAAATGGCCTCCTCCGGGCCCGTCGTGGTCTCGGCGAGCACCACGTCGGGCTTGAGGGAGAGCACGCTCTCGGCGGAGACGTCGTGGCCGTGGGTGACCACCGGGAGCTTCTTCGCCTGCTCGAAGGTGGCGGTGATGTCGCGGGCCACGACGCGCTTGCCGAGGCCGAGCGAGTAGACCAGCTCCGAGATCGAGCCGGTGAGCGGGACGATCCGGTCCGCCTTACGCACGGTCACCTTGCGGCCGTCGGCGGAGCGGACGGTGGTGGGCAGGTCCGGCTGCGCGGTGGCGGCGACCGGCTCGACGCGGTCGGGCCGCTTGTCCGCTGTGCCGCCCTTGCCACCGCCCGCCGCGTCGGCCGGCGCACCCGAGCCGCCGCCGCAGCCCGCCAGGGCCAGCGCCAGCACGCCCGCGGCGGCAACGGCGCGCAGTCTGCGCCCCGTTCTTGCATAATCCAGCCGCTTCACCGGACCTCCACCTCACGATCTCCGGGGCCGGGTCTTCCGACCTACCGGCCGATAGCTTAGGTTAGGCTCACCTAAACAACCAGATCGGAGGGGTGATCCGATGCCGCGGCGCAGCCTGCCCGCTTACCTCGCCACCGCGCTCGCCGCGCTGCTCTTCGCCGGATTGCTGCCCAAGTCCACGGCGCACGCCGAGGCCCGCACCGTGTCCGGCGGCCGGCTGGACTGGGGTATCAAGAGCTCCTTCCTCGCGTACGTCACCGGGCCCATCGCGCAGGGCAAATGGACGCTGCTCGACAATGCGGCGAGCGGCTTCCGCTTCCACTCCGCGACGGGCTCGTACGACCCCGGCACCGGCGCGCTGACCGCCGCCTTCACCGGCGGCGTGCACTTCACCGGGCACAAGGAGGGCGGGTCGTACCGGCTGGACATGACGCTGCGCCGGTTCACCGTGAAGATCGCCGGCGGCAAGGGCACCCTGCACGCCGATGTCACCAGCAAGGACCGCGACAGCGGACAGGTGAGCAGCCAGAGCCAGGTGGCGCTGGCCAACCTGGGCGTGTCCGGCGTGAACATGCGCGGCGGCGGCACCCCGATCGCCCTGAACCGGGTCCCGGCGACGCTGACGGCGGCGGGGGAAAAGGCGTTCGGCGGGTACTACCCGGCCGGGACGGCGCTGGACCCGGTGAGCCTGTCGGTGGATGTGAAGGCGGCGGCGAAGAAGCCGAAGAGCCCGTCGGCGAAGCCCTCTTCGTCTTCTGACGACAAGGACGACAAGCCCGCCGCCGACGGCAAGCTCCGCGACGGCGCCGTCGACTGGGGCGTGCGCCGCACCTTCCGCGAGTACGTGACCGGCCCGGTCGCCAAGGGCAAGTGGGCGGTCAGCAACGGGGCGAAGGACGGCGGCGCGCTCTTCCGCTTCGGCGCGGGCACGGGCACGTACGACGCGAAGAAGCAGCGCCTCGACGCGGACTTCTCCGGGAAGCTGCGCTTCACCGGCAAGGATCTCGACCTCGTGCTGAGCGGCGTGGGCGTCGAGGTCGCGAAGGGCAAGGGCACGCTGTCCGCCGATGTCACGTCGGCGGGCGGGAAGACGGATCAGGGCGTGCCGCTGGTCACCTTCGACGCCGGTGAACTGAAGCCGAAGGACGGCCTGGTCGCGGTGGCGGACGCCAAGACGCGGCTGACGAAGGACGGCTCGAAGGCCTTCGGCGGGATGTATCCGGCCGGTACGGAGATGGACCCGGTCTCCGTCGCGGCCGCCCTCGACAAGGACGCCGAGCTGCCCGCGCTGCCGGACCTGGGCAGCGACGCGGCGCCGAGTGCCGCCGCCGAGACGAAGGCGGCGGTCGCGGCCGAGACCGAGCCGGCCGGTTCGTCCGGCTCCAACGCCCTCCCGCTCTCGCTCGGCGGCGCCGCGCTGCTGCTGGCCGCGGCCGGCGCGGGGGCGTATGCCGTGCGCCGTCGGAAGGCGGCGGCGGGCGGTGCCTCTGAGACCAGCACTCCGACTGACTGACGACTGACTCACTGACGACTGACAACTGAAACCCCGAGGAGCCATACACCCATGACCGCCACCCGCAGACGCCTCGCGATAGCCGTCGCCTCGGCCGCCGTCCTCGGCACGGGCGCGCTCGCCCTCCCCGCCATGGCCGCCGACGCCGATGCCCCCGCCGCCGGTCCGGCGGCGATCGACCTTACCGACGGCACGCTGAAGTGGGGGGTCAAGGAGTCCTTCCGCAAGTACGTCACCGGGATGGCGGCCGGTGAGATCACCGTCGCGGACGGGGCCGAACAGGCGGCGGACAACGGGCCGTTCACCTTCACCGGCGGCACGGGCTCGTACGACCCGGCGACGCACGCCGTCGACTCGGCCTTCAAGGGGAGCGTGCGCTTTACGTCGAAGCTGCACGGCTTCGACATCAAGCTCGCCGATGTGAAGCTGAAGACGGAGAACGCCACCGCCGGCGCGATCACCGCCGACATCACGGCGGCGGGCAAGACCAGCGACGACGTGGCGCTTGCCGACCTCGATCTGAGCGGGGTCAAGCCGGGGCAGGGCGAGGGCGGGGCGATGACGTTCGCCGATATCCCGGCGAAGCTGACGGCCGAGGGCGCCAAGGCCTTCAACGACATGTACAAGGAGGGCGAGACGCTCGACGCGGCGACGCTGAGCGTCAAGGCGGCTTCGGGCGGTTCGGGCGGTGCGACCGGGGGCAGCACCGGCGGCGCGACCGGTGGCTCGTCCGGCGCGGGCGGCTCGACCGGCTCCGGCGGTACGGACGCCACCGGGGGCAGCGGTTCGGGCGGCGGCTCCGGCTCGGGCGGCTCGGACGCGGGCGGCGGGTCCGGATCCGGGTCCGGCTCGGGCGGTGGCGAGGCGCCGGCTCCGGTGGAGGGCGCGATCGTCGACGGGCGGCTCGACTGGGGCGTGAAGGAGTCCTTCCGCAAGTACGTCACCGGGCCGGTCGGGGGCGGCAAGGTCGAGCTGGGCGACGGGGCCACGAAGCAGGGTGAGGGGTATCGCTTCCCCGACGGGAAGGGCGAGTTCGAGACGGAGACGCCCGGTCTCGACGCGCGCTTCGGCGGGACGGTGCGGTTCCTCGCGCACAAGGAGGGCGACTCCTACGCCCTGGACCTGAAGTTCAGCGACCTGCGGGTCGAGGCGGACGGGCAGAGCGCGGCGCTGGTCGCGGATGTCTCGTCGAAGGACCGGGAGTCCGGCAAGGTCACCAACAGCAGTGACATCGAGGTCGCGGACCTTTCTACGGACGCGGGCAAGCTGACCGCGAAGGACGACATCGTCGAGCTCAAGTCCGTACCGGCGAAGCTGACGGCGGAAGGCGCGAAAGCCTTCGGCGGCTTCTACCAGGAGGGCGACGCGCTGGACCCGGTGAGCGCGGCGCTGTCACTGTCCGAGGACGCGGAGCTGCCTGGCGGCGGCTCGGGTGGTTCTGAAGGTTCCGGCTCCGGCGGTGCCGACAGCGCGGGCGGCGCCGGCACGGTCGGCGGCTCCGACCCGCTGGCATCGACCGGCTCCGGCACGCCGGTGGGCGCCCTCCTCGGAGCGGGCGCCGCGGCAGCCGCGATCGGCGGGGCCGCGGTGTTCGCGGCGTCGCGGCGCCGTAACCGAGCCGAGGGCTGAGACGGCGAAGCGCGCCTGGTGATCCGACAGTCACCAGGCGCGCTTCGCGCTTTTCTAAGCGGTACGCGGGAACTGCGCGCCCAGGTCGTGGAACATGGCGGTGTTCAGCGCGAACGCGCGCTTGCACTCGTCCACGACCCGGCGCTGCTCGAGGTCGTCGAGCGGCACCTCGTCCAGCAGCTCCCGGTAAGAGCGCTTGTAGGCGGCCGGGTTGGAGATCTGCTCGAAGACGTAGAAGCGCACGCCGTCGCCCTTGCGCTCGAAGCCCCAGGTCTTCTCCGCCGTGCCGCGGATGATCTGTCCACCGGACAGGTCGCCCAGGTAGCGGGTGTAGTGGTGCGCCACGTACCCGGCGGGCCACTCCCGCGCGCACTCGCTGATCCGCTCCGCGTAAGCCCGCGTAGCCGCCAGCGGCGCCGTCCCCCGCCACCCAGGCGCGACGAAGTCCAGATCCCGCTCCAGCTCCGGGACCCGGGCCAGCTCGGGCTGGACGAACGGGCCCGCTACCGGGTCGTCGGCCAGCCGGTCCCAGGCAGCTTCCAGGGCGCTGTAGACGTGCCACAGCTGCTCCGTGTAGCGGGCATAGGCGTCGACGCCGAGGCGGCCGCCGAGGAGGTCGGACATGAAGGTCGAGGTCTCGGCCTCGGTGTGCTGGTCGTGCGATTCGGTGCGCAGGCGGACCGAAAAGGGCGTCGTCTCCATGGTGGCCATCTTCTTTGGTTAGGCTTACCTAAGTCAATACGCTTACCGACGATCTGTCGGCAACTTTACCCGGTGTCGCTCGGCCGAACCATGTGTGGAGCCGCGTTATGAGCCTGGTCTCACTTTCCTTGCCGCCGCGCACGACCCCGCTTAGGGTCGAATCGCATGTGTGGCATTGCAGCTGTGTACAGCGAATCAAAGGGTGATCCCTCCCATATCGTGACCGCGGGCGTGCCGATGCTCTCGGGAATCACGCACCGCGGTCCGGACGACAGCGACCACTGGACGGTCGGACAGCGCGCCTGGCTGGGGCACACGCGACTGTCGATCGTCGACCTCGACGGGGGGCGGCAGCCCCTCGGGGACCCGGAATCCTGGGCCCTGGTTTGCAACGGCGAGATCTACAACCACGCCGACATCCGCGCCGCCCTCGACGGCGTCACCTTCGAGACCTCCTCCGACAGCGAAGCCGCCCTCGCGCTGCTGCGCGAAAACGGCACCGCGGGCCTGCAGCGCCTCCAGGGCATGTGGGCCCTGTGCGCCGCCACCCCGGACGGCCGCTTCGTCGCCGCCCGCGACCGCCTCGGCATCAAGCCGCTGTACTGGGCGCGGCATGACGGCCATGTCTACTTCGCCTCCGAGATCCGCGCCTTCCCGCGCGCCGCGCAGCCCGCGGTCGAGTCCTTCCCGCCCGGCTGCTACTGGACCCCGGAGTCCGGCGTCGTCCGCTTCGCCGACGTCGTCACTCGCGACGCCGCGGCCCGCGAGTGGGCGGATCTCGCCCCCGAGGTCGCCGAGAAGGCGACCCGCGAGGTCTTCGTCGACTCCGTGAAGCGCCACCTGATGGCCGACGTCGAGGTCGGCGTCTTCCTCTCCGGCGGACTCGACTCCAGCCTCGTCGCCGCCATCGCCGCCAACGAATACGCCCGGCAGGGCCGGCGGCTGAAGACCTTCGCCGTCGGCACGGCCGGGTCGCCCGACCTCCTCGCCGCCCGCGAAGCCGCCGCCTTCCTCGGTACGGAGCACCACGAAGCGGTCTTCGACGGGAAGATGGCGATCGCCGCCGTCGATGAGGTCGTCGCCTCCGTCGAGTCCTTCGACGCCAGCCTCATCCGCAGCGCCGTCCCCAACTGGTTCCTGTCGGAGCTGGCTTCGCGGCACGTCAAGGCGGTGCTGACCGGGGAGGGCGCGGACGAGCTCTTCGCCGGTTACGACTACTACCACCGGGCGCACGCCGCGCCCGACGAGCTCGACCGCGAGCTGGAGCGCACCCTCCGGTCGCTGCACGGGCTGAACCTGCAGCGCTGCGACCGCGTCACGATGGCGCACGGGCTCGAGGCCCGGGTGCCGTTCCTCGACGGGCAGGTGATCGCGCACGCGATGTCGCTGCCCGCGTCGATGAAGGGCATGGAGGTGCACGCAGGGGACCCGATGGAGAAGAGCCACCTCCGCCGCGCCTTCGCCGGCTGGCTGCCGGAGTCGCTGCTGTGGCGGCGGAAGGTGCAGTTCGGTACGGGCAGCGGGGCGCAGGATCTCTTCGCGCCGGTGTGGGAAGAGCGGATCAGCGAGGCCGAGTTCGCGGCCGGATGCAGCGCGGCGGGCGGCACCGAGCTCCGCTCCAAGGAGGAGCTCGCCTACTACCGCGCCTTCCGCAAGGCCCTGCCGGCGGTGCGCCCCGAGCGGGTGCTGACCCGCTTCGCCACCGCGTAGGGGTCATACCAGCAGGCGAAGTGCCGTCCCGGCCCGGCCCAGTCGGACGCGCTGACCCATCGTCAGCGTCAGCGCGTCCGACTCGATCCCGTCGCCGAAGGCGACGAGGCGGTCCGACTCGACCGTGAGCTGGAGGCTTTCACCGCCCGCCAGGGCGCCCCGCACCAGCTCCGTCCCCGTCGCCGGAGACGGCCACGCCTCCCGTACGAACCACACCAGCTCCCCATCGGTCGGCGACGGGAGGCGCCCGCCGGCGCCGGTCTGCTGCCACACCGAGCGCAGCCAGCCCGTGGCGCCCGTGCCCGTGCCGACCAACAGGCCCGAGGAGGCCTGGTGTTCGGCGGGTCCCTCCGCGCCGCGCGGGTGCAGGACGTAGCGGGCCGTCTGGTGGGTCGGCTGGCCGATGTAGATCTCGTTCAGGGCCAGCAGGCGCTGCGTGTCGTCGGCCACCGCCTCCGCCATCGTCAGCTCGTCCGCGGTGGGGTGCGGGAGGGTCGCCGCGCGCAGCAGTTTGGGCGCGTCCGGCGCCCGGTGGCGTACCAGAACGCCCGGGTTGCGGCCCGGCTCCGTGTCGATGCCGATGACCGGCTGCCCTGACAGGTACTTGGCGACGTTCGCCACCAGGCCGTCCTGGCCGACCACCACGATCACGTCCTCGGGGGAGAAGAGGAAGCGGTCCAGGTCGGAGCGCTCTACCCGGGCCCGGCGCCAGTCCGCGGGGATCGCGTGTGCGACCTCGTCCAGCGTGGCGCGGACGGACGCGTCAGCCTCGGCAGCCGCCTCCGCGTCCTCGCCGCGCGAGGCCAGGAAGAACCTCGCCTGGCCCGGACTGCCGTGCCGGGCGTGCAGCTTGGCGTACTCCGTGGTGCGGTGCACCAGCACCGCGCGGGGGGCGAGGCTCACCGGCGGTCCTCCTCCGGAGCGGTGCCGTTGCCGAGCTTGCTCAGCAGGCCGGAGAGCAGGTCGGGGGTGATGGTGAGGCTGCGGACGCGGGGCAGGTTGTCGGCGAGGCGCATCGAGGCGAGGGTCTGCAGGGCGGACTCGTTCAGCTCGGTGTGGGCGCGCAGCCATTCGGCCTGGGCGTGGGCCTTGGCCTGGCCGGTTTCGCGGGTGGCCGCGGCCTGGGCCTGCGCGAGGCGTACGGTGCGGGCCGCCTCGGCCTCCGCCCGGACGCCGTCGGCCGCGGCCGCCTCCTCCGCGTCGCGGCGGGAGTTGGCGCCCTGCTGGGCGATCAGCTGCTCCTCGCGGCGGGCCAGTTCGATCTTGTTGGAGAGCTCGTTCTCCGCGATGGCGCGCTCCCGCTCGACCGCCACGGCGCGGCGTTCGTACGTGGCGCGGTCGGCCTCCTGCTGGATCTGCTCGCGGGCCGGGGTGCGCAGGGCGCGCTCCACCTCGGGTTCGGGGCGGATGGCGACGACGCGGGTGGCGACCGTCTCCAGCCCGGTCGCCGGGAGGCGGGGCTCGGCGGCCAGGGCGCTGCTCACCCGGTCCCGTACCGCCGCCACCCCGTCGGCCATCGCATCGGCGAGGGTGGTGCGGGCCAGGACGTCGAGGGCGTGCTGCTGGGCGGTCTCGGTGAGGAGGGTGGCCAGCTGCTCCAGCGGGTTGCCGCGCCAGGCGCCGGTGTCCGGGTCGACGGAGAAGTCGATGCGGGTGGCGGCGACGGGCGGGTCGCTGACCCGGTAGGTGACCGTCGCCTGGACCGTGACGTCCTGGAAGTCTGCCGTACGCGCGTGAAAGGTCATGGCCAGCTCGCGGTCGTCGACCGGGACCTCGGAGAGCGCGGCGGTGCGCGGGCGGAACCAGAAGCTCAGGCCCGTACCGTCGTGGACCGTCTTGCCGCGGCGGAGGTGGCGGATGTGGGCGGTGGGCGCGGAGCGCAGGTGGCGCCAGCCGAGGCGGCGGGTGATGTCGGCCATGTGTGGATCCCCCTTATCGTCAGGATGACGGTAAGGGCTAGCGGGTCATGGTCGCAAGGGCCTTTTTCAGTTCGGTGCGGCAGAGGTGGTCGGCCTGGCGGGTCGTCTCCGGCTGGCGGTAGCGGGGGGTGAGGGCGAGGGTGTGGGCGCAGGCCGTGTCCAGGCCGATGCGGTGGCCCACGGAGACGAAGACCGGCTTCACGGCGGGCTGCGTGCGCAGGGCGCGGCCGACCTCCTCGCCCGCGTCCAGCAGCGGGGAGTGGTCGCCGCGGGCCGGGCCCGGGGCCTCGTACGAGAAGGCGAACGGGGTCTTCGCGAGGCCGAAGCACGGGAGGCCGGTCTCCACGCCCAGGTGGACCGCCAGGCCCGCGCGGCGCGGGTGGGCGAGGCCGTAGCCGTCGCAGACGACCAGGTCGGGGGTGGTGCGCAGGCGGTCGAGGGCGTCGAGGACCGGCGGCAGTTCGCGGAAGGCCAGGAGGCCGGGCACGTACGGGAAGCGGGCCCGGCCCACCGCGGTCGCCTGCTCCACGACCGCCAGCGTCGTCGCGTCCAGGACCACGGCGGCGGCCGCGAGCAGATCGCTGCCCTCGTCGTACGCCACGTCGACGCCGGCGACCGTACGCACAGCGCCGGGCGGCGGGCCGGATTCCTCCAGCACCGCCGCCCGGCGGATGTGCTCTTGTGCGGTTTTCGCTTCGGCCTCGGTCAGCATGAGGCCGGAGTGTACGGACCGGCTAGGGGCGGTCCTCGGGGGGCGGGTAGCCGACCGGGCTCTCTTCGTCCGAGCCCTCCGTCGGGGCGATGGTGAGCTCGAAGTCGCCGTCGTAGAGCTCGTGTCCGGCGAAGACCGCCTCCTCCACCAGCCGCTCGCCGTGCTCGCCGCGGACGATCAGCGGGTCGTGCCGCAGATCGCTGAGCAGCGCGATGCACAAGCCGATCATGACGATCATGAACGGCACCGCCGCGAGGATGGTGAGGTTCTTCAGGCCCGTCAGCGCCTGGTCACCGCCGCCGCCGATGAGCAGCATGACCGCGGCCACGGCCCCGGTGAGCACGCCCCAGATGATGACCACCAGGCGCGTCGGCTCCATCGTGCCCTTCTGCGACAGCGTGCCCATGACGATGGACGCCGCGTCCGCGCCGGAGACGAAGAAGATGCCGACGAGGATCATCACCACCAGCGTCGTCACGCCGGCCATCGGGTACTGGTCCAGGACCTTGAACAGCTGGCCCTCGGCGGTCGCCTCGGCCGTCAGGTTCTTGCCGTCCGCCTCCAGCTTCATCGCCGTGCCGCCGAAGACCGCGAACCAGATCAGGCTGACGACGCTCGGCACCAGGATCACGCCGCCGACGAACTGCTTGATGGTGCGGCCGCGGCTGATCCGCGCGATGAACATGCCGACGAACGGCGTCCAGGAGATCCACCAGGCCCAGTAGAAGACCGTCCAGCTCGACAGCCAGTCCGCGACCGCCTTGCCGCCCGTCGCTTCCGTACGGGAGACCATCTGCGGCAGCTCACCGAAGTACGAGCCCAGGGAGGTGGGCAGCAGGTTGAGCTGCATGATGGTCGGGCCCGCGATGAAGACGAAGAGGACCAGCAGCGCGGCGAGCACCATGTTGATGTTCGACAGCCACTGGATGCCCTTCTCCACGCCGGAGACCGCGGAGAGGACGAAGGCGGCGGTGAGCACCGCGATGATCGTGATGAGCAGGCCCTCGCCGATGGCCTCCTTGGTCCAGCCGACCTCCTTCACGCCGCTGCCGATCTGCAGCGCGCCGAGGCCCAGCGAGGCGGCGGAGCCGAAGAGGGTGGCGAAGATGGCGAGGATGTCGATGACCTTGCCCCAGCCGCCGTTGGCGTGCTTCTCGCCGATCAGCGGGGTGAAGACGGCGCTGATCGTCTGGCGCCGGCCGCGGCGGAAGGTGCTGTACGCGATGGCGAGGCCGACGACCGCGTAGATGGACCAGGGGTGCAGGGTCCAGTGGAAGAGCGTGGTCGCCAGCGACGTCTCCATCCGCTCCGGCGCCGGGGCGTCGGCCGGGTGGGTGCTCGGCGGCGGGTCCACGAAGTGCGTGAGCGGCTCGTTCACGCCGTAGAACATCAGGCCGATGCCCATGCCGGCGCTGAACATCATCGCGACCCAGGAGACCGTGCGGAACTCCGGCTCCTCGCCCTCCGGGCCCAGCGTGATCTTGCCGTACTTACTGAACGCCAGCCACAGCGCGAAGATGACGAAGCCGGTCGCGGCCAGGACGAACGCCCAGCCGCCGTTGTGCATCGCCCCGTTGAGGAGCTTCGTGGACACGCTCTCCAGCGAGTCCGTGGCCACCGCGCCCCAGATCACGAAGGCCAGGGTCAGCGCGGCTGTCACGCCGAACACCACCCCGTCGGTGCGGGGCTTTCCGGGTGCCCAGGCGGGCGCCTTTTCCTCCACCCGTTTATCCGTCACTTTTGCCTTGCCTTTCATCCGTTCGGCAGATCAGACATACGGCGGCGAGGTCCCGCGCGACGCATGTGACATGCCGGTTAGGCCTGTGTTCAGCCCTTTGGGGGTGCGGCCGCGGGGGCGGCCAGGGCCAGCAGGGTCAAGCGCCGCCTGCCCGGGGTGTGCGGGTGCCATGCGTGCGACATGTGTGCGGTGTGCGTCGGGAGGCGTGCGGGGGCCGGTATTGCCTTGGCGGGGGCGGGTGGTCGTGGGTGAGGTCCTGGGTGAGACTGAACACCCTTGTAGCTTTGGACGATTGGAGTCCTCATGAAGCTCGGACTTGCCCTTCCCACCGCCGGAGAGCACGCGTCACCGGAAGCCATCGGCAGCGTCGCGGAGGGGGCGGAGCGGATCGGCCTCGACCGGGTGTGGGCCTTCGAGCGGCAGATCGCGCCCACCGGGCCGGTGGGGATGGGCGGCCAGTCCTTCGAGCTGCCGGAGAACTACCGCACCGTCTACTCGCCGCTCGAGGTGCTGGCCTTCGCCGCCGCCCGGACGTCCACCATCGGCCTCGGCACCAGCATCATCATCGCGCTGCTGCATCAGCCGGCCGCGCTCGCCCGCAGCTTCGCCACGCTCGACCAACTCTGCGGCGGCCGGCTCATCGCCGGGCTCGGGCAGGGCTGGATGAAGGAGGAGTTCGAGGCGGCCGGGGTGCCGATGGAGCGGCAGGGCGCGGGCTTCGGCGAGTTCGTCGACGCGCTGCGGGCGGCCTGGGGCCCGGACCCGGTGAAGTACGAGGGCAGCCACTACACGATCCCGGAGTCGTATCTGAACCCCAAGCCGGTGCAGCCCGGCGGCCCGCCGATGATCGTCGGCGCCTTCGCGCCGGCGTCGCTGCGCCGGGCGGCGCGGCAGGGCATCGGCTTCAACCCGGTGATCCAGCCGGGGATGGACCTGAGCGCGCTGGAGGGGGTCGTGCAGGGCTTCCACGCCGCGGAGCGCGAGGCCGGGCGGGAGGCGGGCGGCCTGCCCGTCGTGCTCCGTATCAACGCCTCCCTCTATGACGAGCCCGTCGAGGAGCGCGGGCTGCTCAGCGGCTCGCCGGAGCAGGTGGCGGAGGACCTGCCGCAGGTGGCGGCGCTGGGGGTGGACGAGGCGTTCTGGTCGATGGACTACGACCCGGTGCTGCCGGGCGATCAGCTGGCGCGGATGGAGCGGCTGGTCGCGGCGGCGGGGAAGACGCTGGGCTGATACGGGGCTCTGATACGGGGCTCGTGGGATCGTTCAACGATTGGTAGGGTCGGCAGTCCGTCGCCTGCCGAGGAGCAAAGATCGTGAACGACACCGACAAGCTGGTCGCCGGCTGCGCGGACCGCGCCAAGGCGGCGGCCGCGTCGCTGGTGGGGGCCGAGGATTCCGTCATCGACGGGGCGCTGCGGGGCATGGCCGCGCGGGTGCGGTCCGCGGAGCAGGAGCTGGCGGCGGCGAATGCGGAGGATCTCGCCGCCGCCGATCGGAACGGCATGTCTCCGGCGCTGATGGACCGGCTGCGGCTCGACGAGCCGCGGCTGGCGGCGATGGCCGATCAGCTGCTCGTCCTCGCCGACGTGCCGCACGATCTCCGCGACCGGGTGGTCGAGGACCGCCCCGACGGGCTGACGCTGATCGAGCGCCGCCTGCCCGTCGGGGTGATTGGCGCCAACTTCGAGGCCCGCCCGAACGTCACCCTCGACATCGCCTCCCAGTTCCTGAAGTCGCGTAACGCGGGGGTGCTGCGCACCGGTTCCGCCGCGCTGCGCTCCGCGCAGGCGCTGGTCGACCAGGTCGTCGCGCCCGCGCTGGCGGACGCCGGGCTCGACCCCGATGCCGTGCAGCTGGTGCCCAGCGAGGACCGGGCGGCCGCGTACTCGCTGGTGCGGCTCCCCGCGACCGTCCCGCTCGTCATCCTCCGCGGCAGCGGCGACAGCACCCGCGACCTCGGCAACGAGGCGGCCCGGCACGGCGTCCGCACCCTCGCGCACGCCGATGGCGGCGGTGTTCTTTACGCGGGTGCGGCGGCCGATGCCGCGATGCTGCATGAGCTGATCGCCGCGAGCCTCGACCGGCTCGGCGTCTGCAACCGGCTCAATCTGCTGCTGCTCGACCGCGGTCGTTACGACGAGCTGCTGCCCGGTGTGGTGAAGGTGCTGGAGCGGCTGGGCATCGCTGTCTCGCTGCCGCCGCACGACCATCCGCGCGGTTACGAGTGGGCGCTCGACGACGACCGCTCCGCCACCGTGACGATCGACGCCGCGGACGGGCCGGTGGACGCGGCCCGTATCGCCAACGAGGACACCTCGGGGCTGGCGGCGGCCGTCGTGACGGGGGATGCCCAGGCCGCGGCCGACTTCATGAACGCCTATACCGGGGCCGGGGTCTTCTGGAACTCCAGCACCCGGCTGCTCGACGGCTTCAAGCTGCTGCGGCTGCCCGAGACCGGGATCAATCTCGACCGGGTGCCCGGGCCGCGCGGGCCGGTGAGCTTCCGGGACCTGTATCTGCGGCAGCACGTCGTGGTGCCGACGGCGTGACGGCGGCGGACTTCGCGGCGCTCGCCGACAGCCGCACGCAGCCAGGGCCTGTCTGGAGTTTCCCGTCTGCGCCCCGACGCCCGGCACGCACCCTCGCCGCACGCCGCCCCCGGACAGGTGGCTCCGCCACATGACCGGCGACAGCGCACGCCGAGCGCACGCACCGGACGCCGCTGCGCCGCGCTCCGCGCGAACGACGGGAAACTCCAGACAGGCCCTGCCGCGGACCAGCACGGCGGAGCGGGTGGCGGGGATTCTCCGTACGCGCATCGCCGAGGGGCGCTTCCGGCCGGGGACCCGGCTGTCGGAGGACGCGATCGGAGAGGCGCTCGGGGTGTCCCGCAATACGCTGCGGGAGGCCTTCCGGCTGCTCACCCATGAGCGGCTGCTGGTGCACGAGTTCAGCCGCGGGGTCTTCGTGCGGGTGCTGACGGCGGCCGATGCCGCGGAGCTGTACCGGGTGCGGCGACTGCTCGAGTGCGGGGTGCTGCGTGAGCTGGGGGCGCCGCCGTACGCCGTGGACGACCTCGCGGCCGCGGTCGCCGAGGGCGAGCGGGCGGCGGCCGGCGCCGACTGGCAGGCCGTGGCCACCGCCAACATCCGCTTCCACCGCGCCCTGGTCGTCCTCGCCGGCAGCCCGCGCACCGACGAGCTGATGGCGGCGCTGCTGGCCGAACTGCGGCTCGCCTTTCAGGTGGTGGACGCGCCGCGGGAGCTCCATGAGCCGTTCGTGGGGCGCAATGCGGAGATCCTCGCGGCCCTGCGGGCGGGGGAGGCCTCGGTGGCGGAAGCCCGGCTGCGGGCGTATCTGGAGGAGTCCGGGGAGCTGGTGGAGCGGCTCTTCGCGGGCTCTTAGAAGCCTCTTAGGGGCGGGCGCCAGCTTGGTGGCATGCCGAGCCCGCGCCATGCCCGTACCGCCCGCCGACCGCGTCGCCGCCGGATCGCCGTGTGGTGCGGCGCGGTGGTGCTGCTCGTCGTGGTGGGGGGTGGGGCGATGGCCGCGTATACGGGGCTCAGCGGCAATATCGCCACCACCGATCTGCACTCCCGGCTGGGCTCGGACCGGCCGCCGCGCAGTGGGGCGGGGATGAACATCCTTGTGCTCGGGTCGGATTCGCGGGCCGGGGAGAATCAGTCGTACGGGGCGGGGGTCGCGGGCGCCCGGTCGGATACCGCGATGCTGGTGCATGTGGGGGCGGGGCGTAAGAGTGCGGCGGTGGTGAGCGTGCCGCGGGACACGATCGTCCGGCGGCCTGCTTGCCCGCTGGACGGTGGTGGTACGGCGCCGGGGGAGCGGGCCGCGATGTTCAACACCGCGTACGGCGTGGGCGGGAACGCCTGCACCGTGAAGACGGTGGAGGGGATGAGCGGCATCCGCGTCGACCATGTGATGGAGATCGACTTCACGGGCTTCAAGCGGCTGATCGACGCGATGGGCGGGGTGAGGGTCACGGTGCCGCAGGCGATCCATGATCCGAAGAGCGGCCTCGACCTGGGCAAGGGGACTCATCGGCTGCGGGGCGAGGAGGCGCTCGCCCTGGTCCGTACGCGCTACGGGATAGGCGACGGCAGCGATCTGGGCCGGATACGGCTGCAGCAGAAGTTCATGGCCGCCCTGGCCGACCAGCTCAAGTCGGAGGGCCTGCTCGGCGACCCGGTCCGCCTGTACAAGGTCGCGGACGCCGCGACCTCGGCCCTGACCACGGACAAGGAACTCGGCTCCCTGAGCGCCTTGCTGGGCCTGGCCCGCAGCCTGAAGGGCGTCAACCCGGACGCCATCACCTTCCGCACCCTGCCGGTCCGCCCGTATCCCGCCGACCCGAACCGCGTCGAGCCGTCTCAGCCGGCCGCCGGTGACCTGTGGCAAGCCCTCCGCGAGGACAAGCGGCTGCCGCCGAAATCCTGAAGCCCGGCTGCTCAGCGGCGCTCTGCGTGGCCGAAGCGCTGGTTCAGAGCCGTTTCGATCTGTTCCGGATCGCGGCCGCGGGTTTCTGGGAGGTACTTGCTGACGAAGACGAAAGCTACTGCGCAGATTGCTGCGAAGATCCAGAAGGTTTCGCCCTGGCCGATGGCGCCCGCGAGGGGGAGGAAGGCGAGGCTGACGATGAAGTTGGAGATCCAGTTGACGGCGGTGGAGACGGCTGAGCCTTCGGCGCGTACGGAGGGCGGGAAGATCTCGCCGATCAGGGTCCAGAAGATCGGGCCGAGGCCGCCGGCGAAGGCGGCGATGTAGATCACCATGAAGAGCAGGGTGAACAGCGAGTTCATGCCGGTCATGAAGGCCAGGCCGAGGAGGAAGACCGAGACGGCCATGACGGCGAGGGACACCAGGATCATCGGGCGGCGGCCCGCCTTGTCGACGAGGCGGATCGCGACGATCGTCATGGCGAGGTTGATCACGCCGATGCAGACGGAGTAGAGGATCGAGTTCGAGGCGTTGAGGCCGGTCTTCTCGATGATGGTGGGCGCGTAGTAAATGATCGTGTTGATGCCGCCGAACTGCTGCACCGCGGCAAGCGTGAGGCCGACGATCAGCGCCGGGCGTACGTCAGGGGCCAGCAGTCGCTTGCCGGTCTCCCCGGCGCTCTTCGCCGCCGCCTGCTTCTCCCGGTCCTCCGCGATCCGCTGCTCGGCGCGCTCGACCAGCCGGTCGGCGGTGGCCTCGTCGGTGAGCGCCGCGATGCCGCGGTGGGCCCGGTCCTTCTGCCCGTGCGCGATCAGCCACTGCGGCGACTCGGGCAGGAACCACAGCGCCGCCGCCACCAGCACCAGCGCCGGGATCGCGCCGACCGCGAACATCGCCCGCCACGCCTCGTTGCCCGCGAAGACGAGGTTGACGAGGTAGGCGACCAGGATGCCGATGGTGATCATGAGCTGGTTGAGGGTGAGGAGGCGACCGCGGATCGCCGTCGGGGAGATCTCCGACAGATAGACCGGCACCGTCGCGGACGCGGCACCGACCGAGAGGCCCAGGACGATGCGGCCCGCCATCAGCACGAGGTAGCCGTTCGCGAGCGTCACGATCGCCGTACCGATGAGGAAGATGACGCCGATCAGGCCGAGCGCCTTGCGCCGCCCCAACCGGTCCGACAGCTTTCCGGCCCAGGTGGAGCCGAGGGCCGCGCCGATGAGCAGGACGCTGACGACGCTGCCCTGCTGGAAGGAGTTGAGGTCGAAGTCGTCGCGGATGTACAGCAGCGCGCCGGAGACGACGCCGGTGTCGAAGCCGAAGAGGAAGCCGCCGACCGCGATCGCGGTCGCCCAGCCGGTGATCTTCCGCTTCGCCGCCTGCGGGAGTTCGGCCTCGGTGATCGGCCCGGCGGTGCCGGGTTCCCGCGAGAAGCCCTGAACCATGACGTGTCCTCACTGCCGGCCCCTTGCTGATCATGGTCGCTGGCCGCGGCCGCCGCTGCGGGGTGGGGGAGAGCCGATCGGGTGACCCGGGGGGCATGTCACATCCGGGACGGCCCACCCGTCTTACGGGCAGCGGGCACTCCTCGAAGGGCGGCGGCTATGGGGCGGGAACGGAATGCACGGCAGGTCGGCGGCGGCCACGGCCACGGCGTCGTCATCGGATCCAGCCTCGCCGGGCTGGCCGCGGCGCGGGCGCTGGCCAACTTCATGGACCGGGTGACGGTGATCGAGCGGGACCCGCTGCCGCCCGGGCACGCGGGCCGGCGCCGTGGCGTACCGCAGGCGCGGCATCCGCATCCCCTCACCGCCGCCACCCAGCAGGGCCTCGAAGACCTCTTCCCCGGCATCCGCCAGGACCTGCTCCGGGCCGGCGCGGTCCGTATCGCGCTGCCCGAGGACGTGCTGCTGCTGGGGCAGGGCGGCCGGCCGCCACGCTTCGGCTCCGGGCCGCCGCTGCTGAGCGCGGGGCGTGATCTTGTCGACGCGACGGTACGGAACCGGCTGCGCGCCGACCGCACGGTGTCCTTCCTGGCAGGGCACGAGGTCGTCGGGCTGCGCCCGGGGCCGCAGGACACGGTCACCGGCGTGTGGGCCCGCGCGCGCGACCGCCGCGCGCCGGACGGGTGGGGGCGGCGCCGCCTCATTCCGGCGGACTTCGTGGTGGACGCCTCGGGCCGGGAGTCCCGCAGCCCGGAGTGGGCGGCCGAGCTCGGCTACGAACCGCCCGCGGTGACGCTGCATCCGGGGCACGGCACGCATACCGCGGCCGAGTTCGCGCCGCCGCTCGGCCATGTCGCCGACTGGAAGGCGCTCTGGCTGACGGGCGGCCCCGGTGACCCGGGGGCGGCGGTGCTGCACCCCGTCGAAGGCGGCCGCTGGTCGGTCGCGCTCCGCACCCCGGCGGGCGAGCCGGCGCCCGCCGACCACCGGGAGCTGCGCGCCGCGGCGGCCCTCCGCGACCCGGTGCTCGGCGACGTACTGGAAGCGGCCACTCCGCTCGGCCCGGTCTACCGCTTCAGCGGCACCGACAGCCGCTGGCGCCACTACGGGAAGCTGCGCCGCTGGCCCGACCAGTACCTCGTCGTCGGCGACGCCCTGGCCACCCTCGACCCGGCCCACGGGCAGGGCATGACGCTCGCCGTGCAGGCCGCGAACGTCCTCGACGCCATGCTGGCGGCGCACGGCACGGCGATCGGCATCACCTACCGGCTGCGCCGGGCGCTGGCGCATGAGTTGGCGCCCGCCTGGCGGACGGCGATCCGGCGGTCGCGGCACGAACCGCGGACCGCCGCGTCCCACCGGCTCAGGTCCGCGCTCGGCCTGCAGCCGCTAGGGTCGCTCTGAGCGGTCGCCCTAAGCGGTCGCTCAGTCGCTCAGGGAGAGGCGGATCCGGTGGCAATCGTCGACGCATGGATGCAGCACCCCACGCTGCGGCACTCGAATCACGAGATGTTCGAGTCGCTGCGCCGGTGGACGGGGATGGCGCTGCTGGAGGAGGAGTTGCCGGTCAAGGCGACCGTCGCGGCGCTGGCCGCGGGGGATGTCGAGATCGGGCTGGCGTCGGCCTGGTACGGGCCTGAGGGGGCGCTGGTCAGCAATGACGAGGTGGCCGGGTTTGTCGCCCAGGCGGAGGGGCGGCTGCGCGGGGTCGCCGGGGCCGATCTCACCAAGCCGGTCGCGGCCGTGCGGGAGTTGCGCCGTGCGGTGGAGGAGCTCGGCTTCGTCGCGCTGCGCGTCGTGCCGTGGCTGTGGCAGCTGCCGCCCACCGACCGGCTGTACTACCCGCTGTATGCCGCCTGCGTCGATCTCGGGGTCCCGTTCTGCACCCAGGTCGGCCACACCGGGCCGCTGCGGCCGTCCGAGACCGGGCGGCCCATTCCGTATATCGATCAAGTCGCGCTCGACTTCCCGGAGCTGACCATCGTGTGCGGGCACATCGGCTATCCGTGGACCACGGAGATGATCGCGGTGGCCGACAAGCACGCGAATGTCTATATCGACACCAGCGCCTACACCGCCCGCCGTTATCCGCGCGAGCTGGTGGAATACCTGCGGGGCCGGGGGCGTAAGAAGGTGCTCTTCGGCTCGAACTACCCCATGATCACGCCGGCTCGGGCGCTGGAGCACCTCGGTGAGCTCGGCCTGGACGCGAAGGCCACGGAGCTGTTCCTGTCCGGCAATGCCCGGCGGGTCTTCAAGCTCTGAGGGGGGCGGTTCACCTGGCCGTGGCGGTACGGATGCCAAGGCCGATCAGCACGGCTCCCGCCACCCGGCTCATCCCGCGCCGGAAGCGGGGCGTGTCGATCACGGTACGCGCCGCGGCCACCACGGACGACCAGAAGAGCAGCCACACCAGCGCTACGGCGATGTGCGCGAGCGACAGCACGGCGATCTGCGGCGCGATGGCGTGGTCGGTGGTGAGGAACTGGGGGACGAGGGTGAGATAGACCGACGCCGCCTTGGGGTTGAGGACGTTGGAGAACAGCCCCTGCCCGAAGCCGCCTAGCCGCGACCAGGGGAGGCGCGGGCGCCGCCGTCGCGTCGCCGGCTCGGCTCCGCGATGCGTAGAGCGCCACGTGGTCACGCCGAGCCAGACGAGATAGACACCGCCCGCGACCTTCACCACCGTCAGCGCCTGCGCCGACGACATGACCAGCGCCGACAGGCCGACCGCCGCAAAAGTCGCGTGCACCAGCAGCCCGCACACCGAGCCGAGCGCCGCGCGGACACCGTCGGCCCGCGAGCCCGCGATCACCTGCTGCGTCACCAGCGTGAAGCTGGTGCCGGGGAGCAGCGTCAGGGGCGTAACGGCCGCTACGAAGGCAAGGACTTGATGCCACTGCACGCCATCGAGCCTAAGCCAGGACCATGCCGAGCGACCGCTCCAGGCCCGCGGCCCCCTCGTCCGTCAGGTGCACCACGCGCGGGGCGGCGCCCCAGCGCACCCAGTCCAGTGCGAACAGCCGCGCCGTCAGGGCCGCGCCGAGGCCGCCGGCGAGGTGGTGCTGGTGTTCGCTCCAGTCGACGCAGTAGCGGATCGCGGGGCGGCGCGGGGGCAACCGGTCGGTGTCGACGCCGAGTTCGGCGAGCTGCCGGTGGCCGCTGCGGGTGAGCTCGTAGCGGATGTCGTGTCCGTACGAGGAAGGACGGTCGCGCACCGCCTTCTCGGGGCGGTGGATGCCGTCGTAGCCGGTCAGGACGCCGCGGTCGAGCAGCGACTGCATCAGGGCGACGCCGAGCTGTCCCGCGAGGTGGTCGTAGCAGGTGCGGGAGCGGTGCAGGGCGTTGGTGCGGTTGCTCTGCTTCAGCGAGGTGATGGGGAGCGGCGGGGCGATCAGCGCCAGCGCCTCCAGGGCGGCGCTGATGTCGGGTCCTGCGAGGCGGTAGTAGCGGTGCCGGCCCTGCCGCGTCACCGTGACGAAGCCGCCCTCGGTCAGCTTGGCCAGGTGCACGCTGGCCGTGGCGGCGCTGACCCCGGCCTCGCCGGCGAGCGCGCTCGCGGGCAGCGCGCGGCCGTCGGCCAGGCACTTGACCATCAGGGCCCGCGAGGGGTCGGCGATCAGGGCCGCGGCGCGGGCGATGTCGGTCTGCTGCTTGAGCGGGTGGGCGTCCGGCATGGTCGTAGCGTACGACATCGACACTTTGACGGGTGACGAAGCATCCGGCTTCGATGATCTCTGCATGACCTCCACGGACCTCGGCGGCCGGACGGCTCCACCGCCGCCCGCCCCCGCACCGGCCGCGCGGCCCGCCCTCGCCCTGCCTCCGCTGATCGCCCTCAGCCTCGGCTACTTCCTGGTGATGCTCGACGTCACCGTCGTCAACGTCGCCATCCCCGGCATCCGCACCTCCCTCGCCACCGGTGCCGCCGCCCTGCAGTGGATCGTCGACGGCTACAGCACCGTCTTCGCCGGCCTGCTCCTCCTCGGCGGCGGCCTCGCCGACCGGCTCGGGCACCGCCGCGTCTTCCTGGCCGGCCTCGCCGTCTTCACCGCCGCCTCGCTGGCCTGCGGCCTCGCCGCCTCCCCTGGCGTCCTGATCGCCGGGCGGCTCGCCCAGGGCGCGGGGGCGGCGCTGCTCGTGCCCGCGTCGCTCGCGCTGCTCCAGGCCACCTATCAGGACCGGGCGCTACGGGCCCGGGCCATCGCGATCTGGGGCGCGGTCGCGTCGGTCGCCTTCGGCGCGGGTCCGGTGGTCGGCGGGCTGCTGATCTCCGCCTTCGACTGGCGCTCGGTGTTCCTGCTGAACCTGCCCGTCGGCGCGCTCGCCGTCCACCTCACCCTGAGCCATCTGCCCGCTTCCGCCCGTACGCCGCAGCGCCGCCGCATGGACCCCCTGGGCCAGCTGCTCGGCATGATCGGCCTCATCGCCCTCGCCGGCGGCCTCAACGAGGCGGGCGCGCGCGGCTGGACGTCCCCGCCGGTCCTGGCCGCCTTCGGCGCCGGCGCGGCCGCACTGGTCGCCTTCGCGCTGGTCGAGCGCGGCCTGGAGGCGCGGGCGGCGGCCGGCCGCACCGAGCGCGCCCCGCTGCTGCCGCCGTCCCTCTTCCGCTCCGGCGCCTTCACCGGCACCGCCGCGATCGGCCTGCTGATCAGCCTCGGCTATTACGGGATGCTGTTCCTGACCACCCTGTACTTCCAGCAGGAGCGCGGCTTCAGCGCGCTGGCCACCGGGCTCGCCCTGCTGCCGTCGGTGTGCATGGGGCTGATCGCGGCGCCGCTGTTCAGCCGGGTCGCCGCCCGCACAGGGCCGTATGTCCCGATGGCCGCGGGTCTCGCGCTGGGGACCGCGGGCTTCCTCGGCTGGCTGCTCGCCGGGCCGCACACCCCGTACCCGGTGCTGCTCTTCGCCCTGATCGCCACCGGCCTCGGCCAGACCACGACGGCCCTGGCCGCCACCGCCGCGATCATCGACGCCGCCCCGGCGGCCGGGGCGGGCATCGCCGCCGCCGTCTTCAACGTCTCCCGGCAGACGGGCAGCGCCGTCGGCGTGGCGCTGTTCGGCACCTTCGCCGCCGCCTCCGGCAGCTTCACCGCAGGCCTGCGGCTGTCCGCCGCGCTCGCCGCCGGCTCCTTCGCCGCGGGTACGCTGCTCGCCCTGGCGGTGCGGCGGAGAGCGGCTCTGTGACTTCCTCCGGTTATCCACCAGTTCCGTACGAAAGGACGCTTCCCACCATGAGCGACGCCATCAAGTCCACCAAGGTGCTGCACTACACCGCCTTCGCCACCACCCCGGACGGCGGCAACCCCGCCGGGGTCCTCCTCGACGCGTCCGGCCTGGACGACGCCGCGATGACGGCGATAGCCGCCGAACTCGGCTACTCGGAGTCCGCCTTCCTCACCCCGGGGCCCGACCCGGACGACAGCCGGTCCTTCACCCTGCGCTTCTTCAGCCCCAAGGCGGAGGTGGACTTCTGCGGCCACGCCACCGTCGCCACTGCCGTGGCCCTCGGCGAGCAGCACGGCGCCGGTGACTTCTCCCTCCACACCCAGGCGGGCCTGGTGCCGGTCACCGTCCGCGAGGAGGGCGGGCTGCTCAAGGCCACGCTCACCAGCGTCCCGCCCCGGGTGGACGAGGTGGACCCGGCCGACGTCTCGGAGGCGCTGGCCGCGCTCGGCTGGGCGGCCGGCGAGCTGGACGCGGCGCTGCCCCCGAAGATCGCCTACGCGGGCGTCCGCCACCTGGTCCTCGCGGCCGCGACCCGGGAGCGACTGGCGGATCTGGACTACGACTTCGACCGCCTGCTCGCCCTGATGCTGCGCCTCGGCCTGACCACGGTGCAGCTGGTCTGGCGCGAGTCGGCGACGGTCTTCCACGTCCGCGACCCCTTCCCCATCGGCGGCGTCGTCGAGGACCCGGCCACCGGCGCCGCGGCGGCGGCCTTCGGCGGGTACGCCCGCGAACTGGGCCTGGTCGAGCCGGACGAGAAGCTGACCCTCCACCAGGGCCACGACATGGGCCGCCCGTCCCTGCTGGAGGTCGAACTGCGGCGCGGCGAGCCGCAGATCCGCGTCTCCGGCACCGCGATCCGGATCTGACGGGGGCGGAGCACGCACGCACCGGGGCCCAGCGGCGGCGAGCCGCTGGGCCCCGGTGCGTGGTAACCGGGTTGGTCAGTTGATCAGTTGGTGCTCGCGCCGCGGCGCCATCCGCCCGGCCGGGACCTCAGCCCGGTCCTTACGGGACAGCTTCGCGCCCTCGACGTCCAGGTCGGGCAGCAGCCGGTCGAGCCAGCGCGGCAGCCACCAGGCGCTCTTGCCCAGCAGGGCGAACAGCGCGGGCACGATCGTCATGCGGACGATGAAGGCGTCGAAGAGCACCGCCGCCGCGAGGCCGAAGCCGATCATCTTCACGAAGTCGTTGTCCTCCACGATGAAGCCCGAGAACACGCTGATCATGATGGCGGCCGCCGCGGCCACCACCCGGCCGCCGTAGCGGAAGCCGGTGACGACGGCCTCGCCGGGCCGCGCCCCGTGGACGTACGCCTCCCGCATGCGGGTCACCAGGAACACCTCGTAGTCCATCGCCAGTCCGAAGACCACGCCGATCATGAAGATCGGCATCGTGCTCATGATCGGGCTCGGCTGGTCGACCCCGAACACCTCGGCGAGCCAGCCCCACTGGAAGACCGCGACGACGGCGCCGAGCGCGGCGGTGACCGAGAGCAGGAAGCCGAGCGCGGCCTTCAGCGGTACGAGGATGGAGCGGAAGACCACCATCAGGAGCAGGAACGCCAGGCCCACGATCAGGCCGAGGTAGGGCAGCAGCGCGTCATCGAGGGTCTTGGAGAAGTCGATGAACATCGCGGTCTGGCCGGTGACCAGCACCTCGGCGCCGGTGTCCGCCTGGAAGCCGGCGGCCTGGCCGCGGATCGAGCGGACGAGGTCCTCGGTCGCGGCGTCGGTGGGTCCGGTGGCCGGGACGACGTTGAGGATCGCGGTGTCGCCGGCCTCGTTGGCGGTGGCCGGGGTGACGGTGGTGACGCCGTCCTGCCCGGCGAGCCGCTTGCCGACCGTCTCGGCGGCGGCCTTGGCGTCCTGGCCTTCCACGGTGATCATCAGCGGCCCGTTGAACCCGTCGCCGAAGGACTCCGACAGCATGTCGTAGGCCTTGCGCTGGGTGGTGTCCGTGGCCATGGTGCCCTCGCCGGGCAGGCCCAGCTCCAGGCTCGCGGCCGGTACGGCGACCGCGCCCAGGCCGACGACGGCCACGACCAGTACGGCGACGGGGTGGCGCAGCACGTAACGGGCCCAGCGGGAGCCGAGGTTGGGCTTGCGGCGGGCGTCCTTCGCCGCGCGCTTGGCGGCCTTGCGCTGCTGGCGGGCGGTGAGCGGCTTGCCGGTGAAGTGCTTGCGGTCCCGGCGGCGCAGCACCTTGACCGGCGCGAAGGCGAGCAGCGCGGGGACGAAGGTGAGGGCGACGAGTACGGCGACGGCGACCGTACCGGCGGCGGCGAGGCCCATCTTGGTGAGCATCGGGATGTTCACCACGGCCAGGCCGGCGAGGGCGACGATGACCGTAAGACCGGCGAAGACGACCGCGGAGCCCGCGGTGCCGACGGCCCGGCCCGCGGCGTCGGCGCGGTCGCGGCCCTCGGTGAGTTCGGCGCGGTAGCGGGAGACGATGAACAGGGCGTAGTCGATGCCGACGGCGAGGCCGAGCATCATCGCGAGGGTGGACGTGGTGCTGGACAGGCCGAGGGTGGTGCCGAGCGCGGTGATGGCGCTGATCCCGATGCCGACGCCGATGAGGGCGGTGAGCAGCGGCATGCCGGCGGCGATCACCGAGCCGAAGGTGAGGACGAGGACGACGGCGGAGATGATGATGCCGATCTGCTCGCCGGTGCCCTTCATCGCGGCGTCGACCTTGACGGCGTCACCGCCCGCTTCGGCCTTCAGCCCTGCGTCGCGGGCGTCGGCCAGCGCGTCGTCGAGGGCCTGGTGGGCCTTGTCGCCGACCTCGGCGGCGGGGACCTTGTAGGTGGCCACGGCGTACGCGGTCGAGCCGTCCTTGCTCACCGTCTTTGTCGCGAACGGGTCGCTGACGGAGACGACCTGCGGGGACTTCTTCAACTGCCCGACCAGCGCGTCGACATCGGCCTTCTGCGCCGGGGCGGAGATCTTCCCGCCCTCCGGTGCCCGCACCACGACCCGCGCGCTGGCCCCGTCGGCGCTCGCGTCCGGGAACTTCTTCTCCAGCAGATCGAAGGCCTTCTGCGACTCCGTACCCGGCATCGAGAAGGTGTCGGCGGGCGGCGTCGGGGCGGAGGAGGCGGCGACGCCGGCGCCGCCGAAGACCACCACCCACAGCAGCACCATCAGCCATCGCCGCCGGAAGGCGAGACGGCCCACTTTGTAGAGGAAGGTAGCCATGGCGGGAACTCCTGTCGGGGTGGGGGGAATTCGAACCTTGTGGTCCACACCCTCCGCTCACCCGCTTTCAGGTAGCTCTCAGCAGGCTTTCAGCGCGCTTTCAACGGGTTTCTGCGGTGCGGCGGCCTGCGGCCACCAGCAGGGTGAGCGCGGCCAGGGCGGCGCCGAGCCAGAGCACGCTCGTGGTGGAGAGGGCGTTGACGGCGAAGCCGCCGAGGAGCGCGCCGAGGGCTATGGAGAGGTTGAAGGCCGAGACGTAGAGGGAAGAGGCGGCTTCCGTGTCGTCCGGGGCGGACTTGAGGATCCAGGTCTGGAAGGTGACCGGGACGGCGCCGTAGCCCAGGCCCCACAGGACGAGGATCGCGGTGGCCGAGGCGATGCCGGTGTCGGCGAGGGCAAGGGCCGCCAGCGCGGTGGTGAGGATCAGCGCGAGGCCGAGGACGGTCTGCCGCAGGCGCGCGCCGATCAGAGCGCCCGCGATGCGCCGGATGCGGAAGGTCTACCGCCGCCGCCGCGACCAGCTGACCACCACCCTCGCGGACCGGGCCCCGCACATCACCGTCACCGGCATCGCCGCGGGCCTGCACGCCGTCCTCGAACTCCCCGCCGGCACGGAGGTGACCACCCTGCGCGCCGCCGCCCGCCACGGACTGGCTCTGGACGGCCTGGCCCCCTACCGGCACCCGGACAGCACCGCACCGGCCCGCGACGGCCTGGTCATCGGATACGGGACGCCGGCGGAACATGCCTTCGCGGGCGCCCTGGATGCCTTGTGCGTGGCGCTCCGGGACCGCTGAAACCCACGGACGGCATCGGTCTCCCCTGTCAGGGAGGGAGACCGATGCCGACCGCCAATGGGGGGTCAGTCAGGGCCTACCCGGCATCGGCCCCGATGTTCGGGGTGCCGGGGATGGTGGCCCCGTAGTAGTCCACGCCGCCGTTGTCGGGCACAGAGGCGCCCTTCTGCAGCGCCGGGGAGCCGGACTTGAGCGTGTACGCCGACGGGCACGGCTGCGGGCCCTTGCCCGAGGTCGGGGTCCAGGTGCAGGTGTTGCCGCCGCCGGGTGCGGTGAAGAGCGGGTCGCCCCACACCGCGTTCGACTCCTTGCCCGCGGCCTTCCAGGCGGCGAAGTCGGGGTAGGTGGTGCCGCCCCAGCGCCAGCCGCCGGTGTTCGACGGGCCGTAGTAGAGGTTGTTGGAGAGGGTCATGCCGGTCTGGCCGTACGGGTTGTAGTAGAGCTGGCCGGCCTTGCCGTTGTCGCCCTTGTTGGCCATGTGGCAGATGTTGTTCTTGATCTGCGAGCCGCTGGCCCAGGTGCCCGAGGTGTAGCCGAAGTTGAAGCAGGCGCTGGCGCCCGACTTCACGTTGTTGGTCTGGTCCTTGTCCGTGTAGAAGGTGTTGCCGTAGACGGACAGCGGCTTCTTCGGGGCGTTCGGGACCACGTTCATCAGGCCGCCCTGGGCATTGGCCCAGTCGTCGTTCTCGGAGATGTTGTAGCGGAAGGTGTTCGGTCCCCAGACCCGCGAATTCACCGTCGAGGTGAAGGCCAGCAGCCCGTTGCCCGCGTTGTCGTGGGTGTAGTTGTACTCCACCACCGAGTCGGTGGTGCCGCCGTCGAGATCGATGCCGTCGAAGTCGCAGCCGGCGGTGAAGGCCGGTGACGGCTGCACCCGGTAGACCTCGTTGTTACGGATGGTGACCTTGCTGGCCTCGTACGCCATGATCCCGCTGGTGCCGCCGCAGGAGGTGACGTTGGCGCCGATGTCGTGGACGACGTTGTTCTGGATGACGGCGCCGTTCCAGCCGCCCGCGGTCAGGGCCGCGCCGACGCTGTTGGCCTTCATGCCGAGGTTGTAGACGGTGTTGCCCTCGACCCGGACGTTGGTGATGTTGACGCCGGAGCTCCAGCCGTAGATGCCGGGCCCGGACTTGGAGGTCACGCTGTCGCCGTGCAGCTTGTTGCCCAGGATCTGCACGTCGTCCAGCGGCCCGGTGTTGGCGTTCACCGCGTACCCGAGAATCATGATCTGACCGCCGAAGGCGCTGCTGCTGCCTTCCGGGGTGGCGAAACCGGAGATGTCCGAGTTGGTGACCTTCAGGCCCTTGGTCGCCGTCGACGACTTCTGATTCTGCAGCAGCACGCCGGCGGCGGTGGTGCCGCCGTTGACCAGCTTCAGGTTGTCCAGCTGGAAGCCGCTCACGTTGTCGGCGTTGACCGCCGCCGAGAAGTCCCCGGTGCAGTTGGACTTGAGCGTGGCCTGACCGGTGCCGTACGAGGTCACCTTGAACGGCGTCGTCGCCGACGAGGTGGGCACATTGTCGCCGTTGAAGGTCAGGCAGCCGGTGGTCGTCTGGCCGCCCTGGAAGGCCACGGTGCTGCCCTGCGGGAAGGTGAAGCCGTTGACCTTCGCGGTCGACTTCCAGGCCTGGTCCGGTGAGGTGCCGGCATTGCTGTCACTGCCGGTCGGCGACACGTAGTACGTGGTGGCGGCGGCGCCCGCGGTGCCGGTGGTGGCACCCGCGAGGCCCAGGCCCAGCAGGCCCGAAGTCGCCAGTCCTGCCCATAGCTTCGTTCTCGTTCTGGTTCGCATGCTTCTCCCAATTCGTGGATGGGGCACGTGCTTGGCAGAGCTCTGGTGCGGCACTCCTTTCTTCAGGTGATCAAGAGGGTGCGCCGGGCCCGGGTCCGCGAGCTGGTCCCGGTGTGGAGGTGGATCTCGCCCGGCTCGACGGTGAACACCCCGGCGGGGTCGTTCGTCCAGTAGCCGACGTCGTCGGCCCCGAGGGTGAAGCGGACCTCCCGCTCCTCGCCCGCCGCCAGCCGGACCCTGCAAAAGCCGCGCAGGCGGCGGACCGGCTGAGCGATGCTCGCGGCGGGGTCCTGGACGTAGAGCTGGACGACCTCGTCGCCCGCGCGGTCGCCGGTGTTGCGGACGGGGACGGTCACCTCGACCGTCGCGCCCGCGCGCAGCTCCTCCGCCCCGACGCGCTCCCTGCTCAGCGAGGGCTCGCCCACCGCGAAGGCGGTGTAGCTCAGCCCGTAACCGAAGGCGAACTCCGGGCCGTCGGCGAGGTCGAGATACTTCGAGACGTACTTCACCTCGGGGGCGGCGGGGTCGTACGGGCGGCCGGTGCGCTCGTGGTTGTAGTAGAGCGGGACCTGGCCGACGGCCCGCGGGAAGGTCACGGGCAGCTTGCCGCCCGGCACGACGGCCCCGGTCAGCACGTCCGCGACGGCGGGGCCCGCCTCGATGCCCGGGTGCCAGGCGAGCAGGATCGCGGGGACCTGGTCCGCCCAGCCGCCGATCGTGAGCGGGCGGCCGCCGACGACCACCACGACGCACGGGGTGCCGGTCGCCGCGACCGCGTCGATCAGCTGCTCCTGGGCGCCGGGCAGGCCGAGGTCGCTGCGCACCGCCGCCTCGCCGCTGATCGCGGCCGGCTCACCGACGACGAGCACGACGGCGTCGGCGGCCTCGGCGGCTGTTACGGCCGCGGGGATGCCGGACGTGTCGAAGCCTTCCGCCGGGACCCCCGCGGCATGAGTGATGTCGGCCTCCGGCAGCGCCTTGCGCAGCCCGTGCAGGACGGGGACCGCCTCCGGGGCGCCGGGAAGGGACCAAGTGCCCAGCAGATCACCGGAGTCGGCGAAGGGGCCGATCACGGCAAGTGAGCGCAGGCCAGGCCCGTCGAGAGGCAGCAGCCCGCCCGAGTTCTTCAGCAGCACCATGCACCGCCCGGCCGCCTCCCGCGCCGCCGCCCGCGTCTCGGCGGTCGGGCCGGTGACCGCCGCGGACTCCTCGGCGTACGGGCGCTCGAAGAGCCCGAGCCGCAGCTTCAGCCGCAGCACCCGGGCCACGGCGTCGTCCAGCCGGTCCGCGCTCAGCGCTCCGGAGGCCAGCAGGTCCCGGCCGTGGTCGGCGAAGGTGGTGGACACCATCTCCATGTCCACCCCCGCGGTCACCGCCCGCCGGGCCGCCTCCGCCTCGTCGGCCGCGTTGCCGTGCGGGATCAGTTCCTGGACGCCGGTCCAGTCGCTGACCACGACGCCATCGAAGTCCCAGGCCTCCTTGAGGATGCCGGTCAGGGTGTGCGGGTTGGCGTGGGCCGGGATGCCGCTGATGGTGTTGAAGGCGGCCATGACGGTGGCGGCGCCGGCATCGACGGCGGCCTGGAACGGCGGCAGGTAGAGATTGCGCAGCCGCTGCTCGGATACGTCGACGGTGTTGTAGTCGCGGCCGCCTTCCGCGCCGCCGTAGGCCACGAAGTGCTTGGCGCAGGCGGCGAGCCGGTCCGGCGCCGCCAGGTCGGCGCCCTGGTAGCCGCGGACCTTGGCCACCGCGTAGCGGGTCGTCAGATACGGGTCCTCGCCGAGGCTCTCCGCGATCCGGCCCCAGCGCGGCTCGCGGGTGACGTCCATCATCGGGGAGAACGTCCAGTGGATGCCGTTGGAGCGGGCCTCGCGCGCGGAGACCTCGGCGTCCCGCTCGGTCACCGCCGGGTCGAAGGCGGCGGCCTGGGCGAGCGGGATGGGGAAGGTGGTGTGGTAGCCGTGGATCACGTCGAGGCCGAAGACCAGCGGGATGCCGAGCCGGGACTCCTCGACGGCGATGCGCTGCAGGGCATTGCTCGCCTCCGCGCCGACGACATTGAGCACCGAGCCGAGCAGTCCTTTACGGGCGGCGGCCTCGGCCGCCGCCGTATCGCCGCCGCCGGGCCCGGTGTCCCAGGCCCAGGCGAGCTGCTGCAGCTGGCCGAGCTTCTCCTCGACGGTCATCCCGTCCAGGAGTTCCTTGATGCGAGACTCGTGATCATGGCCGCTCATGGCGGGTTCCTCTCAGCAGCTCAGTAGTGGTGCGGGCGGGTGCGGATCTCCTCCGGCCAGCTCAGCCGGACGCCGAGGGTGTGGCTGAGCAGCCGCTGGTAGTCGATGAGCTGACCCGGGTCGCTGCGGACCTTGCGGGGCGGCAGATCGCGGTCGAGACAGAAGCCGGCGAGGGCGCCGACCGCCTCGCCGACCGCCCACTCGACGGGGTGCAGGCGGTAGCAGCCGTTGGTGATGTGGGTGGTGCCGATGTTCTTGTTGGCGGGCAGCAGGTTCTCGACCCGTACGGGAAGCAGGGCGCCCAGCGGGATCTGGAAGGGATACGACTCGATGTCCACATAGCTGCGCCCGGCCGTGCTCGGATGCAGGTCGATGCGGTAGCTGCCGATGCCGACCGCGTCGGGGAAGACCTCGCCGCCGGCGCCCGCCGGCCGGGCCTCGACCCCGACGTGCTGTTCGAGGACGGTGAACTCGGCTTTGATGCGCCGGGATTCGCGGATGTACGGGGCCTTGGCCAGGCCGTCGGGCGTGCCCGTGACGTCGGGCCGGAGCCGTAGCCCCGGATAGCCCGCGCCGCCGTCGGGGCGCGGGGCCTCGGTCTGCATCCAGTGCAGGAACGACAGCGACAGCCCCCGCGCCGCCGCCAGCGCCGCGTCGCGGGCCGCGGTGTCGACGCCGAGCAGCGGCGCCTCCCAGTAGTCGATCTGCGGCCAGTTCACGATGGTCAGATCGGAGGCGAAGGCGCCGGGGGCGAACTGCTCGCGGGCCAGGATGCGGCGGAACTGCCACAGGTCGAAGTGGTCGCCCGCCTCCCGGTCTGCGCCCATCAGCCGCCAGGTCCGCCGCTCCAGGCTGATCGGCTCGACGTCGGTCCAGGAGAGCTGCGGGCCGGGCCAGAAGGGGGCGGCGGTGGTCTTCCAGTGCTCGTACGCGTCCGGCCGGTCGATCACATGCTCCTCGCCGGGCCGGTAGTCGAGCGCGTAACACCAGGAGACGGCCTGCTGGTCGAGCGGGTCGGCGGTGTCGGGGGCGTGCGGCTCGCCGGTCTCGTCGCGGCCCTCGGCGCCGATCACGTGCTCCACGCCGGCGAGTTCGAGCAGGTCGCCGAGCTCGGTGGCGTCGGCGACGTAGGCGGCGTGGACGGTGATCTCGGTGCCGTCCGGGCCCGCCAGGGTGACAGCCTCGATCTCGTCGCCGCTGGTGTGGGCCTTGACCGGGGTGTGTCCGGTGAGCACGGTGAGGGCGCCGGAGGCGCGCCAGGGGGCCAGCATCTCCTCGATGACGGCGGCGGCGACCCGGGGCTCGTGGCACAGGTGGCTGACGATGCCGAGGCCGGGGTCGAGGAGCGGATCGTCCTGGCGCAGCGGGTAGTTGCGGCGGTAGTAGTCCCGGACGCGGCGGCGCAGGCCGGCGTAGCCGGGCGGGCAGGCCGCGCCCTCGATCCAGGGGTGCTCGTCGGGCGGTACGGCCTGGGCGGTGAGCTGGCCGCCGAGCCAGCCGGTGGCCTCGGTGAGCACCACCTGCCTGCCGAGCCGGACGGCCGTCAACGCGGCGGCGGTGCCGCCGAGTCCGCCGCCGACGATCAGCAGGTCGGTCCGTATTTCGGGCATGCCGGGATAGCCCCTTCGCTCCGGTGTCGGGGTGAGCTGACGAAATTCGGGGTGAGCTGACGAATCAGGTGTGCTGGATCAGGCGGGCCGTGCCGAGGGTGCGCCGATGGAGTCGCCCGGGACCACCGGGCAGGGCACCAGCAGGTTGGCCGAGCGCAGGTCCGGGTCGTCGAGCATGGCGATCAGCCGGTCGACCGCGATGCGGCCGATCTGCTTCCGCGGGATTTCCAGGGAGTCGTAGCGCAGCCCCTCCGTCGGCGTGACCTCCAGCAGTGCCACCGAGATGTCCTCCGGGATGCGCAGGCCGCGCGCGGCGAGGCCCTTCTCCAGGAATCCCACCAGCCATTGGGTCTCCACCACGACCGCCGTCTCGTCGCCCGCGGCCAGCTCGTCGAACCAGTCCTCCAGGGCGTCCGGGTCGCTGGTGAACCGGGCCGAGGTGTCGGTGAGCCCGAGCCGCCGGACCGCGTGCGCATAGCCCTTGCGCCGGTCCAGGAACCACTCGGAATCCTCCAGGGCGCGGAGATACGCGACCCGCCGGTGGCCCCGGTCCGCGAGCCGCTCCACCAGGCGCTCGGTGGCGCTCTCGTAGTCGGGGATCACGCAGGGGATCTCCGCGCCGGGCACCTCGCGGCGGCCTATGTGGATGAAGGTGTAGCCGTCGTACCAGAGCCGGGCCAGCTCGCCGCGGTCGGTGGACTCGCCCAGCAGCACGGTGCCGTCGGCCAGGTTCAGCCGGTTGGTGCCCTTGCGGTAGATCGGGCGCCGGTTCTTCCCGGGCGTGGTGGCGGTGAACAGCACCAGGTCGTAGTCGGTCTCCTCGGCCCGCTCCTCGATGCCGAGCAGGAACGGGAAATGGAAGTCCTCGTGCGCGCGCGGGAAGACCGGTTCGAAGGTGTGCACGCCGAGCAGGTTGTTGCGCTTGTTCCGCATCGCCCGGGCGGCGGGATTGGCCACGTAGCCGAGCTCCTTCACCGCGTCGAAGACCCGCTGCCTGGTCTCCTCCGGGATCCGCGCGGTCGCCGCGTTCCCGCTCACGACGCGGGACACCGCGGACTGCGACACCCCGGCGAGCCGGGCCACATCGGCCTGGTTGGGCGCCCGGCGCCGTCGTCCGTCGCTCACGTTGCAACCTCCTGTGGTGCGCGCCGGGCCATTGCCGCGGCGTGGGTCGTACGGGCCAATTCGCCGGCCCGGCCGTGCTGGTGCAGCCAGCATCGCGCCCAGTGTCCGTCGCCGAGGCCGGTGACGGGAGGCGCTTCGCTGCGGCACTGGGTCATGGCGAACGGGCATCGGGGGTGGAAGCGGCAGCCCGCCGGCGGGTCGATGAGGCTGGGCGGCTCGCCCAGTTCGTCGGCGCCCTCGAAGAGCTCGTCCCTGTCGCCGGCCGCGCGCTCCGGGTCCGGTGAGGACTCGATGAGCAGTTTGGTGTACGGGTGCTGCGGCGCGGCGATCACCTCCTCCTTCGGTCCCGATTCGACCATCTGCCCCGCGTACATCACCGCGATGTCGTCGCAGAGATAGCGGGCACTGGCGATGTCGTGGGTGATGTAGAGCAGCGCCAGGCCGTCCTCCGCGCGCAGCTTCTCCAGCAGGTTGAGCATCTCCAGCCGGATGGAGACGTCCAGCATGGAGATCGGCTCGTCGCCGAGCAGCACCTTGGGCTCCACGGCGAGGGCGCGGGCGATCACCACGCGCTGGCGCTGGCCGCCGGAGAGTTCGTGCGGGAATTTGTCGAGGTAGTCCGCGGCCGGGGTGAGGCTGACCCGCTCCAGCAGCGCGGTGGCGCGCCGCAGCCGCGCATCGCCGTCCAGCGATGGGTGGTGCAGCTTCAGCGCCCGGTCCAGGTTGTAGCGCACCCGGTGCAGCGGGTTCAGCGAGCCGAACGGGTCCTGGAAGATCAGCTGCACGTCGGAGTGGTACGCCCGCCGCGCGGCCCGCCCGCCACCGGCCACCGGCTCACCGCGCAGCGCGATCTCCCCGCTGGTCGGCTCGTAGAACCGGGCGAGCAGCCGCGCCAGCGTGGTCTTCCCGCTGCCGCTCTCCCCGACCAGCGCCAGGATCTGCCCGGGCTTGAGGCGCACGGTCGCGTCCTGCACGGCCTGCACCACCGCGGAGCGTCCGAGCGATCCGCGCACCGTGAAGTGCTTGGAGACGTTTCTCGCCTCGAGTACGTAGTCGGGGCTCATCGGCCCGCCCCTTCCCTGGTGTTGAACAGGCAGGCGGCCTGATGGCCGTCGCCGACCGCTTCGAGCAGCGGGAGCCGGGCGTCGCAGCCCTCGATACGGCGCGCGCAGCGCGGATGGAACGCGCAGCCGGACGGCGGCCGGCGCAGGTCGGGCGGGCTGCCGGGGATGCCGGACAGCGGCCGCAGCGGTGCGTGCAGCGGCGGGAAGGAGTCGCGCAGCCCCTGGGTGTAAGGGTGCCGGGGCGCCCGGTAGAGCTCCGCGGCACTGCCGAGCTCGACGATCCGGCCCGCGTACATCACCGCGATCCGGTCGGCGAGCTCCAGCAGCAGCGACAGGTCGTGGGTCACGAACACCACGGCGAAGCCCAGCTCGCGGCGCAGCCGCAGCACTTGAGCCAGGATCTGCCGCTGCATCACCACATCGACGGCGGTGGTCGGCTCGTCCATCACGACCAGCTGCGGCCGGCAGGCCAGCGCCAGCGCGATCGCCGCCCGCTGCCGCATGCCGCCCGACAGCTGGTGCGGGTAGTCGCGGACCCGGTCGCCGGAGATGCCGACCATGGCCAGCAGCTCCGCCGCCCGCACCCAGGCCGCCCGCTTGTCGAGGGCCTTGTCGTGGGCTCGCAGCGCGTCGGCGAACTGGGCGCCGATCCGCATCACCGGATTGAGCGCGTCCATCGCCGACTGCATCACGATCGACACCGCCGTCCAGCGGTAGCGGCGCAGCTCCCTGGCGTCCAGCGCCGCGAGGTCGACCGGCGGCGCGCCGTCCCGGCCGTGGAAGAGGATCTCCCCGGCCGTGGTGACGGCCGGCGGCCGCTGCAGCCTGGTCAGCGCGGTGATCAGCGTGGACTTTCCGGAGCCCGACTCGCCCGCGACGCCGAGGATTTCGCCGCGGCCCAGCGTGAACGACACGTCCGCGCAGGCCCGTACCGGAAGATCCGCCGTCACATACTCGACGTCCAGGCCCCGCACCTCCAGGACCGTCCGCGTGTTCGTCATGCCTGGCTCCCCGTCTTCTCCAGGGCCGCGGCCGTGCGCCGCACGGTCTTGCGGCGGGCGGTGCGCAATTTGGGGTTGGCCAGCTCGTCCACGCCGAAGTTCACCAGCGCGGCGGCCGTGCCGATCAGCGCGATGCACAGGCCCGGCGGGATGAACCACCACCACAGGCCGCGCAGCACAGCGCTCTGCGTCTGCGCCGACTGGATCATCGTGCCCCAGCTGATCGCCGACGCGTCGGAGATCCCCAGGAACGCCAGGCCGGCCTCGGCGAGCACCGCGCCGATCATCGCGTGCAGGAACATCGAGGCGATGATTCCCGTGAGATGCGGCAGCACCTCCGCGAAGACCAGCCGGTGGCCGCGCTCGCCGAGCATCTGCATCGCCCGTACGAAATCCCGCCCGGACAGGGACAGCGACTGGGCCCGCAGCGTGCGCGCCCCGCCGGACCAGCCGAACAGGCCGATGATCAGCGCGATCACCCACAGCCCGGTGCCCTGCAGATAGCCGGCGACGATGAGGATCAGCGGCAGGACGGGCATGACGAGGAAGATGTTCGTGACGAAGTTCAGCGCGGCGTCCACCCGGCCACCGAAGTAGCCGGCGGGCACCCCGACGAGGATCGCCATCACCGTGCCGACCGCGGCGCCGAGGAACCCGACGAACATCGAGCCGCGCGCCCCCGCGATGGTCTGGGCGAGGACGTCCTCGCCGAACTGGTTGGTGCCCAGCAGATGTTCACCGCTCGGCGGCTGTGCGATGGCGGAGGTGTCGTTCGCCCGCGGATCGACGCCGAGCAGCGCGTCCACCAGCCACGGGCCGAGGACGGCCAGCAGCACGAAGAAGAGGATGCCGCCGAGGCCGGTCCTGACCTTCCAGCTGCGCAGGAATTCAGTGCGCACCGCCGCTCACCCCTCTTCCCTGATCCGCGGATCGAGCAGCGCGTAGACGGAGTCGGCGATCAGGTTCGCCAGCAGCACGGTCATGGTGGTGAGGAAGAACACCGCCTGCATGACGGGGTAGTCGCGCTGCCGCAGCGCCGCGTACATGAGATAGCCGATCCCCGGATAGCTGAAGACGATCTCGGTGAGCAGCGCCCCGCCGACCACCCCGCCGAGCGCCATGGCGAAGCCGGTGAGGTTCGGCAGCATGGCGTTGCGGGCGGCGTAGCGGAGCAGGACGCGGCGCGGGGAGAGGCCCTTGGCCTGGGCGAGGAGCACGTAGTCCTCCCGGACCGTGGTCACCGTCATGTTCCGCATGCCGAGCAGCCAGCCGCCGAAGGCGGAGAAGACGATGGTGGCGGCGGGCATGGCGCCGTAGTGCAGCACGCTGAGCAGGAACGGGCCGTTGAAGCCGACCGGCAGGTCCGGGTCGTAGCCGCCGGAGAGCGGGAACCAGCCGAGCAGGAAGCTGAAGACCCACAGGCCGAGCAGCGCCATCCAGAAGTACGGGATGGCCGAGACGAAGATGGTCAGCGGGCTGACGAGGGTGTCGAAGCGGCTGCCGGCCCGCCAGCCGGCGACCATCCCGAGGCCGGTGCCGAGCAGAAAGCCCAGCACGGTGGTGGTGCCGACGAGCAGCATCGTCCAGGGCAGGCCCTGCCACACCAGATCGGCGACCGGGGTGGGGAAGTACGTGATCGAGGTGCCGAGGTCGAAGGTGGCCAGCTGGCCCAGATACTCCCAGTACTGCTGCCAGAGATTGGCGTCCGGGTTGCCGAACAGGCGCTGGATCGCCTCCAGCGTCTGGACGTCGACCTGCTGGCCGCCGGCGCTCTGCAGCTGCTCGATGATCGCCGCGGCCGGGTCGCCGGGCATCAGCCGGGGGAGGACGAAGTTGAGCGTGATCGCCGACCAGGCGGCGGCCAGGTAGAAGCCCAGCCGGCGGCCCAGGAACCGCCAGCGCCGGGGGACCCGGCGCCGGGCGGATCCCGGCGCAGGGTCCGCGGGGGTCAGGGTGGTCGCGGTCACTTCGCCGGCTTCAGCTTCTTGAGCGTGAGGATGAACTCGGTGGGCTGCGCGATGGCCGGCACCACGTCGTAGCTCTCGGCGGTGGGCCAGCCGGTCCAGCGCTTGGAGTTGACCAGGACGAAGTTGTAGAGGTTGTAGATCGGCGAGTACGGCACCTGCTCCGCGACGATCCGCTGCATGCCCTCGGTGGCCGCCTTCACCTTCGCCGGGTCCTTCGAGCCGATCAGGTCGCCGATGAACCGGTCCGTTTTGGCGTCCTTCCAGCGGCCGAAGTTGGTGGCCGCCATCTCCTTCAGCGGGCGGTACGCGCGGCTGCTGAGCGCGCTGTAGACGCCGGCCGGGCCCGCGCCGAAGGTGTCGTTGACCGCCAGGTCGAAGGCGCCCTTCTGCATCTGCTCCCAGTGGTTGGCGCCGGGCGCGCCCGCGGGCTTGACCTTGATCCCGAGCTGCTTCTCCCAGCTCTTGACGAGCATGTTGGCGTACGGGTCCCAGGCGATGTCCTGGTTGAAGAGCAGCTTCGGGGCGTAGGACGTGCCGTCCTTGACCAGTTTGCCGCCCTCGACGGTGTAGCCGCTCTTCTTCAGCTCGGCCTTGGCGCCGGCGCCGTCGACCTTCTGCACCTTGCCCTTGTACTTCGGCAGCAGCTGGTCGCCGTAGATCTCGTCGACGAGCCCCGACGGGCCCGCCTCCGTGCCGGGGCGCTCCAGGGTGGCCACGACGTCGGTGCGCGGGATGGTCATGGCCAGGGCGCGGCGCAGATGGACGTTGTCGAAGGGCGCCTTCGCGGTGTTGTAGAACAGCGACGAGGCGCCGCCGGCGGCGTAGAGCTCGTAGTGGTGGTGCTTCGGGTCCTTGGCGACGTACTCCTTCTTGGCGGCGGCCCAGGAGGCGGACGCGTAGTCGATGTCGCCGCGGAGCAGCTGCGCCTTGACGGCGTCGGGGTTGGACGGGATGACCTTCAGGTGCTTCATCGGGAGCGCGCCGCCCCAGTAGTCCTTGCGGGCGGCGAAGGTGATCTGCTGCGGGGCGAACTTGTCCACGGTGACCGGGCCGGTGCCGACCGGCTTCGGGTTGGTCCAGGTGCGGAGGTTCTGCTTGGCCCAGATGTGCTTGGGCACGATGGGTGACTTGATGCCGGCGAGCTGGTTGAGCTCGCTGAAGGCGGGCTTGGGGTAGGTGAGCTCGACCGTGGTGTCGTCCACCTTCTTGACTCCGGTGTACGTGATGCCGCCCGCGTTGAAGTCCTTGTTCTTCAGCGGAAGTTCCAGGGAGAAGTGCACGTCGTCGGCCGTCATGGGCTTGCCGTCGGAGAACTTCACGTCGTCGCGGATCTTCACGGTGAGCGTGGTGCCGGCGTCGTCGAACTCCAGGCTCTTCGCCAGCCAGGGCTTGACCTTGGCGCCATCGGCGTAGTCCACGCGGGCCAGCGGCTCGTAGACCCAGTTGTTGCCCGGGGCCTTCCGCGGGGACGGCGAGACGGTGTTGTAGTTGCGTACGAAGGTGGTGCCCGCGTCGATCAGGCCGACGGTCAGCGTCCCGTCGGCAGTGGCCCCCGCCGGTCCCGCACCCGTGTCCGTACCCGCGGTGCAGGCGGCGGTCAGGGCCAGCGCCGCGGCTGATGCGGTCGTGCACAGAACGGTCGATCTCCTACTTGGCATGGCTGTCTCCCGGGCGGAGTGAACGGCAAGCGGGGATGGGCTGTGCATACGTATGAGCAGAGGTCGCGCGGTCAGCTCGCGGCGGTGCTTCTACGTATGAGCAAGGACCGTAGAGACGTTGCGTGGACGCGTCAATGGTGTTGCGAAGACTTTTCGCAACGATCCCGGTCCTGGGGTCGGGCCAACGCCGCCTCGATGGCGGCCGGTTGGCTACGCTCGCCGCATGACCCGAGGCGCGCTGCTGTTGACCTTCGACGATTTCTTCGTGCCGGAGTGGGCCGCGGCCCGGGAGGTGGTAAGGGCGCACGGGGCGCGCGTCACGTTCTTCGTCAGCGACCTGGGGCGGCTGTCGCGGCCCGATTTTTCGAAACTCCGTGACCTCGCCGCGGACGGCCACACCATCGGGGCCCACGGCCTGCACCACCTCGACGCCGCCGAGGAGATCGCACGCGTGGGCCCGGAGGCGTACGTACGCGACGAGATCGCCCCGTGCCTCGCAGGCCTGCGCGCCGAGGGCCTGGCGCCGCGCAGCTTCGCCTACCCGTTCGGCGGCCGCTCGCCGGCGATCGACGAGCTGCTGGCCCGGACCTTCACCCGGCTGCGCGGCGGCTACTCGGCCCCGTCCGACGGTCGTCAACTGGCAGAGGATGACGGGTACTTCATCCCCGTCAGCGAGCTCCCGTCACGCCGGCTGCTGACCGCCGCCGGCGCGGACAACGGCCGCGACTTCCGGCCCTGCGGCAACTCCGACGCCGCCCTGCTCGCCGCCCTCCGCCGCGCCGCCGACCGCGACGAGGCCCTGACGCTGTACGCCCATGCCATCGCCGAGGCGCACGAGAACAACTACATCACCCCCGCCCGCGTGACCTGGCTGATCGAGCAGGCTACGGAGCTGGGGGTACGGTGCATCGGCTTCGATGACCTGGACGAGATCATCAGCCCCAGCTGACCCGAGCCCCAGGAGACGCCTTGCCCGAGCACGCAACCGGCACGCTGCCGCACGACTTCCCTTTCGACCCCGCGCACGGATACGACCTGCCGCGGCTGCTGGAGGTGGGCGCGCCCGCGGGGCCGCGGGACTTCGCGGCCTTCTGGCGGCAGCGCTACGAGTCGGCGCGCCGGATCGATCCGGCCCCCGAAGTCGGGCCGCCCGAGGCCGAGATGGACGGGACGGTCGTCCGCCCCGTCTCGTACACCTCGACCGACGGCTACCGCATCGGCGGCTGGCTGACGACGCCGGCCGACGGCCGGATCACCCAGGGCTGCGTCGTGACGCACGGTTACGGCGGCCGCGAGGCCCCGGCCCCCTGGCAGCCGGTGCCGGGCGCGGCGACCATCTGGCCCTGTCTGCGCGGCCTCGGCAGCCGCAGCCTGCTGCCCGGCATCCCGCCGGATTCGGCCGGCCATGTGCTGCACGGCATCGCCGCCAGGGAGCGCTACGTCCTGGGCGGCTGCGCGGCCGACGTCTGGTGCGCGGCAACTGCCCTGCTGCGGCTGGTCCCCGCGGCAGCCGAGCGCCTGACCTACCTGGGCACGAGCTTCGGCGGCGGCATCGGCGCCCTCGCGCTCCCCTGGGACGACCGCTTCCACGCCGCGGGCCTCACGGTGCCGACCTTCGGCAACCATCCGCTCCGGGTGACGCTGCCGTGCACGGGCAGCGGGGAGTCGGTACGCACGCGGCATGCCGCCGACCCCTCGGTGCTGGACGTGCTGGCGTACTTCGACGCCGCGACGGCGGCAGGGCATATCCGTATCCCGGTGCATGTGGGCGCCGCCCTCTTCGATCCTTCGGTGCCCCCGCCGGGGCAGTTCGCGGTGCACAACGCCCTCGCCGGGCCGCGCGAGCTCTTCGTGCTGCGGGCCGGGCACTTCGACCACCCCGGCGGGCCGGCCGAGACGGCCGAACTGGAAGCGGCTCAGCGGGCCTTCCTGGCCGGGAAGGGCTGACAGCCGGGAGCCCGTCCCGAAAAGTCTTGCACGGAGTCTGGCCGGTGCAGGCCTCCCTGGTTAATCTTTTGCAGGATTTCGAGGGAGGTGGAGTGTGAGGCGCAAAGGATTTTCACGGCGCGAGGCGTTGGCCGTGCTGGGGGCGGCCGCTGGGACGGCGGTGCTTCCCGGGTGTTCCACCGATCAGGGCTCGCGGTCCGCCGCGCTGCAGGTGTGGGGCGGCGTGCCGCCCGAGTCCGGACCCGCGGCGGTGGTGGAGGCGTTCCAGCGGAAGTTCCCGCAGCACAAGGTCACGTACACGCGCTACGTGAACGACGATCGCGGCAATCTCAAGCTGGACACCGCGCTGCAGGGCGGGGTCGACATCGATGTGTATTTCACCTACGGGCTGGGGCCGTTGGCGCTGCGGGCCGGTTCCGGACTGGCGGCGGACCTGACCGATCAGGTCCGGCGGGCTCCGGAGCTGCGCCCCTTCCTGGACACCGAGCAGCCCCGGGCGTATTTCGACAACGGCCGGGTCAAGGGGCTCGCCACCGCGTCCGTGCCGTCGTTCGTGATGTTCAACGAGAAGCTGCGCCGGCAAGCAGGTGTGGAACTCCCCCACGAGTGGACGATCGAGGAATACCGCGCAACGGCGAAGAGGCTGACGACCGCGGACACCGTCGGCGCGTACCGGGTCCCCGATGTCGCCCGGATCGCCCTCGGCCCGGACTACTGGTACGACGGGGATCGGTCGAACTTCGGCGATCCGCACTTCGAGCAGGAGTTCCGGATCGGCCAGGAGATGATCGCTGAGGGGTCGGCGTTCCGGTGGACCGAGGTGCTGTCGCGCCATCTCGACGTCTATCAGCAGAACGCTTTCCTCGGGGAGGAGTTCCACCTCTGGCCGACCTGGCCGTTCAACCTGCGGTACCTGCGCGACGCGAAGATGTATCCGCATGACTTCAAGGTCTCCTTCGCCCCGCTGCCGACCGTCGACGGCCGGGACTGGAACAGCGGCGAATGCGGCAACTTCCTGATGGTGAACCCGAAGTCGCCGAAGCAAGAGGTGGCCTGGGAGTTCATCAAGTTCTATCTGACCGAGGGCTCCGGACCGATGCTCAGCGCCGGCCAGCTGCCGTCCCTGAGCAATCTCTCCGAAGACCAGGTGATCAGCGGGATGCTCGGCGAGGAGCCGGAGCGGTACTTCGACGTCGAGTCGTTCCGCCGGGTCGTACTGGACCCGAAGCTCAAGCTCGCCACCGGCACCCGGTTGACAGCCTTCCCGGAGATCAGGCTCGCCGAGAAGCAGCAGCGCGACCTGTGCTGGCTCGGCGAGAAGGCTCCCGGGCCGGCCATTCGTGACGTACGACGCGTCGCCGACGCCGCGATCGCCCGTAACGACAGGAGGCCGTGATGGGTACCGCCACCGTGGCAGAGACCTCCGCAGCGGCGAAGCCAACCGCCGCGCGGACGAAGAAGCGGACGAAGAAGGCGCCGCCCGGGATCCGGCCCAAGGGCTGGGTCGGGCTGCTGTTCATCCTGCCCAATCTGCTCGGCGTGATCGCCTTCACGCTGATTCCGCTCGTCAGCGTCGTCGTGCTCGCTTTCACCGACTGGAATCTGGTCTCCGGTCTCGGCGGCATCAGGTTCACCGGCACGGACAACTTCGTCGCCATCGCCCAGGACCCCGCCTTCTGGAAGGCGGTCGGCCTGACCCTGGTGTACGCCGGGGTGAGTGTGCCGCTGACCGTCATACTCGGACTCGCTCTCGGCATCGCCCTGAACCGGCCGCTGCCGGGGCGCGCCGCACTCCGGGCGATCTTCTTCCTCCCGTACATCGTCAACATCGTTGCGGTCGGCATGACCTGGCTGATGCTGATGAACCCGAATTCCGGCCTGGTCAACCAGGTGCTCGGCGGCCTCGGTCTCGAGCCCGGCTGGTTCGCCTCGTCCAACTGGGCGCTGCCGGCGCTGATCGTGATGGCGGTCTGGGGTGGCGTCGGCTACGCGTCCCTGATCTATATGTCCGCGCTTCAGGATGCGCCGCGCCAGTTGTACGAGGCGGCCGACATCGACGGCGCCGGGGCATGGACGAAGTTCCGGGTGATCACCTGGCCGTCGGTGCTGCCGTCCACGATCTTCCTGGTGGTCACGCTGATCATCGGCGTATCGCAGGGGTTCGGCCTGATTGCGCTGATCACCGCGGGTGGTCCGGGCGACTCGACCACCACGCTCTCGTACTACATGTACCAAACCGGCTTCCAGTTCTACCGGTTCGGCTACGCGTCCGCGATCGGCCTGGTGACGTTCGCCGGTGTACTGGTGCTGACCCTGCTGACCTGGCGTGCCCAGCGAGGGAGGGCCCTCCATGACTGACAGGACCGCGAAGTGGGTCTGGGGCATCGGGATGTGGATTCTCGCGCTCGCCTTCCTCGCACCGTTCGCGTGGATGCTGTCGACCGCGCTGAAGCCGGACGTGGACGCCTACAAGGTGCCGATGCAGTGGATCCCGGATCCGTTCCAGTGGGAGAACTTCCGGTCCGTGCTCACGGGCGCGACCTCGGTGCTGCCGGCCTTCGGCCGGTCGGTCTTCGTCGCCGCGCTGCGGGTGGCCGGCGAACTCGTCACGGCGACGATGGCGGGCTACGCGTTCGCGCGGATGTCCTTCAAGTGGCGGGACAAGATCTTCCTGATGTACCTCGCGACGGCGATCATTCCCGTGCAGCTGCTGCTGGTGCCGCGGTTCATCTACTTCCAGCGGCTCGGGCTCTACGACACGCTCTGGGCGCTGATCCTGCCCGGCATGTTCACCGTCCTCGGGACCTTCATGATGCGGCAGTTCTTTGCCGCCCAGCCGGCCGAGTTCGCCGAGGCGGCCCGGATGGACGGGGCGAGCGAGTGGCGGGTGTTCACCCGGATCTATCTGCCGCTGGCGAAGCCGGTGCTGAGCGCGCTCGGCATCCTGGCGTTCGTCTGGTCCTGGAACGACTACGAGACGCCGCTGGTGCTGATCAGCGATCCGGAGCGCTACACGCTGCCGCTCAGCCTGTCCAACTTCGTCAATGAGCAGGGCCAGATCGCTCCCGGTCTGACCATGGCGGCGTCGGTGATCTCGATCGTGCCGGTGCTGATCGTCTTCATCCTCCTGCAGCGACGGTTCATCGCCGCCATGACGCACACCGGAATCAAATGAGAGAGGGAATGGGAAAGTCGACGGGAAGAGCGGACAGCCCGAGCCCGCTGCAGCTGCTGAAGCAGGCCCTGCCGGGGCTGACCGGTGCGACGCATCGCGTCGCCGAGCACATCCTGGCCCACCCCGACGAGGTCGCGGGCGGCTCGATCACCAAGCTCGCCGAGGCCGCGGAGACCTCGGCCGCGACCGTGAGCAGGCTGTCCACACACCTCGGATTCGCCGGCTACCCGGCGCTGCGCGCCGCCCTGGCGATGGAGATCGGCCGCGGCCGCGAGGCGGGCTGGGCGAGCGACATCGGGCTGGCGATCGGCCCGGCGGACCCGGCCGAGCAGGTGCTCAACGTGCTCGCCAGCACCAGCGCGAACGCGATCCGTAATGCCCTGGCGGCCATAGACCTCACCGCCGCCACCCGCGTCGCCGACGCCATCGCCGGAGCCCGTCGGGTCCACATCTACGGGGAGTGGGGCGACGCGATCCCGGCGCGGGAGCTCTACATCCGCCTGCTGCGGATCGCGATCCCGGTGTGGTTCTTCGACGGGCCGCAGTCGTCGCGCATCGCCTCCGGGCTGCTGGGCGCCGGGGATGTGGCACTCGTCGTGTCGCGGTCGGGCACCGAGCCCGAGGCGCTGGAGTTCCTCGAGCGGTCGGCGGGGGAGGGGGCGCTCACCGTCGCGATCACCGGCATCGCCGACTCGGCGATCGGGCGGGCGGCCGAGGTCGTCCTCGACACCGGCACGCCGGCCGGCGGGACCTGGACCGACTTCTTCGCCGGCCGGGCCAGCGACAGCCTGACCGCCGGCCTGCTCTTCGTCCTGGTGGCGCAACGCGTCCCCGATCACCTCGCCGCCAACGAACCCGACGAGCCCGCGCACCCCGTCGTACGCCCGGATTCCTGAAAGGCCCCTGCATGCAGCACCTCGACATCCACACCGATCTGACCGTCGTCGGGGGCGGCCTCGCCGGGATCTGCGCGGCGATCGCCGCGGCCCGGCAGGGCAGCACCGTGGCCCTGGTCCACAACCGGCCGGTGCTCGGCGGCAATTCCTCCAGCGAGGTGCGGGTGTGGGTGTGCGGCGCGACCGCCCACGGCGTGCAGCACTTCGCCCGGGAGACCGGCGTCATGGGCGAACTGTTCGTCGAGAACCAGTACCGCAATCCCGCGGGCAATCCGTACTACTGGGATCTCGTCCTCCTGGAGGCCGTGCGCGCCGAGCCGCGGATCCAGCTCTTCCTGAACACGGACGTACGGACGGTGGATGCCGCGGACGGGAGGATCAATTCCGTCACGGGCTGGCAGATGGGATCCGAGAAGGACATCACCTTCCACAGCCCCGCCTTCGCCGACTGCTCGGGCGACGGCCTGGTCGGCCTCCTCGCGGGCGCGGACTTCCGCACCGGGCGGGAGCCCAGATCGCTGTACGGGGAGTCGTGGGCGCCGGTCGTACCGGACGGGAACACCCTCGGCAGCACGATCCTCTTCTATACGAAGGACGCCGGTGAGCCGGTGCGCTTCGTGCCGCCGTCGTTCGCCCGGGACATCACCGAGACCGCGATCCCCGACCGCCGGATCATCCGCACCGATCACAACGGCTGCGCCTACTGGTGGATCGAGTGGGGCGGCGAGCTGGACGTCGTCGACGACAACGAACGGATCCGGGACGAGCTGCAGGCCGTCGTCTACGGGATCTGGGACTACATCAAGAACTCGGGCCGGTTCGACGCCGACCACCTCACGCTGGAGTGGATCGGATCGGTGCCGGGAAAGCGGGAGTACCGGCGCTTCCTCGGCGACCACGTACTGACACAGCACGACGTCCTCGGGCAGACCGACTTCGACGACCGCGTGGCCTTCGGCGGCTGGTCGATCGACCTGCATCCTCCCGGCGGGGTCTACGCCACCGAGCACGGCTCCAAGCACTGGCACCCGAACGGGAATTACCACATACCGCTGCGCTCCCTGTACTCGCGCAACATCACCAACCTGTGGATGGCCGGACGCAACATCAGCGCCAGCCACGTGGCCTTCGGCACCACACGCGTGATGGCCACCTGCGCGGTCCTGGGCGAGGCGGTCGGAATCGCCTCCGCCGTCGCCACCCGCCACGGCCTCACACCGCGGGAGCTGGCCCGCGAGCGCTTCGAGCTGATGCGCTCTGCGCTGCGGCGGGCGGACGCCTCGGTGCTTGGCGTCGTCGACGACGACCCGGCGAATCTGGCCTTGCAGGCGACGGTACGGGCGTCGTCCGCGCTGTCCCGCCCGACCGCCGAAGTGTCCTCGGGAACCCTGCCGTTGACCACCGACATCGCCATGGTGGTGCCCGCCGACCCGGCACTGCACGACCTGGAGCTCCTGGTCGACGCCGCCGCCGCGACATCGCTCACCGTCGAGCTGCACGACCCGCTGAAACCGCAGAACTACCTGCCCCTGGCCCTGATCGCCTCCCGCTCGGTGCAGGTGGCCGCGGGCGAGAAGCGCTGGCTTCGCATACCCCTCGACTGGCGCCCCGAGCGGCCGGCCAACGCCGTCGTCGTCCTGCGGGCGAATCCGGCGATCTCCCTGCACACCGCGGATTCCGCCCCACCCGGCGTGATCTTCTTCGCCCACCGCGACCCCGCCCCCGACGAGCAGTGGACCGAGCAATTCCGCTCCTGGAAGCACATCCTGCCCCGCTCAGGACTGTGCCTGCGGCTCGGCGAGACCGCCGCGTACGCCCCCGGCAAGGTGATCGGCGGCTACGCCCGCCCGTACGGCGGCCCCCAGCTCTGGGCCTCCGACGACCTCGCCTGGGACCCCGAGCCCTGGATCGAACTCACCTGGCCCGCGACCGTCGATATCGCCGAGATCGTCGTCATCCTCGACGACGACGTCGAAGAGGACCTCATCAACCTCCACCACCACCGCACCCCGTACGACATCCTCCCGACCCTGCTGCGCGACTACACCCTCCAGGTCCGCAACGGCGACGCCCCCTGGCACACCGTCGCCACCGTCCACGCCAACCGCCGCCGCACCGTCCGCCACCGCCTCCCCGAGCCCACCCCGCTCAC
>NZ_JAAKZV010000309.1 GCF_011044975.1 Streptomyces coryli | reverse complement strand
CAGCGCCCACCCCTGCCCCCATATGGCCTCATATGAGGTTGAAGCCCCACATCAGGAGCCAACCAGGGAGGCACCCCATGCGCGGACACACGCGCACCCCGCTGCTGGTCATCGCCACCGCCGTGGTCCTCACGGCGACAGCCGCCTGCGGCGGAGGCGGCAGTGGCAGCAGTGGTTCCTCCGACTCCAGCGGAGTCGTCCGCGCCTCCTGGGGCGACCCCCAGAACCCCCTCGAGCCCGCCAACACCAACGAGGTCTTCGGCGGCAAGGTCCTCCGCATGATCACCCGAGGGCTGAAGTCCCTCGACCCCAAGTCAGGCCAGGCCGAGGACGATCTCGCCGAGTCGGTCGAGAGCGACGACCAGAAGAGCTGGACCGTAAAGATCAAGAAGGGGCAGAAGTTCTCCAACGGCGAGGCGGTCACCGCCAAGTCCTTCGTCGATGCCTGGAACTACGCCGCCAACGTCAAGAACAAGCAGGTCAACGCCCCCTTCTTCAGCTACATCAAGGGCTACGACGACGTCCACCCGGCCGACGCGAAGGCGCAGCCGGAGGTGAAGACCATGTCCGGGCTCAAGGTCGTCGACGACCAGACCTTCCAGGTGGAGCTCACGCAGCCGTTCGCCGTCTGGCCCGAGACGCTCGCCTACCCGGCGATGGCGCCGCTCCCCAAGGCCTTCTTCGACGACCACGACGCCTGGCTCGACAAGCCCATCGGCAACGGCCCGTACAAGATCGACTCCTACTCCAAGGGCAAGTCGATGAAGCTCGTCAAGGACGACAAGTACACGGGCAGCGACAAGGCCAAGAACGAGGGCGTCGAGCTCAAGGTCTACACGGACCCCAACACCGCCTACACCGACCTGCAGGCCGGCAACCTCGACCTGATGGACGACCTGCCGGCGAACCAGCTCGCCAACGCCGAGTCCGACCTCGGCGACCGCTACATCAACCAGCCCGCCGGCATCATCCAGACCATCACCTTCCCGCTCTACGACAAGGAGTGGCAGGGCGCGAACGCGGCCAAGGTGCGGCGCGGCATCTCGATGGCGATCAACCGGGACCAGATCACCAAGTCGGTCTTCGAGAACACCCGCATCCCCGCCAAGGACTGGACCTCCCCGGTCATCGGCGAAAAGGGCGGCTACGACAAGAACCTCTGCGGCGCCGACTGCAAGTACGACCCCAAGAAGGCCAAGCAGCTGATCGAGGAGGGCGGTGGCATCCCGGGCGGGAAGCTCACCCTGACCTCCAACGTCGACACCGGCTCCCACAAGGACTGGATGGACGCGGTCTGCAACAGCCTCAACAAGGCGATCGGGAAAGAGAACGTCTGCACCGTCAACCCGGTCGGGACCTTCGGGGACTTCAGGTCGCAGGTGACCGACAAGAAGATGAAGGGGCCCTTCCGCACCGGCTGGCAGATGGACTACCCCAACATCGAGACGTTCCTGTCCAAGCTGTACTACACCGGCGCCTCGGCCAACGACGGCGGCTACAGCAACAAGAACTTCGACAAGCTCATCGACGACGCCAACGCCGCCAAGTCGACCGAGGACGCCGTCGCCACGTACAAGGACGCCGAGAAGCTCCTGGTCAAGGACATCCCCGCGATCCCGCTGTGGTACCAGAACGGGACCGCCGGCTACTCCGACGGCGTCAGTGACGTAAAGCTCTATCCGGACAGCATCCCGGTCTACCAGGACGTCAAGGTCAACGGCTGAGGCGCAGCAGCACCATGGGCCGCTACATCATCCGCCGACTGCTGCAGATGATCCCGGTCTTCATCGGGACCACCTTCCTCATCTTCTTCATGGTCTACGCCCTCGGGGACCCGGTCGCCGCCATGTTCGGCGACCGGGCCCCCGACCCGGCGGCGGCCGCCCAGATCCGCAGGGACCTGAACCTCGACAAGCCCCTGTGGCAGCAATACCTGCTCTACATGGGCAAGATCTTCACCGGCGACTTCGGGACGTCCTTCAACGGCCGCCCGGTCATCGAGCTGATGCGCGAGGCCTGGCCGATCACGCTGCGGCTCGCGCTGATCGCGGTGTTCTTCGAGATGGTCATCGGGATCACCCTCGGCGTCATCTCCGGGCTGCGGCGCGGCAAGGCGATCGACACGGCGGCGCTGATCGGCACGCTGATCGTCATCTCCATCCCGACGTTCGTCACCGGGTACGTGCTGCAGTACCTGTTCGGCGTGAAGTGGGGGATCGCCAAGCCGACCGTCTCCGCCGACGCCACCTTCAGCGAACTGCTGCTCCCCGCCATCGTGCTGGCCCTGGTCTCGCTCGCGTACACGACCCGGCTCACCCGCACCTCGGTCGGCGAGAACGCCCGCGCCGACTACATCCGCACCGCCGTCGCGAAGGGGCTGCCGCGCCGCCGCATCACCATCCGGCATCTGCTGCGGAACTCCCTGATCCCGGTCGTCACCTTCCTCGGCATCGACATCGGCAACCTCATGGGCGGCGCGATCGTCACCGAGCGGATCTTCAATATCCAGGGCGTCGGCTACCAGCTCTGGCAGGGCATCCTGCGGCAGAACGCGCCCACGGTCGTCGGCTTCGTCACCATCCTGGTGATCGTCTACCTCCTCGCCAACCTGCTCGTCGACCTGCTCTACGCGGTCCTGGACCCGAGGATCCGCCTTGCCTGACCCGTACGACCAGCGGCCGCACGACGAGCGGAACAGCGCCACCGAGCTGCGCCCGATGGATCTGGCCACCGAGGAGGCCGAGGCGCTCGAGCGGCACGAGAAGGCCACGCCGGCCCGCAGCCTGTGGGGCGACGCCTGGTACGACCTGCGGCGCAATCCGATCTTCCTCGTCTCCGCGATGCTGATCCTCTTCCTGATCTTCATCGCCATCTGGCCGAGCGCGATCACCAGCGGCAGCCCGTACGACTGCGATCTGTCCTACGCCAACCAGGGCTCGCAGTCCGGACATCCCTTCGGCTTCGACAACCAGGGCTGCGACGTCTACACGCGGACCGTGTACGGAGCCCGGGCCTCGGTGATGGTCGGCATCTTCGCCACCCTGGGCGCGGCGCTGGTCGGGACGCTGCTCGGCGGGCTCGCGGGCTTCTACGGCGGCTGGTGGGACGCGATCCTGTCGCGGGTCACCGAGGTCTTCTTCAGCATCCCGATCCTGCTCGGCGGCCTGGTCTTCCTGTCGGTCGTCAAGAGCGGGTCCGTGTGGCCGGTGATCGGGTTCATCGTGCTGCTGGGGTGGCCGCAGGTGGCCCGGATCGCGCGCGGCTCGGTGATGACGGCGAAGCAGAACGACTATGTGCAGGCGGCCCGTTCGCTGGGCGCGGGCAACTGGCGGATGATGATCCGGCACGTGCTGCCGAACGCCGTCGCGCCGATCATCGTCGTCGCCACCATCGCGCTCGGTACGTACATCGCGCTGGAGGCCACGCTGTCCTTCCTGGGCGTGGGGCTGAAGCCGCCCACCGTCTCCTGGGGCATCGACATCTCCACCGCGTCGCAGCGGGTGCGCAATTCGCCGCACGCGCTGCTGTGGCCGGCCGGGGCGCTCAGCCTGACCGTGCTGGCGTTCATCATGCTCGGCGACGCGGTGCGCGACGCCCTCGACCCGAAGCTGAGGTGACCGTGCCGGTGAGTCAGCTGCTGCAAGTGCGCGACCTGCAGGTGGAGTTCCGTACCCGAGATGGCATCGCCAAGGCCGTCAATGGCGTTACGTACGGGGTGGACGCCGGCGAGACCCTCGCCGTGCTGGGGGAGTCCGGGTCCGGGAAGTCCGTCACCGCGCAGGCGATCATGGGCATCCTCGATACGCCGCCCGGCTTCGTCACCGGCGGGGAGATCCTCTTCCAGGGGCAGGACCTGCTGAAGATGGGCCGCGAGGAGCGGCGCAAGGTGCGCGGGCGGAAGCTGGCGATGATCTTCCAGGACGCGCTGTCGTCGCTGAACCCCGTGCTGAGCGTGGGCTATCAGCTCGGCGAGATGTTCGTCGTGCACGAGGGGATGTCGCGGAAAGACGCGAAGGCGAAGGCCGTCGAGCTGATGGACCGGGTCCGGATCCCGGCGGCGAAGGAGCGGGTGGGCGACTATCCGCACCAGTTCTCCGGCGGCATGCGGCAGCGCATCATGATCGCGATGGCGCTCGCCCTGGACCCGGAGCTGATCATCGCGGACGAGCCGACGACCGCGCTGGACGTCACCGTCCAGGCGCAGGTGATGGACCTGCTGGCAGAGCTGCAGCGGGAGTCGGGGATGGGGCTGATCCTGATCACCCATGACCTGGGCGTCGTCGCGGATGTGGCCGACAAGATCGCGGTGATGTACGCCGGGCGGATCGTCGAGACGGCCCCCGTGAACGAGCTGTACAAGGCCCCTGCGCACCCGTACACCCGCGGGCTGCTGGACTCCATCCCGCGGCTGGACCAGAAGGGCCAGGAGCTCTACGCCATCAAGGGCCTGCCGCCGAACCTCACCCGCATCCCGCCGGGCTGCCCCTTCAACCCGCGCTGCCCGCGCGCGCAGTCGGTCTGCCTGACCGACCTGCCGCCGCTGTACGACGTCACCGACGAGTCGGGCGCGCCGCTCCCCGGCCGCGGCAGCGCATGCCACTTCTGGAAGGAGCAGCTCCATGGCTGAGGAGCCGATCCTGCGGGTGCGCGGCCTCGTCAAGCACTACCCGCTCACCCAGGGGATCCTGTTCAAGAAGCACGTCGGCGCGGTGAAGGCCGTCGACGGGGTGTCCTTCGCGCTGTACGAGGGCGAGACCCTCGGCATCGTCGGCGAGTCCGGCTGCGGGAAGTCGACGGTCGCCAAGCTGCTGGTGAATCTGGAGCGGCCGACGGCGGGGGAGATCTTCTACAAGGGCGAGGACGTCACCAGGCTGAGCGGCCGGGCGCTGAAGGCCGTACGCCGGAACATCCAGATGGTCTTCCAGGACCCGTACACGTCCCTCAACCCCCGGATGACCGTCGGCGACATCATCGGCGAGCCGTACGAGATCCACCCCGAGGTCGCGCCGAAGGGCAACCGGCGGGCGAAGGTGCAGGAGCTGCTCGATGTGGTCGGGCTGAACCCCGAGTACATCAACCGCTATCCGCACCAGTTCTCCGGCGGCCAGCGGCAGCGCATCGGCATCGCGCGCGGGCTCGCGCTGCGGCCGGAGATCATCGTGGCGGACGAGCCGGTGTCGGCGCTGGACGTCTCGGTGCAGGCGCAGGTGGTGAACCTGCTGGAGAAGCTGCAGGACGAGTTCCGGCTTTCGTACGTCTTTATCGCGCACGACCTGTCCGTCGTACGGCATATCTCCGACCGGGTCGCGGTGATGTACCTGGGGCGGCTGGCCGAGCTGGGGACGGACAGCGAGATCTACGAGCACCCGACGCATCCGTACACCCAGGCGCTGCTGTCCGCCGTGCCCGTACCGGATCCGGAGGCGCGCGGGAAGCGGGAGCGGATCATCCTCGCCGGGGATGTGCCGTCGCCGGCCAATCCGCCGTCGGGCTGCCGGTTCCGTACCCGCTGCTGGAAGGCGCAGGACCGGTGCGCGGAGGAGGTGCCCGAGCTGACGGTGCCGCCGCACCTCGCCGGCGCGGACGGGGCGGCGCATCCGTCGGCCTGCTTCTACGCCTCCGAGGACCCGGCTCCGTGACCGCTCCGCGGCGGTGGCTGCTCGCGGCCTTCGCCGCGGGGGCGGTCGGGCTCGCGGGGTGGCAGCTGGCGGTGGTGTTCCTGTACGTGGCGCCGGCGAACGGCGTCAGCAAGACGCACAAGCCGGTGATCGACGGCTGGATCTATCCCTGGTTCGAGCAGCACTGGGCGCTCTTCGCGCCGAATCCGTTCGCGGCGAACTACCGGATCGAGGCGCGGACTTCGGCCTCGGGTACGTGGCACGATCTGTCGGCCGTCGACAACGCGGCCGTCCGGCACAGTCCGTATCCGGCGCGGGCGAACCAGAATCTGCTGCGGCGGGCGTGGAAGATCTACCGGGACTTCGGGGATCGGGCCGTTCCGGCGCGGACGGAGCGGGCCGAGCTCTTCCGCCGGTATCTGGGCAATATCGCGGCGGGGCGCCTCGAGGGGCTCGGCGAGCGGCGGGGCACGTACGACGCGCTGCAGCTGCGCATCACGACGCTGCCGATCCCGGCGCCGGGGGCGGCGAGCGCGCCGCGTCCGACCCGGACCGTGCTGCCCTGGTGGCGGGCGTGAAGCTGCTGGAGCGAGCGTCCGGGACGGCGTACTCGCTGCGCAGCGCCGCCGTGCTGCGGATCGGCACCGGACTGCTCTCGCTCGCCTATCTGCTGCGCGACATCGGCGACGCCGGCGTGCTGTGGGGGCCGGAGGCGTACTGGACGCCGGAGATGGCGCTGGAGCTGAACGCGCTCAATGGGTGGACCGGCTTCTATACGGTCGCGGTGACGGAGAGTCCGGTGCTGTGGTGGGTCTTTTACGGCCTCGCCGTCGCCGTCAGCGTGCTCTTCACGCTGGGGTGGCGGACCCGGGTGACATCGATCGCCTTCGCGGTGCTGGTGTGCGCGGTGCAGTTCAGGACGGCGTTCGTGAACGACTCCGGCGATCACCTGGTGCGGCTGCTCGCGATCTATCTGGCCTGCACGGCGTGCGGGCGGGTGTGGTCGCTCGATGGGCGGCGGGAGTGGTCGCCGCCACTTCTGAAAGGCGAGAACGAGGAGCTGCGGCGGCGGGTGGTGACGCTGACGCACAACCTCGCCCTGCTAGTCATCGCCGGGCAGGTGATGATCGCGTACGGCGCCGCCGCCATGTACAAGATCCAGGGCTCGACTTGGCGCGACGGCACCGCCCTGCACTACGCCCTCCACCTCAACGCCTTCACGCCGTGGCCGGAGCTCTCGCACTGGGTGGCGGGGCAGTCGGCGCTGATCCTCGGGCTGGCCTATCTGACCGTCTTCACCCAGTTGGGGCTGCCCTTCGCGGTCTTCAGCCGGGTGCTGAAGTATCCGTTCCTGATCGCGCTGCTGGGCAGCCACGCGGCGATCGCGGTTCTGATGGGCCTGCCGCTCTTCTCCGCCGCCATGGTGATCGGGGACATGGTCTTCCTCGGCGACGCGTTCTGGATCGGCGCCGCCGTCCTCGTCAAAAGGGGTTCCGGGGGCAGAGCCCCCGGAACCCCTCGGCGTGACCATCGCGGCGAAGCCGCAGTGCTCAGCCGCCGGAGCCCTGGATGACGCCGACGCGCTCGGCCGGGTCGGTCGCGCGCAGCGCCCCATCCAGGGCCTGGGCGACGTCCTTCGCCTGGACCGGGACCGTGCCGGTGGCCCGCTTGAGCTTGACGCCGTCGAAGGTGGTTCCGTAGAGCTGCTTCAGCACCTTCAGGTTGTAGTGCGGCTGCAGATTGCCCTTTTCGTCCGGGACCATCGTCAGGAACTTCGGCAGCGACTTCTCCGGGCTGAACTGGATCGAGGCGCTGCCCGCCTTGACCGTGACCAGGCCCGACATCGCCGTCTTCGCGAAGCCGTCCAGCGCGGTCTTGAACTGCGCCTGCGTCACCGCGCCCGACTGCTTGGCGGTGGGCAGGGACACCGGGGAGTTCGGGCCGCCCGCGGCGCGGTCGGCGAAGGCGTCCTGCAGCTCGGTCATCGACTTGTCGACGTCCAGCGACTGGCCGCTGCTGCCCTTGACCGGAACGGCCTTGCCCGCGACGAACTTGATCATGCCGCGTTCGCTGCCGCCCGCGCCCGTATCCTCCTTGAGGTCCTCGAGGGCCGAGCGCAGCTTCTCGGTGTCGTCGGTCATCTTCGGCTCCACCTCGCGGGTGCCGCCGAAGAGCGAGCCGATGACGGTGACCGGGTTGTAGTCGGCGCCGGAGGCGGAGCGGACCGTCTCGGCGGTGTCGACGCCGAGGCCCGCGTGCTGCGGCTTGATGCTCTTTTTGGTCTCGCCGACGGTCACCTGCAGCGGCGCGTTGACCCGCTTGCCGAGGGCGTCGTCGAGCTTGCTCACGGCCTCGTCGCGGGTGCTGCCGCCGATGTCGACGCCGAGGACGGTGGTGCCCTTCGGCACGTCGTCCTGGCCGAGCACGAGGCCCGCGCCGTACGCCACGGCCAGCAGGCCGAGGACGCCGCCGCCGGCGAGGATCAGCGTCTTCTTCATCTCCGCGGGGCTGCGCTTGGCCTTCGGCGCGGCGGCCGGGGAGGTGGAGACGGACGCGGACGGACCCGACGGCGGGGTCGGCGGCGGCATGAAGCCCTGCGAGTCCGACGCCTCCTGGGCGTACGGCGAGGGCGCCTGCGGCATGCCGGAGCCGGGGACGCCGCCGGTGAGCGTGTTGCTGGAGGGCACGCCGCCGGGCGGCGGCGTGCCCTCCAGC
>NZ_JAAKZV010000308.1 GCF_011044975.1 Streptomyces coryli | reverse complement strand
GGCACCGCCCGCTCAACCGGCCACCGACGCCAGCCGGCCCACCCGGCCACCGACACCGCCCGGCCCACCCGGCCACCGACACCGCCCGGCCCAACCGCCCGTCGACACCGGCCGGTTCACCCAACCGCCGGCTTCACCGCCCGCACGATCGCCGAGTGCATCCCCTCCCCGACCTCGTGCGTCGAGGTCACCGACACCTCGGCGAAGCCCGCCGCGCGCAGGCCGTCCGCGTACTCGGCGAAGGTCAGCGCGCCCGCGATGCAGCCCACGTAGCCGCCGCGCTCGGCGCGCTGCTCCGGGGTGAGGTGGTCCTCGGCGACGACGTCCGTGATGCCGATGCGGCCGCCGGGGGCGAGGACCCGGTGCATCTCCTCGAAGACGGCGGGCTTGTCGACGGACAGGTTGATCACGCAGTTGGAGATGACGACGTCGATGGTGTCCGCGGGCAGCGGGACGGCCTCGATGTCGCCCTTGAGGAATTCGACGTTCCTCGCCTCCGCCTTACGGGCGTTGGCGAGCGCGAGCGCCAGCATCTCCTCGGTCATGTCCAGCCCGTACGCCTTGCCCTCGGGCCCCACCCGGCGCGCCGACAGCAGCACGTCGATGCCGCCGCCGGAGCCCAGGTCCAGCACCCGCTCGCCGGGCTTCAACTCCGCGACGGCGAGGGGATTGCCGCACCCCAGCGAGGCGGCGACGGCCTCCGCGGGGAGCCCGGCACGGTCGTCCGCGCCGTACAGCTCGGCGCCGAAGCCCTCGTCCACCTCGGCGCCGGGGCCGCAGCACGCGTCGGCCTGCGGCCCGCAACAGGAGGCGTCGGCACCGCCGTCGGTCACCCGCAGCGCCGCCGCGGCGTACCCGGCGCGCACCGACTCACGCAGCTCGGTCTTGCCTGTATCGATGTCCATGGAATCAACCATCGCGCGCCGTCACCGCCCCGTCAATATCGACGCACATCGAATCAGGCCGATGTCGTGATCACCTTGTGGAAGAAGCTGCAGTCCCGCGGCACCCCGGCCGTATCCGTCGCATACCCGGGCACCTTCCCGTAGCGCGTCCACCCCGCCGCGAGATAGAGCCGCTCGGCCGGGGTGCCGCTCTCGGTGTCGAGCACCAGCAGGCCGACGCCCGTCCGCGCGGCCTCCGCCTCCGCCGCCGCCAGCAGTCCGCGGGCCAGGCCGCGGCCGCGGGCGTCGGGGTGCACCATCAGCTTCACGATCTCGGCGCGATGGCGGGAGTTGGGCTTCCAGGTACGGGCCAGGCTGACGGTCCCCGCGATGCCGCCGCCGGGGCCGGGGGCCGCCCAGACGGTGAGGCTGCCGGCTTCCACGGCGGGCTCCAGCTCACGCCACCAGTCCGCCGCCTCCGCGCGCCCGAGCGGCGCGAGAAACCCGAGCGAGTCACCGCCGGCGACGGTGTCGGCGAGCAGCGCCGCGAGTTCCGGGACGGCGGCACGGAAGTCGGCGGGGGTGAGGCGGGTGACGGTGGCTGTCGGCACGGTTGCGCGGCCTTTCTCGGAAGTCATGGCTGGACAATCACCAGGGCATAGCGGACCGCACCCGCCCCCTGGCAGCGAAAGCGGGTCGGCCCGTACAACCGGAACCGCAGGCAGTCCCCCCGCCCGAGCTCATGCGCCACCCCGCCGACCGTGACCTCGAGGCCCCCCTCCAGCACCCAGATGTGCTGCTCGAGCCCGGGCACCGGCGCCTCGTCGTACGCGATGTCCGCGCCCGGCTCCAGCACCCCCTCGACCACCTCGCCGCGCAGCCCGGCCTGCGGCGGGGAGACCGCGCGGCGAGTGAAGCCGGAGGCGGTGTCGCGCCACACCAACTGCCGCTCCGCGCGCACCACCTGCGGTGGCTCCGCCTCCACCTCGGCGAGCAGCTGCGACATGGTTCGCCCGTACGCGGTGCAGAGCTTGCCCAGCAGCGCGGCCGTCGGGCTGATCTCCGCCCGTTCCAGGCGGGAGAGCGTGGACCGGCTCACGCCGGTGCGCCGGGCGGCCTCGTCCAGTGACCACGCCTGCGCGGCGCGCAGCCGCGCGAGGCGGTCGGCGAGACGGTCGGCGAGGCGCCGCTCCAGCTCGTCCCCTTCAGATCCCATATCCGGGATGCTATCCCACATCCGGGAGACGACTCCCGCCGCGCGAGTGAGCGGCGGGAGCCCGGCCCGCCTGCCTGCCCGCCCGGCCGAGCGCCCCGCACTACGGTCCGCCCCATGGACACCCTGATCTTCGCGGCGCTCCTCGGCACGCTCTACGTGATCGTGCGCCGCAAGAGCCGCTCCACGGTGCTCATCGCCTGGTGGGTGTCGGTCGCGGCGACCTCCGCGCTGCTCGCGCACCACATCACCAGCGGACTCGGACTGGGGCTGAACTACTGATGAGCGTCCCCCGGATCGGCCTGCGCGGACTGCTGGGCCAGGCCCAGTGGTGGCTGGCCGTCGTCTTCGTCGTCGGGTGGACCGGGGTGGTCTGCGGGGGGCTGCTGATCCAGTTCGGGGAGTGGGAGTATCCCTGCCCGCTGTGCATGATCCAGCGGATGTTCATGCTGCTCGCGGCGCTCGGCGGCGCGTTCATCGTGCGCCAGGGCATGACCGGCTCGATCACCCGCCGCGACTACCTGATGGGCTGGGGCATGGCCCTCGTCGCCTGCCTCGGCGGCTCCTTCGCCGCCTGGCGCCAGACGATGCTGCACATCCTTCCGCACGCCGAGGGCTACGGCGGCACCGCGCTCGGCCTGCACCTCTACGTCTGGGCGTGGATCCTCTTCAACGCCGCGATCGCCGCGATCGCGCTGCTGATGATCTTCGCGAACGTCACCGCCGACCGTACGATCCCCGCGGGCCACGGCCACCGCACGGTCGGCATGATCGCCCTCGGCTTCTGCGGCCTGGTGATCGCGATCAACATGGTCGCGGTCTTCTTCCAGGAGGGCTTCCACTGGTTCCTGCCGGACGACCCGACCCGCTACGAGTTCTTCTACGACACCGGGATCATCGGCTAGCCGTCGCCCAGCAGCCGGTCCAGCGAGCCGAGTTGCCGCCACTTGCCGTTCTCGAGGCGGTCCACCCAGACCGGGCGGGCGGCGTCGCGGTGGTCCGCGAAGTCGTAGTGGCCGAGGAGGCCGTCGAATTCGGCGCGGGCGACGGCGTCGCGCAGTGCGGTGCGGTTCCGGTGCGGGTCGGTGCCGATGTCCTTCGCCACCCGGATCAGGCCGTCGGCGATGGCCAGCGTGCCGTCGTAGAGCTCGGCCGTGCCCCGGTGCTTCAGGAGCTGCTTCAGCTCGGGTCCCGGCTTGCAGAGCTTCGGGAAGGCGGCGCAGTCGTCGGGCTGCGTCTCGTCGCGGAACGGCCGGAAACGCAGGGCGCCGTCGCGCAGCGCGGCGGCGCGCCCGGCGTATCCCTCGATGCTTCCCGGACTGGTGCAGGCGTCGTCGTCGACCGAGTGCAGGATCTGCAGTTCGCTCCGTTTACGGAGGGCTTCCGGCCACTCGCTCTGGCCGTTGTCGGGCAGGTCCGCGAGGGTGACCGCATCCGGGTCCTTGAGGCCCAGCTCCTGGAGCAGGTCCTTCGCGCCCATCCCACTGGCCGGCGCGAGCGTGTCCTCCGCCAGCACCCCGGCAGCGCTCAGGCCGTGGCCGAGCCGGTCGCGGTCCCGGTCGGTGGCCCAGTAGTTCTCGGAGCCGATGAGGACCTTGCGTACGCCGTGCCGGGCGGCGAGATAGCGGCCCGCCAGCTTGCCCACCCGGTGCTCAGGGGCGCGCAGGCCGAAGGCGCCCTCCTGGCCGCTGCCGGTGGCGGTACAGGTGTCCATCACCGCCATCCCGCCGGAGAGGTCGCCGTCCCCGCCGGCGAAGTCGGCGGTGTGACCCACCATCGCCAGCATCCCCGGGTGCTCTTCGAGCAGGTGCTCCGGGTTGTCGCCGGAGGAGGCGGAGACCGTGACGATCCCGATGCCCGGCAGCTCGGTGCCGGAGCGGCGCTCGGCTTCCTTCAGCGCCGCGCGCACCACCCGCGCGCGCACCTTCCCGGTCTCCTTGCTGTACGCGCTGAACTCCGTGGGGATGGCGATCACCGGCTTCGGCGGCGTGGGGGACTTCGTGGGCGGCGGCGGTTCGGCGTCCGCGGGAGCGCCGGTGACGCCCGTACTGGACGAGTCCGCGCCGAGCGCCACGACCATGATGATGACGGGGAGCAGCAACACCAGGGCTATCGCGGCGAGGGCGGATCCGCGGGAGCGGGAAGGGCGTTGGGCCTGGGGCAGCGCCTTGCCGGTGGATACGGGGGCACGGCGCGCGGGCGCCGGGGCGGGCTCGGCATCGGCGGGAGGCGCGGGCTCCGGCTCGCGCTCGGGCGCCCGCTCAGGCTCGGGCCCCCGCTCAGGCTCCGGCTCCGCTTCGGCAACGCCCGTCACCGGCAGGGCTCCCCCGCCCCGCAGCGCGGCCGCCGCCACCTCCTCGATCCGCCCCAGCGCCACCGCCGCATCCGCCGGCCGGTCCACAGGCGCCTTCGCCATCAAGTCGAGCACCAGCCGGTCCACCCCCACCGGCAGCTCCCGCCGCGCCCGGCTCGGCCGCAGCGGCTCGTCGTGCAGATGGTTGTACATCACGCCCGCCGCCGGACCCGTGAACGGCGGCCGCCCGACGAGGAGTTCGTACAGCACACACCCCAGCGCGTACACATCCGCGCGCCCGTCCCCGGCCTCCTCCCGGAAGCGCTCGGGCGCGAGATACGCGACGCTGCCGAAGGGCAGCTGCCCGGTCTGCGTCAGCCGCGCGTCCGCGGCCCGGGCCTCGGTGAAGCGGGCGATGCCGAAGTCGACGACCTTCGCCGGGCCGCCGTTCGCCGGGACCATGACGTTGGCGGGCTTGATGTCGCGGTGGACGACCCCCGCCGCATGCGCCGCCACCAGGGCGCGGCAGACATCCGCGGCCCAGCCCAGCGCCTCGCCCGCCGGCACCCGGCCGCGCTCGCGCAGCACCTGCTGCAGCGTGCGGCCGTCGACCAGGGCCATCACGAGATACGGGCTGCCGCCGTCCATCCCGTGATCGTGCACGGCCACGATGTACGGGCTGTCGAGCCCCGCCGCCGCCCGCGCCTCCCGCCGGAAGCGCGCCAGCAGCTCCGCCCGTTCGCCAGGATCCGCGTCCGCGCGCTCGGGCAGCAGTACCTTGACCGCGACCTCGCGCCCGAGCTCGTGGTCGCGAGCCCGCCAGACCTCACCCATCCCACCGCTGCCGAGTAACTCCAGCAGCTCGTAACGCCCGTTCAGCCGACGACCCCGCATGGCAAATCCCCCCGTACGCCCGAAATGCTCGACCGTGGCGCCGAGGGTAAGGGAAGGCCGCGCGGCTCAGGAACGTCCTTCGTCCGAGGCCGAAGCAGCAGCCGGCGCCGCCGATTCACCCGCCGCCTTGCGGCTGCCGCCCGTACCCATCACGGAGGCGCCCACGACGAGCACCGCCGCAAGGGCCGTGACCAGGCCGAACGACACCGTCAGGCTGGTCAGGTCGGCGATGCCGCCGATCGCGGACGGGGCGATGAGGCCGGCCGCGTACGTGATCGTGGCGACGCCCGCGATGGCCTGGGCGGCGTTGTTGCCGCTGCGGGCGGCCGCGTTGAAGGCGAGCGGCACGACGACGGCGATGCCGAGCCCGATCAGCCCGAACCCGGTGATGGTCACGGCGGCATTGACGGCCAGCACCACCAGCACCCCGCCCAGGGTGGCGAGCACCCCGCTGTACCGCACGGTCCGTACCGCACCCAGGCGGTCGACCACGGCGTCACCGGCGAAGCGCGCGATCGCCATGGTGAGGGCGAAGGCGGTGGTCGTCGCGGCCGCGAGGCCTGGCGAGGCGTCGAGGATGTCGCGGAGATAGACGGCGGACCAGTCGAGGGAGGCCCCCTCGGCGAAGACCGCGCAGAGCGCCACCGCGCCGATGACCAGCGCCGACTTGGGCGGCAGTGCGAAGTGCGGCGGCGCTTCGGCTTCGGGTCCCGGGGTGACGTCGAGGGTCTTACGGGCCGCCAGCACGCCGACGACGGTGAGAACGACGCCGGCCACCGCGTGGTGCACGCGGGCGTCGGCGTCGAGATGCGCGGCGAGGGTGCCGCCGGCCGAACCGAGGAGGGCGCCGGTGCTCCACGCCCCGTGCAGCCCGGACATGATGCTGCGGCCTGCCCGGGACTCGGTCTCCACGCCGATGGCGTTCATGACGACGTCGGAGATGCCGGCGGTGGCGCCGAAGATCAGCAGCGCGGCGCAGAGGGTGAGCAGTCCGGGGGCGTGCCCCGGGAGCATCAGGGCCAGGGTCCAGAGCGGCAGCAGGGATATGAGTGCGCGGCGAGCCCCGAAGCGATGGCTGACGGCGCCGGCCATCGGCATGGAGAGGAGGCTGCCGAGCGCGGGAAAGGCGAGGGCGAGGCCGAGTTGGCCCGCGGAGAGTCCTGCATGGTCCTGGATCCAGGGGACGCGGGTGGCAAAGCTGCCGGTCACCGCGCCGTGAGCGGCGAAGACGATGGCTATCGCCAGGTGGGCCTGTTTTGCTTGGTGTCCGGCCATGCGGTGTCCCCTCCGGCGACTTTGTTCCGGCGCGGACTTTACCTTCTCGCCGTGCGGTGGGCTCGGGGTTAAGACAACGGCGTTCGGCTCCCGGGGCCCATTGTCGGCCCACCGGGGCTGCTCGGCCGGTACGAGTGCCCCGGCCCGGCCGCTAGCGTCGGCAGCAGGTCATCGGGCTATCCGTTCCGGCACCGGAGGTCGGCCATGGACACTGCCTCAGTGGAGCTGTACTGGCTGCCTCTTGGTGCCGGCGGGATGCGACTGGTGCGCTGGAACGGCCGGCTCTACGAAACGGCCGCCGCCCACCGGAGACACCGGGAAGCGCTCGACCTGTACCACTCGGCCCTGAGCGTCCGCCTCGACGGCGACCGGCACGTGATCGAGATGGCCCCTGTGTGGCGTACCAAGGAGCCCGACCGAGGCGTGCTCGCCGAAGGCCCGGTGGGCCTGCGGTGGCTGGGCCGCTCACCACTCTTCCGCTACGAGATCCGCCGCTGGCGCCACGGGACCATCCCGGACGCCGCCGAGGCGGTCGACAGCCCCCGCCGGCTGAGCACGGATGCCGAACAGGCGCGCCGGCTACTGGACCTGGTCCCGGACTTCCCCACCGTCACCTGGGGCCGCGACGAACTGCACGTCGGCGACATGTGGAACTCGAACTCACTCACCTCCTGGCTGCTCGCCCGCACCGGCCACCGCATGGAGACGATCGAGCTGCCCTCTCATGGGCGCGCACCCGGGTGGACCGCCGGAATCCTCGTCGCGGCGCGGCAAGGGACAGCAAGCCCACGGCAGTTGGCCGCTCAGTAGTGTTCGGGCATGCCATCCACAACGTTCCGTATCGGCGGCACGCTGCCCGTCCGGCGGCTCGGTTTCGGTGCGATGCACCTGCCGACCGAGCCGGCCCCTGACCGTGCGGCGGCTCTTGCGGTGGCGCGGCGGGCCGTTGAGCTCGGCGTGACGCTGATCGACACCGCCCATCTGTACGGGGGCGGCGCCAACGAAGAGCTGCTGGCCGAGGCCCTGCACCCGTATCCGGACGACCTGCTCCTCACCACCAAGGTCGGCGTGGCCCGCACCGGCCCCGGCGGCGAGTGGAAGCTCGACGGCCGCCCGTCCATCCTCCGCGACCAGGTCGACCAGGCCCTGCGCCGCCTGCGCGTCGACCGCATCGAACTCCTGCAACTGCACCGGATCGACCCGGACACACCGCTGGCCGAACAGCTGGGCACGCTGGCGGAACTCCAGCAGGAAGGCAAGGTCGGCCACATCGGCCTCTCCGAGGTGACGGCCGACCAACTCCGCGAGTCCCGCAAACTGGCGGACATCGCAAGCGTGCAGAACCGCTACAACCTGCTCGACCGCGAACACGAGCCGGTCCTGGCAGCCTGCGAGACGCTGGGAATCGCCTTCCTCCCCTGGCGCCCCATCTCCGCAGGCCAATCAGGAATACAGCCCGAGATCGCCGCGGTCGCGGAGGAACTGCGCGCCACCCCCACCCAGATAACCCTCGCCTGGCTCCTGACCCACTCCCCGGTGACGCTGCCCATCCCAGGCACCGCCAGCATCCCCCACCTCGAGGAAAACCTCACAGCAGCCGACCTCCGCCTGACCCCCGACCACATGAACCGCTTGACCACCCTGACCCAACGGAACTAACACGCCTGGCCTCCCACCACGGCGTCGAAATCCTCGGCCCACCCCCAAGCCCGTCCGGCGTTTGAGGACTCCGTGGCGAAGCCACAGGATGCCGCGCCGCAGGCGCGACCCCACCGCAAGCCACCCGCCTAGCGCGGGATACGCCCCTCCGCCAACGCCTCAACC